>JBBRRK010000001.1:0-77170 GCA_038200765.1 Nitrospirales bacterium
GTTAAATGTTCCGGGGCAATCTCGTTGGCCACATCGACGGCTTCGTCCATTGTAGCGACCACGAAGGCAACCGAATGGCGCGCGATGGACTTCGCCGCAATCTTTTCACGTTGCAACCCCTTCATCTGGCTACCGATGAGCCGCACCACGTCCTTCGCCAACTGGGCTGAGGTTGTGACGAGATAGACCTGCGCATCTTCGTCATGTTCCGCTTCGCAGAGAAGATCGGCCGCGACATGCGCCGGCTTGGCGTCGCCATCTGCGACGACGAGCAGTTCGCTCGGGCCTGCCACCATATCGATCCCGACGGTGCCATAGAGGAGCCGCTTGGCCGTCGCAACATAAATGTTGCCGGGGCCCACGATTTTATCGACGCGTTGGATCGTCTTGGTCCCATAAGCCATCGCTCCAACGGCTTGCACGCCCCCAACGCGATAGATCTCCGTGACGCCGGCGATGTCGGCTGCGACCAGCAAATAGGGATTGAGAAGGCCTTTCTGCGGCGGCGTACACATCACGACACGCGAGACGCCCGCCACCTTGGCAGGAATCGCGCACATCAAGACCGACGAGGGATAGACGGCCTTGCCGCCCGGCACATAGACCCCGACCGCATCGACCGGCGTGACCACCTGCCCCAGCGTCGCCCCGTTATCCTGATACATCCATGTCTTGATGCGCTGGCGTTCGTGGAACGACGTGATCCGCTGGGCCGCAAATCGGAGGGCGTCGCCCTCTTCTTTCCGTATGTGGAAGTAGGCTTCTTTGATTTCCTCTGGAGTAACGCGCAGCTCCGTGTCTTTCATGGAGACGCGGTCGAACTGTTTCGTATAGCGGAGAACAGCCTTATCGCCGCCCCCCTCCACGGCTTGTAAAATCGACTTGACCGTCTTCTCGACGGCAGCCCCTTGTACACGGGCGCGCGACGCCACTTTCTTGAGTGCGGGGAGAAAGGCTCGCTCGGTGGAAGCCACAATCTTCATCTGCGCATCCGCTTGACCGTTCGACATGCCCCTCGCGGAGACTTGCGTGGAGCGGCTGTTCGAGACCCGGTTGGTGTACTGGTGGCGACCCGAAGCTTTTTGATCAGCTCTGTCACCACGGCATGCTTCAGCTTCAAACTCGCCCGATTGACGATCAACCGGGCCGTGGACTGCGCGATGCACTCCACTTCGACGAGGTGATGCGCTTTCAACGTGTTACCGGTCTCAACCAGATCGACGATCCGATCGGCCAGACCGACCAACGGCGCCAGTTCAATCGAGCCATACAACTTGATGATTTCGACCGGCACCCCGCGCTGATTGAAATACCGCTCGGTGATCTTCGGATACTTGGTTGCGACCCGAATTTTCGAGGACAGCCGGTCTCGTGAAGCCTGCCCGTTGAGCGCAGCGACGGCGATTCTACACGCTCCGAACCCTAAATCCAATGGCTCATAAACGTCGCTGTCCTGCTCCATCAAGACGTCTTTCCCGACAATCCCGACATCCGCTGCGCCATACTCCACATAGGTCGGCACATCGGTTGGCCGCACGATCAGGAAGGTCATGCCGATCTCTGGACAGGGGAACACCAGCCGGCGACTTTCGGTGGAGAGGCTGCCCAAGGCATAGCCCGCCCGACGAAAGACGTCCAGCGCGAGGTCCAACATTTTCCCCTTCGACAAGGCAACCGTCAGCATGGTGTCAACAATGGTCGGCCGGAGCCGCACCCTCCTTGTGACGGGTGATCGTCGCCCCTAACCCACGCAATTTCTCCTCCATCCGCTCATAGCCGCGATCCAGATGGTAGACCCGGAGAATCTCTGTCGTGCCTTCCGCTGCAAGACCGGCCAAGACCAATCCTGCGCTCGCACGAAGATCGGACGCCATCACCGGAGCCCCGGCCAACCTGGTCGGTCCGGCCACCACCGCCCGATTGCCTTCGACCTTTATGTCGGCCCCCATCCGTCGTAACTCCTCGACATGCATGAACCGGCTTTCGAATACCGTCTCCGTAATCACACTCGTACCCTCGGCGGACGTCATCAAAGCCACCATCTGGGCCTGCATGTCGGTGGGGAATCCTGGATACGGCAATGTCCGAATATCGATTCCTTTGAGTGACGATGCCGCGTTGAGATGAATTCGTTCCTTCTCCACCTGTATCTCGACGCCGGCTTCCTGCAGCTTCATCAGTAAGGCGTCCAAGTGATTTGGGCGGCATCGATTGAGCGTCACCGCTCCCCGCGTAATGGCTCCGGCCACGAGATACGTCCCGGCCTCGATACGATCGGGAATGACGTCGTGGTCTCCTCCGTGCAACTCACGGACCCCTTCGATTGTGATGACATCCGATCCGGCACCGTCAATGCGAGCGCCTCGCTTCATGAGAAAATTCGCGAGATCCACGATCTCCGGTTCCTTCGCGGCATTTTCTATAACCGTGGTCCCTTGGGCAAGCGATGCGGCCATCATCAGATTTTCGGTTCCGGTGACTGTCGGCGTGTCGCAGTAGATCTGTGCCCCCGTCAGCCGCTTCGCTTTGGCATGAATATACCCATGTTCCATGGACACTTCCGCACCCATTTTCGCGAGTCCGGCAAGATGGAGATTGACGGGCCGTGACCCAATCGCACAGCCACCGGGCATCGATACCGTCGCTTCTCCCCATCGTGCCAGCAGCGGCCCCAACACGAGCACAGAGGCCCGCATCGTCTTCACCAGATCGTAGGGGGCCTGAGTCGACGTGATCACCTCGGCATTCATGACCGCACGATTCCCCTCATAGTGAACCTTCGCGCCCAAGATGCCCAGCAACTTGCCCATGGTCACAACATCCACCACACGAGGCACGTTGGTAATCACACATTCGCCGCCGCCGAGAATGGTGGAGGCCAAGATCGGCAGCGCGGCATTCTTCGCCCCGCTGATCTGGACCTCTCCTCGAAGCGGCGTCCCACCAGTAATGATCGTACGATCCATCGTCTATACCCCGACTCGCTCCACAATCACGACGCGCTCCAGTCCCGCTTCGTCGTAGACCAGCCGATGAAACATGTACCCGGGTATCTGGTCGACAATCCGGCGCATCGCACGAGCCTGGCCAGCACCAATTTCCATGATCAGTGCGCCGCCGGGAGACAGGTATCGACCGGATTCTTGTAGTAACCGTTCGTGCAACTCCGTCCCCTGAGGCCCTGCCACCAGTGCACTTCGCGGTTCGAACAGCCGCACTTCTGGCTGGAGTGTCGCCCAATCGGCCTCTGCAATATAGGGGGGATTCGAGACGATGACATCAACCTGCCCCTCGAGCTCCTGCCCTACCAACGCTCCCAGCAAGTCGCCTTCCAACCATGTGATGCGCTCGCATACCGCATGGCGAATGGCATTCTGCATGGCGACATCGAGTGAGGGACTCGATAGATCGGTCGCGATCAGCCTCGCATGAGGTCTCCTCCGCGCAATCGCCACGGCGATGCACCCGGAACCCGTGCAGACATCGACGATGGTGGCTTGTCGATCAGCAGAAATCCGTTGCGCGACATACTCCACGAGCAACTCGGTCTCAGGCCTCGGGATGAGCACCGCCTGGTTCACATCAAACTCCAGCCCGCAAAACTCCTGGGTCCCCAAAATATATTGCAGGGGCTCACGACCAACTCGTCGCTCGGTCAATCCTCTCGCGGCCAATAGCTCGAAGGAAGACAATAGTCGGTCTCGGTCGGTAACAGCATGATGTGCGGAGAGATGGAGCACGTGCTCCACGATCCACAGCGCTTCCTGCTCCGCACTCTCGATGCCGGCCTGCTCCAGCAACCGTCGCGCCTCGACCATGACCTCACCGAGCGTTGCCTGGCCTGCCGACTGAGGAAGAGGAGCCACCGCGTCCATGTTACGCCACCTCCACTTCTTGCTGGCGTTGCGCCTTCAGAGCCTGGACGAATTCGTCGAGGTCGCCTTCGAGCACCTGCTCCAACTTATGCAAGGTCACACCGACCCGATGATCGGTCACCCGGTTCTGCGGGAAGTTGTAAGTGCGAATCTTCTCGCTCCGCTCGCCCGTGCCCACCTGAGCCTTGCGATTCTGCGCAATTGCCGCGTCCTGTTTCTCCCGCTCCGCCTCGACGATTCTGGCCCGCAGGGTCCGCATCGCCTTGTTACGATTCTTCAACTGCGATCGTTCGTCCTGGCAACTCACCACCACACCGGTCGGAATATGGGTGATCCGCACAGCCGACTTTGTCGTGTTGACGCTCTGGCCTCCGGCACCGGATGAACAGAAGGTGTCGATTCGAAGATCCATGGGGTCGATCTGGACATCCACCTCGTCCACTTCAGGCATCACAGCGACAGTGACGGTCGAGGTATGAATCCGGCCACTTGCCTCAGTGACGGGAACCCGCTGTACTCGGTGGACCCCGGCCTCGAACTTAAAATGACTGTACGCGCCCTTACCTTCAATCAGCGCAACGACTCCCTTGTAGCCTCCGCCCCCGATTTCTGTGGCTTCGACCACATCAACCTTAAAGCCCTTGTTCTCCGCATACTTGCTGTACATGCGAAACAATACCCCGGCAAAGAGCGCCGCCTCGTCACCACCGGTTCCGGCACGAATTTCAAAAAGCAGACTTTGTTCGTCTCGCGGATCTTTTGGGATGAGAAACTCTTGGGCCTGTTGCTCGATCTCGGCCTGCTGGCGTTCAATCTGGGCGCTCTCTTCCATCGCCATCTTATGCATCTCGGTTCCGGCCGTGGGGTCTGCAAGAATTTGCGCGGCCTCCTCCAACTGTCTTACGTTGGCTCGATAAGTAGCCAGCAGCTTAGCTGCCGGCTCGATATCCGTCCGTTCCTTATTGACTTTGTGTAACTGCGAGGGCTGGCTCATCAAGGACGGATCCATGAGCTGATTCGTCAACTCATCGTATCGAGTGGCCAGCACTTCCCACTTTTTCAGCAGTACTGCTTCCATGGCCCCGTTTCCCTTGGGTTCGCGCTCCGCCCCTGATTGCACAAAAACAAAAAGACCCTGCCCCTCAGCGAAGCAGGGTCCCTCGTATGACCTCTTCTCGAGCTACTTGTCTTTCTTCGCGTACTTCCTCTTGAACCGTTCAACACGCCCTTCGGTATCAATGATCTTCTGCGTCCCCGTAAAAAACGGATGGCAATTTGAACAGATATCGACATTGATATCGCCGCCCGTCGATCTGGTCTTATATTTATTGCCGCAAGCGCAATGCACTGCCACTTCCCGATACACGGGATGGATACCCTTCTTCATAATTCACACTCCCCCGAACATCACGATCATCGGCCTTCGCCCATTCGAAGGCGCGTCACTGTATCCTGTCTCAGCGACCGGATACAAGCTGGATATTATCGATTCATCGACTGCAAGAACTCTTGATTGGTCTTAGTGCCATGCAACTTGTCCATCAGAAACTCCATAGCTTCCATCGTCCCAAGCGGACTCAACACCTTGCGCAAAATCCACATCTTGTTGAGACGATCCTTGTCCACCAACAATTCTTCTTTTCTCGTCCCGGACTGGCTGATATCGATGGCCGGGAAGAGCCGCTTGTCGGCCAAACGGCGATCGAGATGGACTTCCATGTTGCCGGTCCCTTTGAATTCTTCAAAAATCACATCGTCCATCCGGCTACCGGTGTCAACAAGCGCGGTTGCCATAATGGTGAGACTGCCGCCGTTTTCGATGTTGCGGGCCGCCCCAAAGAACCGCTTCGGCCGCTGGAGCGCATTCGAATCCAAGCCGCCCGATAGCACCTTGCCGCTTGGCGGTGCAATGGTATTGTAGGCACGCGCCAGGCGGGTGATGCTGTCCAGCAGTACCACGACATCTTTCTTATGTTCGACCAGCCGCTTGGCCTTTTCGAGCACCATTTCAGCCACTTGGGCATGGCGCTGGGCCGGCTCATCGAAAGTGGAGCTGATGACTTCGGCCTTGACCTGCCGTTGCCAGTCGGTCACTTCTTCCGGCCGCTCGTCGATAAGCAGCACGATCAAAGTTACTTCTTTATGGTTCTTGAGAATAGCCCGGGCGATGGCTTGCAACATCATCGTTTTCCCGGTTCGGGGAGCCGCGACGATCAGCCCACGCTGGCCTTTGCCGATCGGGGTCGTGAGCTCCATCACACGAGTGCAATATTCTTCACGGTCGAACTCAAGATTCAGACGCTCTTCGGGATAGAGCGGCGTCAGGTTATCGAAGAGGATCTTGTCGCGAGAGACTTCAGGGTCTTCAAAGTTGACCTTTTCGACCTTGAGCAACGCGAAATACCGCTCGCTCTCTTTCGGTGGCCTGATCTGCCCGGAGACGGTGTCGCCGGTGCGCAAATTGAAACGCCGGATTTGAGAGGGGGAGATATAAATGTCGTCGGGGCCGGGGAGATAGTTCGAGTCGGGAGCACGCAGGAATCCGAATCCGTCGGGGAGCGTTTCGAGCACGCCTTCGCCGAAAACCACGCCGTTATTCGCGGTCTGCGCCTGCAGAATTGCAAAAATTAATTCTTGCTTCCGCAGATTGGGCGCGCCATCGATCTTCAGATCACGCGCCACCTCATTGAGATCGGCAATAGACTTCTGCTTCAGCTCCGCGAGATGCATAACCTCCCCCTTCGTTTGTGTCATGAGTATCCTCTCAAGCCCACGGCTGCGTCGTCATCAGCAGCACTGGCACATGGTGAACCATGGGAAATTGTCCACGGACTGAAAATAGTAGAGTAACTGGTAATACGTTGATGATTGTGTCGTGTCTATCGGCTAAAAGAGGGTGACCCGTGAGGGACTGGCCTGTTTTCGCTCATCGCTATCAGGGTACGACCATGTCTCATGTTTGCGGATATTGTTGCAGGCCGGAACTCATGCCGAGCTGACTCGCCTCTATTCCCTGAGCAGATGGTGGCTTGTGTCGAGATGCGCCCCAGAAGTCTTGTGTGTGGAGATACCCTTGTATGCGAACTGAGATATCGTACGAATAATAGCGCGAGCGGCACGCCTTGTCAATATAAGATATCTCATTATAGATAGCACATCATTTGTCCGCTTTTTGTAGCACATGATCTGTCTGGTTTAGGGTGCGCCCTCAAGGAGGGCCACATATGACACGGGCGAGGGTACCATTGGAGGTGAGACAGATGCGCTTTGAGGTAGCTGTACGAACAGCGACAACGGCGGACACTACGATGGCGGAGGCCGCGGAGATGTGAGAGGTCACGGAACGGATGTTTCGCCGCTGGAGTGGGCTCGACAATGCCGGGGGTAGCGAGGTTGCAGGATCGGCGTCTCGGACGCCCATCGGAGCGCGCAATGCCCGTGGATGAGGCGTTCCGTATTATGATGATGATGTTGTATGAGACCCGGTACACGGGCTGGACCATCAAGTATGTCCACGAGGGCTGGCACACCGAGCACGGCGGAACGCGGTCCTACTACGTGGACGAAAAACCCCTGCAGGCTGCGGGGCATGTGGTACGGGCTCCCCGATGCGGCGCGCACCGCAAGAAGCGGACGCACAAACCGTTACCTGGCATGAGGTTGTGTCAAGACGGCATGACCCATGAATGGGGCTCCATCTGTCAGTGGGACTTGATCGTGACGCTCTATGCTGCGACCATCGAGATGACTGTCACAGAAGCCGCAGACAAACTACAGAAAGCGATCGGAAGAAAAGTCGGACGGCTCCAAGATCGATAACGCGGTGCAGATGGCGGTCGTAAAAACTCTGACTGTCGACGAGAATTCAGAATACTCACAATCTATCGCGGTAGGCCCATCCGTATCGCACGCCGATTCGGCTATCAAATGGATGGGATTGAAACGTCTTTGAATCGTCACGACAATCATAGTGGAAATTTTTGTCCTATTTTGCGTACTATGGCGCTCGGTCTACACAGTCGTTAGGCGTCTAATATTGGAGGATGTACACAATGACCACGCGCTTTGTCATACCTGTTATCGCTGCGCTCGCATGCACCATCTTCATTGCGGCATGTGATTCAAAATCGGCTCCTAGTAAAGCCTGTGTCGAGGCCGCTCGTTTATATGCAGAAGCACTAGACGTGGACCGTACCGTCCCTGGGGATGAGAAAGCGGAGAAAGTTACCCTTAAAAAAGAAGCGCTTGCGGGGTTAGAGGAGCGGAAGATAAAAGAGTGTGGGGAATAGCAGGATCCCCTCACACCTGTTGAGTGGGAGAGAAAGGGTGTGCGAAGCCCAGGGGCCCCCTGACGCAAGGGCTAAGCCCCTCGTAGCGATCATGGAACTCTGCCGGTCGATATCGCAGGTCAATCCGACCATGTGAATATCGTCGAAGAGTCTTTGAACCGACACGATCGCCACCCGGAAATTGTCAGGCCTGTTTCTATGGTAGAGGCCGATCAGTACATGCAAGTTGTTGAGCGTCAACCATGGCGTATAGCGAAGATATCATACGCACACAACACAGGAGGCACGGTATGGTCACAGTCGCGTTGTTCGTTCGTCTGGAAGCCAAGCCAGGGAAAGAGAAAGAGGTCGAGAATTTTCTCATCTCCAGTCTTTCGATTGTGCAGGCCGAACCGGCCACCACGGCATGGTTTGGAATCCGCTTGGGGCCGTCCACGTTCGGCATCTTCGACGCCTTTCCGGACGAGGCAGGCCGTCAGGCCCATCTGACAGGCCGGGTCGCGGCGGCACTCATGGCAAAGGCCGGTGAGTTGCTCGCTACCCCGCCGTCCATCGAGAAAGTCGATGTTCTCGCGGCAAAGTTACCAGGCTAAGTGCGCCAACGCGAGAGGATCTGGCGATGTAGCAGGTATTCATGAATGGTCCGGGTTAAAGCCGTGCCATTGCAGCTACCGGCTGAGGATGATATCGACGGCAAGCTGCGCGGTTGTGGAAGGATCTTGATTGACGATGTAGGTGGTGCGTTCTTGTGAGCCAGCTTCGCCGCTTGGCGTGATGGACTCTTGGAGTTGGTTGGAAGAGAGCCTCTCATATATGGCCCCTTCTTGCCTCGTGGTTGCTTTGGGACGGGACTCGGAAGAGACGAACCTTCAGAATGAGAGACTCACTCTCCATCGGCAGAGGAATCTGTTGCCGTCGACCAGCGGTCATCTTCAGAGAGATCTGACCGGTTTTTCCCTCGAGTCAGAACAGTTGGGGCAGTGAGGAACCAACTGTTTCCCAGACTTGCAGATAGGCCTCCTGATTGGCTTCCACGGTGAGAACTCCCGACGGTCTACTCTTCAACGCCGTTTTCGTATCCACTTCTCGCTCCTGCCCAGCTGTTCCCAGAATTACAAAGCTGTAGCGGAGTCCTAGGGGCCTGAGTTGGGCGGCTGTGCCCATTGCTTTATCCAGTTGTGAATGTCCTTCCCGTGCTTGTTCAGGCCGGTTTGCTCGGTGGGCCGATTCTGTCAGGGGCTTTATGGCCTGTTCTTGCTCTTTGGCCATTGAGCGCGTATCGGTTCGGTCTGGCGCTCCTCCGTAGAACAAAGCGCTGAAGGCCGGTGCGACGGTGCAGGCGATTCGTTCATCGGCTGGTGTCTGTAATTGTTTGGGTCCGGCACAGGGGATGGTTGTGCAGCGCTTGCTGCGAGTTTCTGCTCTGCCGACGAGGTTATTTCATCGGTGGATGTACTGAGCGCAGCCATAGGCGCTTTGGTTTGTCTGTGGCCTTCGTCTTGTTCCCTTTGCCGGTTCGCACGGTCTCCGGCCACATTGGAAGTTCGTTCTTTTTTTCAATGGAGGCGATGCGAACCGTTCTAGCCTGGCCGGCTTGTCGACCGTCATGTCTTTTTTCGGGAGGTCGATCGCTGGAGCAAGGTTCGCTTTCGCTTTCGCCTGCGGCTCAACAGCTTGAAGTGTCGCCGTCTTTACCTCTTCGGTTGCGACCGATTGTGCCGTCTGTCTCAGACTGTCCTGATAGATTCCGACACCCAGCACGGCTGCAATGTAGGTCTCACGTGTAGATCCTATTGATCGACGTCTGCCCCATAATCGTTTAAATCTCGGGAAAACTTTCCCCTTCGAGTTTCCACTTGAAGAGATCGCGGCAGCGGTCGCCAAGTTGACCTATGGCGGCCAACAACCGGTCTACTCGCTGTTTTTGGTCAAGTTGCGTCGCCGGATCGATGCCGGGATCGGCGAGCGGAAGGTCATCAACCGATTCCTGATTGTACTCGCCTCGTCTAAGCGACTTGCGATGGGCGTCCAGCATCTTGAACCGCAAGATTTGAAAGGCCAGAGGAACCAGTTCGGTCAAGTTTGCAACCGTGGGGTATTTCTCATGGAGGACCACCAGCACCTCTTGAGTCAGATCCTCGGCTTGTGCCCTCGATACTCGTAATGTCGCGAAGGCGAGAATCCTTTCTCGAAGGGCGGAGAGTATCTGATCTCGATCCATAGGTTAGGGCAAATGTGGCGACGTGGGGTGCGCGATGATCTCACCGAGTGACCGGAACCCAAGTCCCAACCCTCGACAGACGGCCACCTGTCGGTCGAATCGGTTCTTCGTGTGAATCATATCGCGGAGCGTGCCGAAGGCCACACGCCCCCACGCTGCGATGTGAAAGACCGATAAGGGATAGTCGGTGCCGAAGAGCAGCCGTTCGTGAATCTCTGGATAGTGGCGGAGGTGCAGCAGCATACGCATACGATTGGGCAGCGTCAGGGCGGAGATATCGGCGTAGAAATGAGGATACCGTTTCGCGAGGTCTTGAAAGGTCGGCAAAAATTTCTCATAGAACATGAGCCCGTAACTGCAGGCGTGGGCCGCGATGACCGTGGCTCCTTCATCCAACGCCACACGAAGTCGATCTGGATCTCCGATCGATTGATCTTTGCCGATCAAGCTGAACTCGTAGCCGACGTGGCTGAGGAACGGCAGTTTCCGTTCGGCGAGCGCACGATAGAAGGCTTTGTACCGGCGGTCAGCCGGATTGAATTGCTGGGCATTGGGCAACACTTTAACCAGGGTGGCTCCGGCGTCGGCGCAACGATGGATTTCTTCGACGGCATCTCGTCGTTGCGGATTGATCGAGACACCGGCCAATAATTCACTGGGGTGGGCCTGCGCGGTTTTGAGCACGTGCTCGTTACTGATCAGGAAATCCGTGTGTGCCTGATTGAGCCGGCCGTTCTGGTCGTACACCCCGTCCATGCCGAGGAGTACGGCCTGCTGGACGTGACGTGATGCGCGTATTTCGGTAAGCAGATCGTCGAGGTACTTCCTGTTCGCTTCCCGTGGGTTCGACGGAGACAGTTGGTGTTTCCACAAGAGGAATCGAAACAGCGGGCTCTTGAGCATCTTCGGCGAGATGTAGCAGCCGTTGTCGCCATCCGGAAGCGCGGCGAGGTGGACATGGCAGTCGATAAGAGTCTTGCCGGTCATAGGCGAGATGTCATTGGGGCGATCAGCTCTCAGCTTTCTGATAACTCAGCCCTCAGTACTTCCTCGCAGTCGTTCCATCGCAATTCGTTTGAGGCCACGTAAGTCCATCTTGCCGGTCCCTAGCACCGGGAGGGCCTCGACTTTGACGAAGTTGGCGCGGGACGGAATGAAGAGGTTAGGGAGGCCATCGGCGGCGAGTTGATCGAGGATCTCGGGGATACGGGCGTCATCCAGCGTGTGCAGCACCGCCAGGCGCTCACCCCTCTTTTCGTCCTGAATGCCGGTGACGGCGAAGACTTGCGTATCGGCGCCGGCGGCCTGTTGCAGCGCTTCTTCCACGCGGCCATGTGGAACCATTTCGCCGCCGATCTTCGAGAAGCGCGAGAGCCGGTCGGTGATCGTCAAGAACCCGTCTTCATCCAACATCGCGATGTCGCCTGTAATGTACCAACCATCCCGCATGGCACTGGCCGTCAGATCCTCCCGTCCCAGATAGCCCTTCATGACGTTGGGGCCTTTGACCAGCAACATCCCAGGCGCTCCGGGTGGCAACGAGTCGAAGCTGTCGGGATCGACAATGCGCAGAAACACGCCAGGCAGCGGTTGGCCGACTGTTCCCCGCCGTGAGGCCGGTTGGAAGTATCCGGCGGCTCGGAAGTCCGGACAATTGACGGCGACGACGGGAGCACATTCGGTGATGCCGTAACCCTCTATGGGTTCGAGGCCGAACCGATCTTGAAACGCCTGCGTGAGCCGGGGCGGAAGTTTTTCAGCGCCGGTCAGGACCACGCGAAGCGAGCTGAATTGCTCCGGGGTGCAACGGCGCAGATACAGCTGGAGAAACGTCGGCGTGGTGACGAGGAACGTGATGCGATAGCGACGCACGAGTTCGCCGACGGCGACGACGTCGAGGGGGGAGGGATGAAAGACCATCCCTGCGTTGTTGAACATGACGAGCCAGAAAACGAGATAGCCGAATGAATGAAAGAACGGAAGAATGCCAAGCACTCGCTCGTTTCGATAGAGATGAAGGACCTGACTGGCTCCCTGCTCATTGGCGTCGACGTTGAAGTGAGAGAGCATCACACCTTTCGGTTCCCCCGTGCTGCCGCTGCTGAAAATGATGGTGGCTACGTCGTCCATTGTCAGCGAGCGGTCCTGCCCGCAGGCCCGTTCGATCAACCGCGCTGGGGCGCAGAGGGCGAGGAGGCTCGCGACGAGTTTCTGTCTAGTCCCGATGGTGCGAGCGACGTCCTCCAGCCACACAATCGATGGCCCCTCCGGCAACTCTAACTTGGCCTTTTCGACGAAGACTCGGCTGGTGACGATCGTGCGAAGACCAGCGAGCCGCACGGCGGCTTCGAGACCAGATTTGCCGACCGTATAGTTCAGATTCACGCTGGTTTTCCCGCAGAGTGGAGCAGCCACGTTGACTAATGCGCCGGCGACGGTCGGAGGGAGGAGGATGCCGACATGGGGCTGGCCTTCCCAATATGGTCGAAGCATTTTGGCGAGTACAATTGATCCGATCAGGGCTTGAAGCGACGACACGTGTAGACGTGACTGGTCCGCCATGGCGAAGCGTAAGGGATGCCGTCTCATGGCATGGATGAATTCACGATGCAGCGGGCGGCGAGAGGATTTTCGCAGGCGCCACGCCTCTTCTCCGAGTGTGCGAACCGCGTCGCGGAGCTCGTGCGCCGGCGTATCCGATGACAACGGTGTGCCGAAAGACACCGTCAATGGATATGGAATGCGCTCCGGCCATTTCGTGAGGAACCGACCGCGCTCAAAGCTGAAGAGGCTGCCCCAGACACGATCCAAGTGTGTGGGGATAACCGGCACTTGCCGTCCCTTCACAATCCGTTCGAAGCCGCGTCGGAACGGCAGCAGCGTGCCAGTGCGGGTGATTTGACCTTCAGGGAAGATGCAGACGATCTCTCCGTCGTCGAGGGCCTGTCCTGCGCTGCGCAGTGCGCGGAGGATTATGCGTGGGCCGCCGGTCGAAGCAATCGGGATGACCTTCATGGCGGTCATCAGCCATTTGAACAACGGGTGCGTCGCATAGGCGGCATCCACCACGAACCGTATGGGCCGATCGATGCTGGCCATGAGGACGAAGCCATCGACGAACGACATATGGTTTGGGACGAGCAGCGCCCCGCCGGATTGGGGGACGTGTTGCTGGCCGACAATGCGGAGGCGATAGACCGTATTGGTCAAAATGACAAGCACCAGCCGCAGAAACACATCGGGCATCAGCCAGAGAGCCCACAGAGTGCCGCCGATGGTTACTCCGGCGGTGATGAGGAAAATATTGCTCGTTGAGAAACCGGCATTGGCAAGCGAGCCGCCGGCAAGCGATCCGAACAGGATTCCAGTGAAGACGCAGGTGTTGGAAAACGAGATGACGGCGCCGCGCCGATCGGGTGGCGATCTCCATTGGAGAATGGCGTTCAACGGCACGAAGATGAAGGAGCAGCAGACTCCGAGGAGTCCCAATACCAGAAACGTTCCGACCAATTGCGGGGTCAGTGCGCCGAGCAAGGACAGTGCGATGGCCGCACCCGTGGCCCCCAAGGGGATCAGTCCGTACTCAATCCGGCTCTTGGAAAGCCGTCCGACCAGCATGGCGCCGATGCCGATACCGACGGATAACAATGTGAGCGGGAGTCCCGACATCGCATCCGAGAGATGCAGAACGGCTTTGGCATAGACGAGGATGTTTTGGGCAAAGAGGCTTGCGATGGTCCAGAAGAAGATCTCTCCGGGAATGGCAAGACGCAGCAGGCGTTCTGTCTGAATGGCAGCCCAGGCGACGCGGATCGTCGAGCCCACGCCGCCAGTCGTGCGGGCGGGTGAGACGTGAGGAACGGCAAAGGCGGCAACCAGACCGACTACTGACAAGGCGGCTAAGATGAGAGGCGCGAGCCAGCGCTGGTCACCGGCGGTCTGCAAGAGAAAACCTCCAGTTGCCGTGCCTGTCAGGATGGCGGCAAAGGTCCAGACTTCCAGCAGACCGTTGCCGGCAGCGAGACGTTCATGCGGGATCAACTCGGGAAGAATGCCGTATTTCGATGGGGCGAAGAGCGCGCTGTGCACGCCCATCCCGCATAAGACGATCAACGGCAGAATACCGCCGGCGGGGTTCAACCAGAGTGCAACAGTCCCGGCGCCCATGAGGAGCACCTCAACGACTTTGATCGATATGATGACCGTGCGTTTGCTCAGACGATCGGCCAAGGTGCCGCCGACCAATGACAACAATACCAGCGGCAAGGTGAAGATGATGAACGTCAGCGCGGTTTGCGTCTGTGCCGCCGCTTCCAGCTCAGCTCCTGGCGCCATATGCGCCGTCGCTTGCCGGATGGCCAGCAAAGCCACCATGAGCTTCCAGGCGTTGTCGTTGAACGCGCCAAAGAATTGCGCGATTAACAGTCCGCGGAGTGGATGTGGTAAGGAGCGTGGGTCTGTGTTGATCGGTGCCTTCACACTGCGCCTTAGATGATTGGGTCGGGTGATGCGTCTGAGATCGGCAACCCTTCCAGCTCCATGATTCTCAACGCGTTGGTCGTGGGGCAAGGACCAGGTCTGAGCGTGTAGTCGAATTGCAGCGCGCCGGCTGCCACTGTCTCTTGAAAGTGGGCATTCCGCAATCCTGGCACCGATTTGTCGAGATCGGTCAATTCCAAATCATGTGTGGTGACCAAACCAAATCCATTACCTTGCGCGAGAGCCGTAATGAAGGCACGGCTTCCGATCAACCGTTCACGATTGTTGGTGCCTTTGAAGATTTCGTCGATCAGGAAAATGACCGGTGGGCTGGATCGATCTGCCGTCGCGTCTAGCAGGCTTTTGAGGCGTTTGACCTCAGCATAGAAAAACGACAGACCCGCTTCGAGTGAATCATCTATGCGAATACAGGTGGCGAGGCGCACCCACGTCCACTCGAATAGATCGGCACAAACTGGAGCGCCTGCTTGAGCCAGGCAGAGATTGATGCCCAGGGTTCGCAAGAAGGTGCTTTTCCCCGACATGTTGGAGCCGGTGACCAGGAGTACGGTTCCCAATGCTTCGAGGGCGAGATCGTTCGAGATCCGGTGCGTCTCTGGAATCAGCGGATGGGCGAGGCCTTTGACAGACAGCTTGGCCTGCGTTCCATGACGCTGCGAATCGGCGGTGAATGGGTCCGGCCAGCGATAGGATGGATGGAGCGCGGCAAACGTCGCGAGCGCCGAAGCGGCCTCGACTTCGGCCAATCGATCCAGCCAGGTCGGCAGGTGGGTGGCTACCTGAGCCTGAATCTGTTGGAGCCGATACGTGAACCACAGGTCCCATGGGCAGAACGCGTTGACAGCGAGATGGATGAGCGGATGGGCTTTGACGCTGATTGCGTGCAGGGTACGGGCCGCTTGACGGACGAGCAGAGGCGGATTCACGCCTGGTGCGAGCAGTGGCGCCCATACGTCGGAGAGCGCCGTGTGGCGAGGCCTGGCATGCCGCTCGACAAAACCCAACACCGCTCCCAGTTTCTCCAGCTCGAAGTGCACACCCACCGCATGTTCCAGTAACTCTTCGCCCTGATCGGTCCAGAAATAGAGCACGGCATAGGGCGCGAAGGACCACATCCAATAATTCGGCAGCCAGTCGAGCAATGCACACAATCCAAGCCCGATAGTGGTGGCAGCCAGCAGGGTTTGAATCGCTAAGATGGTCGTGAGATGGGGAAGTCCGACTGCATGATTCAGGACAGCTTCCAGCCGTCGGCCGTTGATTTCTTGTTCACCGATCAGCTGAGCTTCGAGCCCCAGCCGATCGCGGAACAGCGATCGCGGAATGAGTTCCTGTACGAGGCGACGGCGTTGAAGCCACTGGTCTGGTCCCGGCGGCTGCTCAAGAAGCCACGACTGCAGCCGCGCTTGCCCATATGAGGAGACGGTGGTGTCGAGCAGATGGAGGAGCGAGTGGGAACCGACAAGGTCCAAGTCTTTGGCATAGGGATGGTGCTCGGGAGCACTCGACGAACGAGCGGGAATCTGAGGCCAATCCAGCTGGAGCCGGGCCAGGTGCACGAGCTTGATGTGTTTCCAGAGACGAAGCCGGTGCAAGCGACTTTCGAGCCTGTTATGATAACCGGCCACAATCAGAAACAGGGCGACGAAAGCGGTAACCGCTCCATTGCCGACTTGATACCATCCCATTTTATAGAAAGCGACCGTGCAGATCGCTCCCACGATGAACAGGATAAGACGCCAGCGGGTGAAGGCTGAACTCGAGGCGGTGGCCAGGGCGATCACGCGGTCGAGTTTCGCCATCAGACGAGTCAGCGCATGGACCTTCGTTACCGGCGTCACGGACTGCGACTGGAACATAGCGCCGACCTTACTGGAAGGGGGAGAGTGCGTCAACTCCAGCCCGCATGACTCATGAGCGCTTCTGCTGCAATCGCGGATTCGCCGCTGCAACGAGCCTTCGGCTGGCAGGCTCGCCACTCGCTCCCTCGACGCACTGTTCAAGTACGCCTCGGGGCCTCGCGGCTCCGCATGCCCGTCTCGCAACGTGACTGGGCGATTTCTCCACCAACCGTCATGAGTAATGCGGGCTAGTCCGTTATGAAGTCAGAGGGATGGATCGATGTCCAGATTCGGACCACCGTTGATGCGGCAGAGTTGCTCGGCTTGCTGAATGATCCTGCGATCCAAGGCGGATGGGAGGAACAGGGGGTTGTCCATCTCTATTGGCAGAAACCACAGTGGAGTATGGAGGCCCATGCTCGTCTGTGCAGGACGTTGCAGGGACTTGATCCAACTGTCTCGGACGAAAGAGACATTCGTGTTGAGGAAATACCTGATCAAGATTGGAATAGGCAGTGGGCTCAGTCGGTCAGGGCGATCAGGATCGGCAAGCGGATTGTGATCAGGCCGAGTTGGGAGCCGGTTGATCTGCAACCTAGCGATGTTGAAATAATCCTCGACCCGAAGCAGGCATTCGGCACGGGTCATCACGCGACGACCAGGATGTTGCTGGAATGGCTTGAAGACCTGATTCACGGCGGCGAGTCCGTCCTGGATGTGGGGGCTGGGAGCGGCATTTTGGCGATGGTTGCATTGCGGCTTGGGGCAGCCTCGGCTCTCGGAGTAGAATGCGATCCTGTGGCGGTGGATTGCGCGCGCGACTATGCCACAGAGAACGGATTCGGAAACAACCTGGCATTTCGGTGCGATACACTGATGGACATTGACCGGCATGGCGAGCTACGGCCGGATCTGGTACTCGCCAATCTCGACCGCCACACGCTGGTGCTGCTGTGCGATGCATTGGCGCAGTACGTGAGCCACGGTGCGCGGCTCTTGCTGTCCGGCATTCTCATCGAGCAGGAACGAGAGATCGTCGAGGCATTCTCCAAGGTCGGCGCCATGTTGTTGCAGCGGCGTGAACAAGAGGGCTGGGTGGCGTTGGAATTGTTGATGCCAGAATCCTGCGAAGGAGTGAGTTGATGACTGAGAATAGACGACCACCCTATCCCCATCTGTACCAGATTAATGTGTCAGACGGAGGTGTGCCGAAACGGCCTGTATCGGAGGCCATCATCACGAAAGCCGGAGTCGGGGGCGATCGGCAGCAAAACCTCAAAGTGCATGGCGGCCCCGATCGTGCGATCTGTCTCTATTTGCAAGAGCTGATCGAGCGGCTGCAGGACGAGGGCCATTCGATCGAGGCCGGGTCCTCAGGAGAGAATCTGACCCTCGCAGGGCTTGAATGGGAGAAGCTGACACCAGGGGATCGGCTCCAGATCGGACCAGAGGTCCAGGTAGAGGTTGTGAGTTACACAAGTCCCTGCGACAAGAACGCCCAGTGGTTTCGGGACAGAGACTACAAGCGTGTGTCCCAGAAACTGAACCCAGGATGGAGTCGGCTCTACGCAAAAGTGCTGCGCGAGGGTGTGGTGAGGCCAGGGGACGAAGTGGTGGTCAAGCCCGGGGAACGTGTTGCATGATGAAGGGTGAATGACTATGGATCGTATGCTCGAACCGGAGCTGATGGACGATCCTGAGCAGGCGCTGGTCTATGCGCGGGCGGATTTCGAAAAGGAAAATCAGGGTTTCGTGGATCGCTTTCACGAATACTTTCCCGATTTTTCTGAAGGGCATGTGCTCGACCTGGGCTGCGGGCCAGGCGACATTCCTATTCGGTTCGCTCGGGCGTTTCCTTCTTGCCATCTCACCGGCGTCGATGCGTCGGAGCCGATGGTGCGGTTGGCTGAAGAAGCCGTGCAACAGGCTGACTTGTCCGGTCGCATCGCCTTCCGCTGTGAACGCTTTCAAGATCTCGCCGGCGCCAATGTCGCCGATGCCGCCATCTCCAATAGTCTGCTGCATCATGTGCCGAATCCCCTACAGTTTTGGCACAAGTTACGATTGGCCGTGAAGCCAGGCTCCCCTGTGCTCGTGATGGATCTGCTCAGACCGGAATCGCCGGAAGAGGCACAGGCCATGGTTGATCGGTATGCTTCCGGGGCTCCGGACATTCTGAGGAGAGATTTCTACAACTCACTGCTTGCGGCATTTACGGAAGATGAAATCAGCGCGCAGCTAGCCCGGATGAATCTCACACGCCTGATCATCGATGTGCCGGATGATCGGCATTGGGTCGTCGGCGGCATCATCCATTAATCCTCAGGATAGTGTAAACGGCCCCAACGGCGTTCTCACCTCGGCCACATCCTCAACGTACCCCAGCGGATACGGCTACGATGTGGCCATCGGCTACGGCCTTGCCTGGTGAAAGACGCGTCTCGGCGCGCCAGGGTTGGGAGGGTGAGAACATCGACCGTTTTGACCATCCTGCCCACTCCACCGAAAATCCTCTTTGCTTCTCAACTCCGACTTCGCATGGCGCTCGCGCGATGGCGCTTGCTTGTGTATGCTACTGCGCCATGCGGTTCTCGCTCGGAGTCTCTATCCTCGCCCCGCTCTTGATCTGCATGCTTGCAAGTACTGACTTCGCGCAAGCCCAGCTTGAAAACCTACGAAAAAATAGACCGGTCGAACAGGCGGCACAAGCCGAAACCCCGATGGCCAAGATTCCAGCCGGTGAGTTTGCAATGGGAATGGACGGGATGCAGGCGTTGGAGGATGAGCGTCCCAAGCATCAAGTCTGGCTACCAACTTTTTTCATGGATCTCCATGAGGTGACGACGGGGCAGTACGCATCGTTTCTTGCTGCCACAAACCGTCTCGCGCCCTGGCAGTGGAACGGGGTCGATCTGTCGCAGCATCGCGATCGTCCGGTAATCGGCGTGGATTGGTCGGATGCTGATGCCTATTGTCGATGGAAGGGAAAGCGGCTTCCCACCGAAGCGGAATGGGAGAAGTCGGGAAGAGGAACGGATGGAAGGTTATATCCCTGGGGCAATTGGATTCCAAGCAAAGATCTGGCAAATTTCGCGTTGGGTGCGCGGTTCAGCTATAGCCAGGTCTTGATGCCTGTGCAGTCCTATGAACAAGGCAAGAGCCCCTATGGGCTCTATCACATGGCTGGGAATGTCTGGGAGTGGGTGCAAGATTGGTACGCCACGAACTATTACGACGTCTCGCCGGAACGCAATCCGCAAGGCCCTGAGCAGGGGCAGTTCAAAGTGCTACGAGGTGGATCGTGGTCCGACTTGCCGAAGTATCTCCTCACCTATGGCCGTTTTACGCTCTCGCCTGAGACTCGCAACAGCTACACCGGCTTCCGTTGCGCCAAATCGTAACGGCTGTTAGGAGAAGAGGAGAGCGAGAAGGAATAATCCTGTCAGCGAGCACAGCGAGGTGAAGTAGAGGATGCCGGTTCGATCGCTCAGCCAGGCGGTCCTCCACCCCTGGGGATAGAGTGCCTGATGTTCTTCGACCAGGCCTTCTTCATAAAACCCGAGTGCTTGTTCGAGCTGAACCAGGACTTGTTTGGCCTGCCGGTGCCGGTATTGTTGTTGAACGATCAGACCACAGAACAAGCCGCACCAGATCACGCTCGCGAGCATGATGGACAAGGTGTCGAGGAACGTCAGCTGATCTTTGTATGGACTCAAGAGAAACGCGAAGAGCATCGTGATCAGACCCAGTGAGCCTACGACTGTGAGCCGCATCATCTGTTCGCGTCGCTGGTACACCTCCTCTTTATAGAGGGGGTAGAGAACCGTCAAGACCTGTTGGGTACCTTTGGTAATCATGCTCGGTCTAGTAGGATGCTGAAAAAGTCCGCCAGCATCGTTCTCGCCTTGACCACATCCTCAACGTAGCCAAGAGGCTACGCCTCCGGTGCGGTCGTCGGCTGCGGCCTCGCCGGACGGCCTTTTTGAGCATCCTACTGGGTCTCCTACCGTTGTCTGATTATTTGTCCGCAATGCCACAGTCATTTTCATCGTGAGGCCTCTGCCTGCAGATGGGTAATAAGCCAATCGCTGATCGAAGTCGTCATCTGGCGAAAATCTTCCTCCCGAGTGAATTGGTGATCGACTCCTGGCAGAAGATCAAGCCTCTTAGGTCCTTTCAGCGCGTCATACAATTGCCGGCTTTGATGGAGGGGGACGCATTCGTCCTGCTCACCCTGAACAATCAGTGTGGGGATGGTGATTCGTTCAGCCGGCCCATAGGCAATCTGTCTGAGGCAGTCGTCATAAAAGCCATACCGCAAACGGACCCGATCCGGCCCCCCCATGATGTTCGGAATCGTGTCCGTGGCATGCCACCGTGCCAACTCTTCAGCTCCGAATGTTAGGTGAAGCTCTTCCGCAAAGTCCACCACAGGGCATTTGAGGGCCAAACAAGCGAGGTCGCGGCGTTGGGCCGCCGTGAGGATGGCAACGAGTCCTCCAAAGCTTGAGCCGATGAGCCCGATTCGGTCATAGCCTCTGGCGATGACGAGATCGAGTGCGGTTTCGGCTTGATGCACGGCCAGGGTTGTTGTGATCTCTTCGAACGGTCCATCACTGTCCCCTTGACCAAAAAAATCGAACCGAAAGGTTGCCAGGCCCTGTTCATTGAGAAGGCGGGTCAAGGTCTTATTGGTCGCGCTATTCTTGCTGGAGAGAAACCCATGGCATAGTACGACAAGCCGCGTCGTTGGTCCGTCAGGCGTACTCAAGATCGCCGCTATGCTGTGGCCATGGCGATCACGAAATGTCAGGGCTTCTTCCATAAGGTCGTCCTTCGATCCAGCGGCTGTAGAAAACCTATTTTGACATGCTGGAAATTCGTTGGCCAGAACGTGTAGCACACCAAGAAAACACTCCCGCAGGATGCTCAAACAGTTCGTCCAGTAAGGCTGCAGGCGAGTCGAAACCGGAGGCGTACCCTCGGCGGTACGTTGAGGATTTCAATGAGCCGAGAACGCTGCTGGCGGACTGTTTCAGCATCCTGCTACTAGGCTTGGAGAAAATAGAAATGATTCGTCGGTCCGGTACCGTGACCGATTGCTAGGCTATGGCGAAGGGCTTCGGTGAGGTAGGTCTTGGCAGTCTGTACGGCATCATTCACGGATTTGCCTCGCGCGAGATGGGCCGCGATGGCGGAGGCGAACGTGCAGCCGGTGCCATGCGTGTGGGGCGTATCGATGAATTCTCCCTTGAACACATTGAAGAGCCGGCCGTCATAGAGCAGATCGGTGCCTCGTTCAGCCGGGAAATGACCACCCTTGATCAGCACGTACTTGCAGCCGAACTTGTGAATGATTTGGGCGGCGCGACGCGCGTCCGCGAGCGTCTTGATCTCAATCCCGGACAGTTGCTGGGCCTCATGGATGTTCGGCGTGACCAGCAATGCCAAGGGGAAGAGCTGTGTCTTCATGGCATCGATCGCCTCCGGCTTGAGCAGCGCATGGCCGGTTTTCGAGATCATGACCGGATCCACCACGAGATTCGTGACATTTTGAGGCTTCAGGAGTTTGGCCACAACCTCAACGATAGCTGTCGAGGACAGCATCCCGGTCTTGACCGCCGCGACATCGAAGTCATCGAACACGGCATCAATTTGCGCCGCGATGATCGAGATCGGCAACTCAAAGACGTCGATGACCTCTTCCGTATTCTGCGCGGTGATGGCGGTGATCGCCGACATAGCAAACACACCGTTAGCCGACATGGCCTTAATATCGGCCTGAATCCCAGCGCCTCCACCAGAATCCGACCCCGCAATCGTCAAGACTTGTTTGATGGGTTGTATGTTCATGTGAGTATCAATTAGACGGTGGTGGTATCGCGTCGGTTGCCGCCGGAGAGGCGCCAGCCGATTCGACTTTGAGGCCCTCGATAGAGAACATGGCATCCCGTCGTGGCGCCTTCTCGTGATAACGAAAGATAAATTGATTTCCGTTTGCATCGGCCGGCGCTGAGAAGGTCAACAGGGCCTGACCTTTTTCTCGTGGAGAGAGCTCGATACCGCGCATGCAGAGGCCCTCGCGGTTGTCGTCCGCTTCCAATTTCCACCGGGCGCCATGGTCATCTTCGAGCAGGGTGTCTTGCAGCAGACACAGGACTTTCATGTCGCGCGATGACGTATTTTCAATCATGAGATCGATCGTGACCTGTTTGTCCCGCCTATGCAGGGCTGTCACGACCAGCTGATAGTGCTCATTACTGTGGGACCCAAGACCAGGCGGTGGCGCCGGCTTGGCGGAGAGATCAACCTTCACGACAGGCGGTTTGTTTGCTTCCTTGATCAGTTCCGCCAGCGGGCCGGTTTTAGGAATCATGCCGCGCGTGGCGCCCAGCGACTGCACGGTGCTTGGGCTGAGCAGTTTCACCGTCACTCGAAAGCCGTCCGGTGAATCGAGATAGGCTCCGGTGAGAAATGCATCGGCATGGACCGCCTTGGCGACTCGCTTGACCGATTTTGCTTGGGCCGGCTCGAGTTGCGTGACATGGAACTTCTTCAACGTCGAGCTTACGATGGTGCGATCGATGACCTTGAGTTCCCCGGCGACCAAAATCTGTGTGCTCAACTCCTCTGCCAAAAACTGTCCTATCGGCGTAATTGCGCCTTTGGCATCCGTAAAGTCCAGCACCGCCAGCCGGTCCCTCTTCGCTTTTGCAGCATCGGCGATCACTCCCTCCGCCAGTTGCTTTAGGCTTTCCTCATAAGACGATGCCGCATGAGCTGGAAACGTCCAGAGAGTAGCGATGGCAAGTAGGGCCGTGAGCAGGAGACGATTCATTCCTGGGGCGTTATCCTTTGAGACGGGAAACCACTTCAACGCTGGGCCACATTATACTCAGCGGACATAGCCTGTCCAGCGGGGGAGTTCAATTGGCCAACATCGCCGGAGAGCTAAGCTGACGCCCATCCGAAAGTGCCCTGAAGTATTAAGCGAATGAGGTGATTGTGATGGCCATTGAAACGGTGAAGCAGAAGATCCTTCAAGTTGTCGAGCGGCTTCCTGATACGGCTACGCGTGAGGATGCCATAGAACGGCTCTGTTTTTTTGGCGAAGGGTGAAGAAGGCCTCGGTGTGTCCGATGCGGGCGAGACGGTTCCCCACGCCGAGTCCGTTCCCCAAATCTCTAATTAAATCTCTCGCCTCCTCCGCCAGGGTCTTTGAACCCATCCAGGGAAAAGTTCGCTCTCCCCAGCACCGCCCGCGACCCAGTATTCAACCAATAGGCAGCCTTCAGTAGGGCAATCAACACCCTCAGCCCGCCGAGGTTCAACCGTATCTGACGTTTGCTCACGCAGCAACTTTGTTAGAATCATTCACACAGGGCACGGTTGATTTTTCCCATCCTTCGGCGTACTCCTAGCCCAGGCAAACACTCATGACGCGTTCGCAACCATTGGTTAAGGGGAATCCACGTATGGCCCTCACGTTCCCTTCACCATAACCATTGGGCTTGAGAAAGCTATCCGATGAGGAGTCCATGCTAATCAAATTCTTTGTGCTTGTTCTAGCTTCAACCATTGTGGGCTGCTCTACTCCAGGAGTCCGACTCACAGTGACATCCGAACCTGACGGGGCATATATCACGTCAGGCGGACCAGCATCAGGAATAGTACCCGTTGTGGCCTTCTGGGAGATGCAATCCCTTCAAAAAAACTCGCGAGACGAGAAAGGCTGCTTTCAGCTCAAAGGATTCACAGCAAGATGGGCTAGTGGGGCGGTTACAGAAGTGCCAGTGGTTCGAGTCTGCGGTGAAGCGGATGGCGATTATAATTTCGTTATGTCACGCGACATGAACCATCCTGACTTGGAAAAAGATCTGCAATTTGCCCTCCAAGTCCAAACTGTCAGAGCGCAGAATGCTCAGGCTGAAGCCTCTCAAGCGGCAGCATTCGCCGCGATGTGGTCAGCCGCTAAGGTGGGTCAGACGACACAAAAACCAGTCCATTGTTCCACATATAACTCTGGCAGTACTATTCAAACAGATTGTCAGTGAATCCGTGGGTATTGCCAAGAACTCTAGGTATAGATGATTCAACAAGATCTCCCTCTCATCCGACGCAACAATGACATCAAGGATTCGGAGATTCCCAAGTACGTCGGGAAACTCAGAGGGTTCCTGGGGCATGAAGCTCTTGCCAAGGCGCAAGTCAACCTTGATAAGGATCTCTCGAATCACGGTTGGTGCTATCGTAATTGGGCACAAAAGCTTCGGCCATGGCTTTTTGCGTTCCGTATGTTCGACCAGGAAACAAGAAGCGGGATCTGCATACCGAAGAAGTGGCCAACAGGAATTCGCGAGATGGTCGGCGATGCGCTAATGGTCTCCTCTCTACATCACGGCATGCCGGAAGATGTTAAGGCAAAATACCGCAACGACCTACTTACAGACCAGCATAATGATTTCATGATGGAGATTCATACCGCGTGGCATTACTACTTGCAAGGGTTCGGCATTCAGTGGTCTCCTCTCGGACAAGATAGATGTCCCGAGTTTCGCGTGCGTGGCGGCAGCCTAGATTTCAACGTCGAATGTCGGCGATTCACCTGTGACATGATCTACGAAGTGCTGCGGGCCCACAACCTTTGGGGCGAGGTGAGGGTTGAATTCGTCAATGACTTTCGCTCTGACCCCGGTCGCATACACCAGTGGTCAGAAGCTCTGACCCGTGCGCTTGATGCGAGTCAAACAACCATCGAACTTGATCCTAGTGTTCGATTGACATTGGAGCTCAAGGCTGCACCAAGTCGAATGTATGAACTGGAAGAACTCGACGCGCTAGCACGGGATCAACAGCATCCGGCGAGGAGCTTTCTTCTGTGCAAGCAAGAGGGCAAGTTGAGTTTCGATCCTGTCGTCTTTAGGTGTTACGGTCCGCGTAAAACCGCGAAGCAGTTGCGTGACTATATCTACAAAACGCTTAAGAAAAAGGTTACCACTCAGCTATCACCTGACCGAGCGGGCGTAATTGTTGTTCGATTCAATGGCATACGTGACCCACACGTGTTCAAAGAATCTAAAGGAATCAATGATGCGCTCAGCAAACTATTTGAACGACAGCATTTAGCGGCGGTTGTCATGCAATGTGAGGGAATCGCCAGATTTAGTACGGGCAGTCTTCTTTATTCAACTCCAAGCGTCGTTGTCAGAAATTCCTCAACGGCTTTTCCGAATGTCGCTGCTGCCAAGCATCTGTCTTAGTAGATATGGGAGTCGGGAAAGCCGGCTCTTAGGTTCTTTATTCCTCTCTCTTCTCTGGTGACCGGTGGTTTTCTTTGGGTAGGTAGCAGGGCTGGGCCAAACTGCGCGCGTCCAACGAGGGCCTTCTGAGGCCGCGCGTTGCGCGAGCAATGGAACGGCCCTGCTGCCTGCCTGCCCCTAACCAGGCCGCTTCCCCATTCCCCTCTCAACCCGGCGTCCATGGGTAACGTGAGTTGGAGGTGGGATGTCCCTGTTGGCTATTTTTCGTTAAGGCGTCACCCGGCCATGAGGCTGAGTTCCTCAATACGTGAATGGGCCGGGGCGAGCTTTTTGATGGTCACATAGAGAAGAGGCTGATCTTGAGCGGCTTGTTCTTTGCCGATGCGCGCGCTCCACTTGTTGAATCCCTCATCCCCTTCGAGGAGGAGGATCACCTGGGCATTATCGGGGATTTTGTCGGCAAACTCCGGGTGTTCCCGGAGGTACCGATCGAACTCCATTCCTAGCAGGCTGTTTCTCTTTTCATGAATGTTCATGGAAACTGACCCTCCAAGAATCTCGTTTTATACGTTTCCCAGTTCAGGTCGATATCGTCGTCCGCCAATGTCAGACTTTCAGCATATGAAAGTTGAAGCGCCTCTTTTGCTTGTTCCCCGCGCATATTGTAACGGTCTATGTGGGAAAAGTCATGAGCGCAATCATAACGGATCACGGGCTGCCAGGCACCCTCGACCTTCACTTCAAGCTGGACCGCGAAATTCATCACTTTGCCACGTTCGGTCTTGTGAAAGTGCCGTTTCCGCACGTCCTCTCCTAACGCTCTGATGTATGTCTTTTCACTCACAGGGTGTTTCTATTCCTCTAAGTGACCGGCTTGATCTTTTGGCAAGGGGCAGGATTGTCTCGAACTGCGCGCATCGAGCGACCACTGTTTCATCGTGGGGGCTCTGCGAGCACGCGAGACGGCCCTCCCCTGCATTGACCCCTTCCTCCTTTTCTCTCTCTGGGGCCGGTGGGTTTCTTGGGGCAGGTAGCAGGGCTGGGCCAGACTGCGCGCGTCCAACGAGGGCCTTCTGAGGCCGCGCGTTGCGCGAGCAATGGAACGGCCCTGTTGCCTGCCCATCCTCTCTTCACACCGGCCACTTCTCTTCATTCCACGCCATCTCCCAAAACATCCACTCATAGCGCGAGCTGATCATGAACGATTCTTCCATTCGGCGTTTTTCTTCTTTTCCTGCCGTCTTCGCCCACTGGTCCACTTTCTTTCGCATCCATTGCTGGACCTCGGCGAATTCCGGTGAGGCGTAGAGCATGAGCCAGTCTCGATAGGGATGATCACTTTTGGGCGGACCATGCTTCAAGAGATGCTGCCCGACGACGCAGTAGATCCAGGCGCAGGGGAGGGCGACAACGGTGATCTCCGCTACCGAGCCTGTATGGGCAACCGTGAGCATGTGCCTGGTATAGGCGTAGTTCGTCGGCGCCATGGGCACGGCCGTCATGTCCTTCGCGCTCATGTCCCACCGTGACCCGTATCCCTCGTGAAGGCTACGTTCGACGACCATGGTGTCTTCGGCGAGCTTCGTCAGACGCAGGGCTGATTCTGAATCCGGCGCTCTCAGCGCTCCGGCAGAAAATACCCGGGCGAGATCGCCGAGAAACCTGGCGTCTTGCAGAATGTAGTACTTAAACTTACGTTCCGGCAAGGTCCCCTTGCCCAACGCCACGACGAACGGATGGGTCAGTTGGGCATCCCAGATGGGTGTGGCGAGTTGTCTGAGGCGATCCGTAAACGACATGGGTACGTTCTCCCTTAGGCGTAAAACATGATGAGTGAAACGGAAGACTGTGGATAACGAATTTCAGATGATGAACGGGGAAGATTGTACCATGCGTGGGGGTTCGGTCTTCTCATTCTTGCGATTTACGTTTCACCGTGCATCGGATCGGGCCAGGGCCTCGGTAAACGATTGATGCCGTCGAGGGCGGCGACTTTATAGCATTCCGCGAGGGTTGGGTAGTTAAAGACCGTGTCGACGAAGTAATCGATCTTTCCCCGGTACGCCATTACGGCTTGGCCTATGTGAATGAGCTCTGTGGCCCCTTCTCCGATGACATGGACGCCCAGGAGCGCGCGGGTGTGGCGATGAAACAGCAGCTTCAGCATGCCGGTGTCATCGCCGGTCAGTTGCCCGCGGGCGATTTCACGATAGTGAGCGATGCCGACCGCATAGGGAAGCTCTGCCTTGGCCAGTTCTTCCTCATTCCGTCCCACCGTGGAGATTTCAGGAATGGCATAGATTCCGTAGGGCAGGAGGTCCGTGTCGGTGTGGTCGGGATGGCCAAAGGCATGACAGGCGGCATGGCGGCCTTGCTGCATGGAGGTCGAGGCTAACGCGGGAAAGCCGATCACGTCGCCGACGGCGTAAATATGGGGAATGGCTGTTTGGAAATGGGCGTTGACGATGATGCGGCCTCGTGCATCCGGTGTGAGGCCAACGACTTCCAGGTTCAGGTGCTTTGTGGCGCCGATGCGTCCGATGGCAT
The DNA here is from genome assembly GCA_038200765.1 of Nitrospirales bacterium. Classification (GTDB taxonomy): domain Bacteria; phylum Nitrospirota; class Nitrospiria; order Nitrospirales; family Nitrospiraceae; genus Palsa-1315. Next base: position 28,534 of record JBBRRK010000001.1, read on the forward strand.
ACAGAAGTGTCGTGGTGGTGATCGGTGGCCGGTGTTTCAGCGAGACTGTGACCTGTCCATCTGGCTCTTTCCGGATCGCGACAACTACCTCCTCATGGCAGAGCGTGACGCCGATGTCCGTCATCTGCCGTTGCAAAGCCTCGATGATCTGAGCGTCGACAAATTCAAGCAAGCGTGGCCGCTTGTCGATCAGGGTAACTGGCACACCGATCATGGCTAAGATCGAGGCGTACTCTGTGCCGATCACACCGCCGCCGACAATGACGATCGATGTCGGAAGATGTTTGAGCGTGACAAGGCCGTCGGTATCGATGATCGTGTGACCATCGAACGGAATGTCGGTCGGTCTGGCCGGCACGGTCCCCACGGCGATGACGATCACGTGGGCATAATGTTCGGTCGACCTTCCGGCCTGTTGGATGAGAAGCCGGTGAGGATCGACGAAACGAGCCTCTCCAAAGATCAGATCGATGCGGTTACGCGCCATCTGGTCCTTCACGATCTCAATTTCGTTCTTGATGATGTGGTTGGCGCGAAACGCGAGATCTTCGATCGTGACGGTCTCTTTCAGACGATAGCCGGTTCCGTACAGGTTTCGTTGGCGGAACCCCGAGAGATAGAGCACCGCTTCGCGGAGGGCTTTACTGGGGATGGTGCCGGTGTTAGTCGAGACGCCGCCGACGACGACTTTGCGCTCGATGATGCCGACGGTTTTGCCGAGCTTGGCGGCCTGGACCGCAGCCTTCTGGCCTGCAGGCCCGCTCCCTATGACGAGAAGATCGTATTGGGCCATCAGGTGTGTTGCCTATAGAGGCTGAGGCTAAGGGGGAATGGAGGCTTCCACATTCGTCGCCTTAGCCTCAATCGTAACCTTGCCTCTGTCAGCTGGCGGTGATCAATGACTTGGCCACAGCAAAGGCTTTATCGAGATCCGGCAACTGGGTCAGTTCAGGTGTCACTTGCAGATACCGCACGGTGTTGTGAGCGTCGACCACCATGACCGTACGAGCCAGGATGTGGGGGCCATTGAGAAACAGCCCGTAGGTCTTCCCGAACTCAGCGTTCCGATAATCCGAGAGGAACGTGACGTTAGCGATATGGGCTTCCTGTGAAAATCGTTTCTGTGCAAAGGGAGTGTCGACACTCACCGTCACCAATTCGACCATCTTGTCGAGGCCCTTATTCTTTTCGCTCAGATAGTGAGTTTGCTGTTCGCACACAGGGGTGTCGAGCGACGGCACGACGCTGATGATTCGGACCTTGCCCTTGCCCTTTGTGTCGGTGATGCCGATCTGCGACAAGTCCATCTGTGTCAGCTGCACCTCCCTGAGGGAGTCACCGACTTTGATACCTGTTCCTGAGAGGGCCAAGGGGGTTCCCTTGTAGAGGACCTTTTGGCCCTCACCAGCGATGGCGCTGCCGTCAGCGACAGTGAGGTTTTTGTAGAGAAAATTGGCGCCGTTGGAGCTCCCGGTGCTTGCGCATCCAGCGAACCCGAGCGTCAGGCAGAGTGTAACCCCAATGATCGTTCGATGCGCGACCTTCATAATAGTGCCCTCCTTGGTAAAGTGATGATGACCCTGTCGTGAAGAATGCTGTGGTTTGCGATTGTGTTGCTGCAGGCTTCGGGAAACCTCTTCCGGTACAGCAGAACCCTGCTGGTCTTTCTGTCTGTGTTCAAACACGCACAGGCCCGCATGTACGACGCACGACCATACCATCTTTGCTAGGGTCGAATAAAGGTAATGAGTGCCTGATTGACCACATCCGGTCGTTCCCACTGTGGGATGTGTCCTGCCTTGGGGATTCGGATGAATCGTGACCCCTTGATAGTCTGGTGGAGCTCTTCGCCTACGGCGATTGGGAATACCCGATCTTCTTCCCCCCAGAGCACCAGCGTCGGGTGGGTGATTTCACCAATGCGCCTGGCAAATCCGGACTCCCAGAGCGGAAGGTTTTCTCTGACGGTCATAATGGGTCTGATAAGTCCGGGTCGCCGACGGTTGCGATTGGATCGCTCAATGACGGCCGGTGTGAGGAGTGCCGGGTCATATACGATTTCTCTTAAGGTGGACTCGATCATCAGGCTGCCGAACAGCATATTGCCGAAGGAGACGAGCCAGGACGGCGCGCTGGTTTCCAAGGCCCGTCTGATTGACGGACTCGTGAGTTTCTCCATGACCTGTTGTGGCAGCCCGTCGATTAGGACGAGTTTGGCGACGCGTGCGGGATGCGTCAGCGCCATGCCGATGGCCAAGCCTGCGCCCATGGAATTGCCGACTAATGTGGCATGCGGAATCGTCACGGCCTCCATGAATCCAACAAAAAAGTCTAATATCTGATCCGGTCGGTAATCGATCTCAGGTTTATCGGAGAGCCCGGCGCCGGGCAAATCGAGCGTGAGGACACGGAAGTGCTGCGACAGTGCCTGCTGCTGATGTTCCCATTGCCACATCGATCCCCCGAAGCCGTGAATCAGGATGACCGGTGGGCCTGTGCCCCTATCCAGATAGGCGATCCGCTGGTCGTGGACGAGGACTGTGTGGATGGGTATGCGCTCAATGGCGTCGAACTGCGTCGGAATCGACAGGGGGGACGAGCAGGCGGTCATGATGTGACACAACACACTCACAATACACAGCGCAAGGTGCGACGGTCTGCAGGCACGACCGAGAATACGCGTGTCTATCGGACTACTCCAGCTGGATGACTGTTTCATCCGTCTTCACGTTGTCGCCTTCGACGACCAGGATGGCGGTGACTTTCCCGTCGATCGGCGCCGGGACTTGGCTTTCCATCTTCATGGCTTCGATGATCAGGAGCGGGGTGCCGACTTTGACCATGGCATCCATGACGACAAGTACTTTGACGACGCGGCCAGGCATCGGAGGCGCCACGTCTCCTGGTTTGGAAGGCCTGGGCCGTTTGGATTTCGCACTGCTAGCAGCGCCTGGAGCTTCCGGTACGCCGGCCAGAATTTCCTCGATCGGTTCCAACGAAACTTCTTCGAGTTTGTCGTTGACGCGGATGTAATAGGGCTTGCGGCCGTCCACCTTCCTCCCAGCACCGGACACCTGTATATGGTAGGTTTCGCCGTGGACTGTGACGTTGAATTCGGCAGGGGCCAAATGAAGTTCGGTGGCCGCACCTGGCCCGCTTGGTAAGAAGCTCTCAAGCGGTTCCAGCGTCAGCTCCCCCTTCTCGCGCGCCTCAAAGAAGTCTCGCGCGATCGAAGGGAACAGAGTGAACGACAGCTGATCCTCTATCGTGGCGGCTGAGGCAGGCAGGTCTTTTCTGCTGGCCTCGAGTTCAGGCTCCAATCGATCGGCAGGCCGCGTCTTGATCGGATGGTCGTCCCCGATGGCGCGGGCCATGATCTCGCGATCGAGGGGCCCCGGCGCCCGTCCGTAGAGTCCGAGAAAATAGTTCTTGGTTTCCGTGGTGATGACTTTGTACCGCTCGCCTGTGAGGACGTTGAGCGTCGCTTGGGTGCCCACGATTTGGCTGGTCGGAGTGACGAGCGGGGGATAGCCCATTTCCTTTCGGACGCGCGGCACTTCATCCAGGACTTCTTTGATCCGATCGAGCGCATTCTGCTCGGTCAGTTGCGCAGCGAGGTTCGAGAGCATACCGCCGGGAATCTGCGAAGTGAGAATTTCGGCATCGACTCCAGTGAACTCGCTTTCGAACTGCCGATACTTTCGCCGAACGGTGCGGAAATGTTCGGTGATCGGGAGGAACGAGGCCAGATCCAGCCTCGTATCGTACGGGGTGTTGCGCAACGAGGCCACCATCGTTTCCGTCGACGGGTGCGAGGTTCCGCCGGCTAACGGTGAGATGGACGTATCCAACATGTCCAAGCCGCCCAGGATCGCCATGAGGGAGGTCATCGAGGCCATCCCCGAGGTGTAGTGCGAATGCAAATGGATCGGGACCTTCACCGCGGCTTTGATCCGGCGTATCAGGTGATAGGCGTCGAGTGGGGCCAAGAGTCCAGCCATGTCTTTGATGCAGAGCGTATCGGTTCCCAAGTCCTCTAACTGCTTTGCCATGTCGACAAAACGGTCCACACTGTGGACGGGACTGACGGTATAGCTGATGGCGGCTTCGACATGTTTGCCACAGGCTTTCACTTCCCGCATGGCCCGTTCGACATTGCGGATATCGTTCAGGGCGTCGAAGATGCGGAAGACGTCGATGCCGTTGGCAGCGGACCGTTCGATAAACCGTTCTAACACATCGTCGGCATAATGCCGATAGCCGACCAAGTTCTGCCCTCGGAGCAGCATTTGAAGCTTGGTATTGGGCATGGCGGCGCGTAATGTGCGGAGCCGTTCCCAGGGATCTTCTTTGAGGAAGCGGAGGCAGGTGTCGAAGGTGGCACCACCCCAGACTTCGAGAGACCAATAGCCGACGGCGTCAAGCTTTTGGGCGATGGGCAGCATGTCCTCCGTCCGCATGCGCGTGGCTAAGAGCGACTGATGGCCATCGCGCAAGGCGACATCGGTAATCAGAATCGGCTTGCCAACCGCCGGTTGGATTGTCAGTTCCTGACCACTTTTGGCACGGGTCTTTGACGTCCGAACAGATGGTCCGGCTGTTCGCTTCTTGGGAGCCCGTGCTCGTGAGGGTCGTCGTGTCGCCATGATGTGCTGATCTGCTCGTTATCGTGTCGGTGAATCGCTGGGGTTCATCATTTTATTCGGCTAGAGCCCTTCGTAGGCGGCAATGGCAGCGGAAAGTGCCAGTACCAGATCCTCCGGCTGTTCAAAGTCGTGATAGTTGAACAGCTCAGGATGCGTCTCCAGGTAGGAGGTGTCGAAATGACCTGCCATGAAGTCCGGCTCCTGCATGATCTCCATCATAAAGGGGATGGTCGTTTTCACCCCCCGCAAGACGTACTCTTCGAGCGATCGTCTCATGCGGCTGACGGTTTCTTCCCACGTACGACCACGCACGGTGAGTTTGGCCAGGAGAGCATCGTAGTAGGGCGGCACCGTGTAATCCTTGTAGACCGCTCCATCGATGCGCACCCCGATGCCGCCTGGTGAGAGATAGGCCGTGATGGTGCCGGTGCAGGGCCTGAAGTTGTTCTTCGGGTCTTCCGCATTGATACGGCACTGGATGGAATGGCCTTGGAGCGTGACCTGCTGCTGCGTGATGTCGAGAGGCATGCCGGCTGCAATGGCAATCTGATTGCGCACGATGTCGATCGCTGTGATTTGCTCGGTCACCGTATGTTCGACTTGGAGGCGAGGATTCATCTCCATAAAGTAATAGTGGCTGTCTTGATCAAGGAGGAACTCGACGGTTCCAGCATTGTCATAATCGACTGCTTTGGCGATGGCGATGGCTGCGTCACCCATCTCGGCACGAAGAGATGGCGTGAGAATCAAGGATGGCGCAATCTCGATGAGTTTTTGATGCCGGCGTTGAATCGAACAATCACGCTCACCCAGGTGAATGATGTGACCATGCCGGTCGGCCAAAATTTGGAATTCGATATGATGCGGCCGCTCGATATACTTTTCGAGGAAAATGCTTCCGTCGCCAAAGGCAGCCTGAGCCTCCCGTGACGCGACCGCCATGTTCTCACGAAGTTCAGTATCCGATCGCACCACCCGGAGACCGCGCCCTCCCCCGCCTGCGCTGGCTTTAATCATGACGGGATACCCGGTCTGTTTGGCGAAAGAGAACGCGTCTTTAACATTGGTGATGCCACCTTCGGTCCCGGGAACAATCGGAATACCGACTCGTTTGGCCAGCTCGCGGGCTTTGACCTTGCTCCCCATTAACTCGATGGCGTGGGGCGACGGGCCGATGAAGGTAATGCCGGATCTGTGGCACAGCTGAGCAAATTGCGAGTTTTCCGAGAGAAATCCATAGCCTGGATGGATGGCATCGGCGCCGATTCGTCGTGCCAGGTTGACGATCTGTTGGCTATCCAGGAAACCTTTGACTGGTCCCGGGCCGACCATGTAGGCCTCGTCCGCCTTCTTGACATAGATCCCGGTCGAATCGGCTTCCGAATAGATCGCGGCGGTGGCGATATTCAACTCGCGGCAGGCGCGGATGATCCGCATGGCGATTTCGCCGCGATTGGCCACCAGAATTTTCTTGAACATACCGGTCCCCGTCTCCTCAGATCGCTCTCGATTCTGCGAGAGTGATCAGGCGAAAATGAGCGCGTAAGCTAGCATAGGATCAAGAGTCGTGTCGAGGAAAACAGGCGGAGAACAGGTGGAATCAGGACGGTTTGAAATGGGTGGTCAGCCCGAGAAAATCAGTCGGTTTTCTCATGAAGGTACGCCTACTTGGACTTAATCAAGACCGGTTTGGACTGGGCGCTTCCTCCGCCCCCGACGATGACGATGAAGGACATTCCTGCTTTCGCATCCGGTACGGTCGCTTCAATCGTCGAATCGCCCATGAATGTGAAATTCACGGGCGTGCTTGACGCTGCACTGAAGGTCACCGTATGAAAACACTCCTTCGTACCGAAATTTTCGCCGGTGATGACGACTGTGTCACCTGGTTTGGCCTCGTCCGGCTCGACTTTGGCGATCCGTGGGCGCTTGCTCTGGTCGCAGATAGGGTCCCGTTCGACTTTTGCCGCATCAAAGCCTTTGATCGATTCAATATCGAACAGGGTGAAGCCTGCGCCATCCACCATCGCCCCTGGCTCTTCTGCGAAGGAGGCGGGTATGGGTGACACCATCCATCCGATGAGTCCCAGCAACAAGAACCAGAATGATCGCCTCGTCTGCATAGGTGCCTCCTTCAATCGCCAGGATACATGATTATTTGTCTTTGACCGGAACATACGTTTCGCCAATGAGTTGTTGTCCGATTGGGGACAAGACGAACTGGATGAATGCCTCAACCAGAGGATGCGGTTCCTTCTTGGACAAGAGAAGCACGGGGCGTCGGAGCGGATAGCGGCCGTCTTTGACAGTGGGGCCCTCCGGTTCAATCTTGTCGATAGGCAAGAGTCGGACAGGGACGCCGCCTGAGACGACGGACAATCCCTGGTCCAGGGACAGGTAGGTGATCGCAGACAGAGGGGGAAGCGTTCCCACGACGGTCTTCACGACCTGTTCATCAGAGCCGATCACCCTGGCAGTGCCAATGATCTTGCCGGTGATGCCGAGTTGCGATTCAAACGCATCGCGAATGTTTTGATTGCGCGGCCGGTCGATGACCAAGATTTTCGTCTCGGGCCCACCCACGTCTGACCACAGGGCGATCGTACCTGAGAAAATCTCGGCCACTTGTTGCTTCGTGAGGTCCTTCGTGAAATTGGAAAGGTGCACGAGTACGCCGATCCCATCCCACGCAATGGGTGTTGCCAAAAGATCTGGGGCCTCAGTTCCAGTGACGGCAATCTGAGCCTGACCGGATTTGACCATCTCAGCTGGTTTCGAGTTGGCATCCCACACGATATCGAGATACGCTCGTGGGTTAGCTTTTTCAAAGGCACGGGTGAGTGGCTCGATGGTCGTCAGCTCTGGTCCGTTGCCGGAGATGATCAGACTTCCGGCGACGTCAGCAAGGGCAACGCGGACTGTCCCACAGCTGAACAGTAGGCTGAGGCTTAGCGAGAGCACAAGTCTCGCGATCATACGATCTCCCTGAGAGTGGAGTGGATGTTGGGACAGGACGACGTACCATCCCCTGTTGCCCACGATCTTACTTAGCAGGCTGCGAGAACGCTCAGTTTATACACACTACACCGTTGGGATCTTACCTGAAATAGTGTCGATGTCAGCATCCTGTTAGTGCTCCGTTGGGCCGCTGGTAGAGGGATCAGAAGGGGGCGCCGTGTCGGGAGCGGCGCGTTTGCCCATCAGCGGAGGGAGTTTGGCAAACTTGTCCATCCGCTCGTCTAACATACTGTAGGCTTTCATCTCGGCGAAGCCGGTTTTTCGAGTCCCCTTCACCTGTGTCGTGCAGGCAGACAGTAGCCGTGTAGCACTTTGGGCCTGACAGTGAGGGCACACGGTGTCTTCCACCCTGGCATGGACGGATTGAGTGGCGTCGAAGTGCTTCTCACATTGTCCACAACGATATTCGTAGATCGGCATGTTTCGTTTCCTTACGCGAGAGAAGAATTACACAGAGCGAGCACGCGCACTTGACCGGCCGTTGAGCTTTACCTTATTCTACACATCCTGTTGATGTGACTGCTAGTGGTCTCGCAGGATAGTGAAAAAGTCCGCCAGCGGCGTTCTCGCATCGCTCAGAGGCTCAACGTACCGAAGCGTACGCCTCGCCTCTTCGCTCGCTGCGACCTCGCTGAACGGCCTTTCTGAGCATCCTGTGCGCGGTGTGTTGTTGGCCCAGACGTGCGGACCAGTGAAGCCTTGGTGGCCCACAGAGTTTTTGCGTGGCCTGTTAAAGAGGAGGATTTCGATGTCCTTGTTGATTCGGAAGTACAAGAGTGTCGGTGGAATGATGCAAGAAGAACGGATCGACGATCCGGATCGGATCGAGCGATATTTCCGGCTCTTTGAGAAGGACGACCTGAAGAAGCTCGAGACAGGCGTCAAGGTTTTTATCGAGAAGGATGAGTGGCAACTCCTGCCGTAAGCTGTATCGCACCTCTCAATCGGCGACGAGACGTCATCATAGATTGAATAGGAATCCGATCGCTGATCGTGGTTGTGTCCACTCGTGCAATCGCGAGAGAATGGCCGAGTCGTGGTCTGTCTGTGAGGTGTTGTTTCTGTGAGCTACTGGCTTCACATTGCGCGTTCGATCGACCGGGTCACACTCCACAAAGATCGTTGCTCCGAAGTGCCTTCTACCTCGATCGGTTCCTCAAGCGATTTCTGGGAAGGCGGATGGTTCGATTACCCAGATAAGGCGCGAGCGTTAGCGGCGATGGAGCAAGCCGGGACGACGGAACAGCGCCGCTGCCCATTGTGCAAGGCCTGACGGGGCAGTACTGAGTCTTGAGTGCTCAGTGCCGAGTCATTCCCTGAGATTGAAGCCCCGCACTCAAACTTCGGCACGCGTTCAATTCCATGCCACGACTTGCACTCCTGCTTACAACGTTCATCTGGGGGGCGACGTTCCCCGCTACCAAAGCGGTGTTGGAGCAAATTCCACCACTGTCGTTTCTGTTTCTCCGATTTCTCCTGGGAGCCGTGCTGGTCGGGGGTGGGTTTCTATTATGGAGACTTCGCTTGCGCTGCGAACCAGCCGTCTTGCGAGCGAGTGCGATCGCCACGTGCTGGCTCTTTCTAGGCTATGTCCTCCAAACGGTCGGGCTCCACTATACCACCTCATCGAATTCCGCCTTCATTACAGCACTATATGTCGTCATTGTTCCGTTGATTCTGCGTCGGTTTGACCGGCGTGTGTGGCTGGCCACTGGAATTGCTACGGTGGGTCTCTGGTTGCTGATGAAGCCCGGCGGATCCGGGAACCTTGGCGATCTCTTGACGCTCGGCTGTGCGGTGGCATTTGCCGCACATATCGCCTGTCTGGAGCGGTTTACGCGCGAGGTCGATGCGCCTTCGTTGTTTGCTTGGCAAATGATGGCGATGGTTGCCCTATTGCTTCCCACCCTGTTGATTGAACAGGCGCCGGCACAGGCATTTGCGCCGACGGCGTTGTTGCTTGTCGCGCTTGGGGTGACCGGAGGACTTGCGACTGGGGCCTTTGCTATTCAAATATGGGTTCAGCGCATTGTGCCAGCGCAACAGGTGGCCTTGATCTTTGCGTCAGAGCCGGCTTACGCGGCCGGGCTTTCCTGGTACTTTCTCGGTGAAACGTTGGATATGCAGGGGTGGATTGGAAGTGGCCTTATTTTGTTGGCGGTCTTGGTGGGCGCCGTTGGAGGCGGCCCACAGTCCTCATCACCCGCAATCGCGAAGGCCCATGCAGCGTAGGAGGAGACCAGAGGGACTGTCTTCTCCCTCGCCTCGTGCCACCTTGCCCGGCTTCCATGCGATTTTTTAACGAACCGTCATGAACAACATAGTCTAACCTGATGATTAGGGAGTCAGATGGCACAAAAATTTGGCAATGGACGTTGGGTACAAGAAGGGTTTCTGGATAATCGCGTTGATGGAACGATCGTGGGGCGGATCGTGTTTGCAGTGGTCGGTCCTGTCGATGTGTATTTACGAGGAAACTTCAAGCCCGATATCGTGGGACAGGTCATTCAGTTTCGGAATCACCGGTTTGAGGACGAGGATCTTGCCGGGCAGGTGATTGGTGACATGGAAAATCCACAGATTGGGGAAGTGAACTTGATCTCGTTCGACCCTCACCCGAACCTCGCGCCTCATCCGTATATCGAATGGTTCTCGGCGAGGAAGAATCACTATCGCATCGAACTGGAACCGGCAGATGCCTGGGTCGTTCCCGCCTCGGAGATAGAAGAGGTCGACCGGGTGAGCCAAACGATTCGTGAGGCGCTCGCAGGACGGGTGGCTGAACGACCGACCCAGGAGCCCACGGAGTGGGTGTAGCGGACTATGGGGTAGTACCTTCACTTGAGTTACCTCTACCCGTAGTGCGTCGGCCCTATCGGCCTCGCACATGCCTCATAGGCCTAGATGAGAGCATCGTAGGGCGCAAAGCCGGCGCGACCGCTTGCTAAACCAGGCGGTCGAAGCGCTTCCTGCAGTGCTGCACGGTATGTCGATTGACGCGAACGGCGAATCGTCCAGGGAGAGTCGAGGGGCTCACGACGGGCGGCCTCGTGGTGGGCCCTCCACGAGGCGGCGTGTGTAGCGAGTGCCGTGCGCGGAAAGCGAGCGATCGGACGGTACCCCCCCTCACTCTCCCGCCGCCCATCGCTCCCATCTCCCGAACGAAGGGCAGCAGGCTGTCGCTCGACCCCTCGGCGAGCCGCTGCATGCGAATGCGTCTCATCCCTTGGCCGCGACTCTTTGTGGCAAGCAATGACCACCCACGCCTTGGGCTCGATGGCCGGCGCCCTCCGCCCGTTTCGACCCCGCCGACAACCGTCTCGTTGCCCGCACCATCGCACGCACAGTGTGTGCCACCAGGTCCATGCCGTCTTGTCGCTGCCGATTCTCAGGATGCGGTTCAGGCCGACGCACTCGCCGTGGTCTTTTGTCCGACACCCCACCACATCGCATAGACCCAGCGCCCACGCAGCGGTCGAGTGTCCGTAACGATGGGGCCGCCGGTAACGGACACGGCGGATTTACTTGCGCCACACCGAGCGAGCGTGCTCGACGTGGCCACGCCGTGGGGCTCCCGCAGTCCGGGCATCGGAATCCCTCGGGCCACCGCAGCTTCACCGAGTTGTCCCAACAGGCTTCCTCCGTAGAGAACGGGCGGTTGAATTCGGCTGCCGTTCGCGGGCTCTTCACGGTCCCACCTACATCCTATGGGAGCAGCTCACGTCACGGTAATATCCCTCTGCTATCAACACATAAGAAATCGCTTGCCCCGCGATACTCCCTTATCTCTCACCCAGTCCAGCCCAACTTGTCTTTTCCTGACGACACAATTACTCCGACGTTCCGACGCCTGCGGTTGCAGCTCAAAAGAGTGATGTGCTAAATGATGGGCTGGGAGCATACCATTGGCGCACAACGACGAACACGAACAGCACGAGCGAATATTTACGTTGTTTGAGGCTAATCACCTCATCCCCCAGCTCAATTCCAAGTTGACATCGATTCAGCAAGCCAAGACTGTCTTGGCCCGCACGAAAGAGGATATCAGGAAGGCCAGCGCACGGGCTAAATATGGCGGTGGCAGCACCGTTGGGCACCTGTATATCTCAGGTCTTCAACAAGTCAGTACGAATCTTCAAGCGATTCAGGAACTCGGCATCCTAGTGAAGGACCTGGATCTCGGCCTCTGTGACTTTCCTCATCTTCGTGACGGCCGAGTGGTCTATCTCTGCTGGAAGCTTGGAGAACAAGAAGTTCGCTGGTGGCATGAAACGACCGCTGGCTACAAAGATCGCTGCCCGCTAGAAGGCCTCGCTTGAGGTCGGAATCCTAGCCTCAACCCTCGAGACATTTATGAAATTTGTCATTCTTGGATTCGACAGTCCCGACGGAGAAGCCAAGCGAAAAATCTATCGCCCGGCGCATCTCGCCAAAATGGAACCCCTAGATGCGCAAGGCCGGGTCGTACTAGCCGGTCCGCTCACTGATAAGACTGGGAGTCTTATCGTCATCGAAGCTGACTCGCTGGAAGACGCACAACGGTTTGCTCGCGAAGACCCCTACACCGTTCACGGTGTATTTGATCGGGTCGAGGTCCACCCATTTACTCAAGTCTTTCCGAAAGAACCCTAGCCGAAAGCCTGTCGCTCCACTCCTAGCCGGCATTATTCAGGACCACTTCTGCTGCGATCGCCGATCCGCTGTTACGACGAGCCTTCGGCCGACGGGCTCGCCCCTCGGACCCTCACCGTACTGTTGGGTACAGGCGCCCTTCCTCTTGGTGCCTATCCCCTGGCCTTCGCGCGTCGGTCTCGCGATGCGGCTCAGCGATTTCGCGACGAACCGTCATGAATCATGCGGGCTAGCCATCCCTCCGTTTGCCCAGGTCTACTTACATTGCCCCTTCAGCCATCGCGCGGTATAGTTACTTGAATGGAACTGTACTGGCGATTGTTTTTTTTACTACCCCGCCCTTTTCGCCTTTTTCTATGTGGAACCCCTGCGTTCAGCGCCTCCACGAAAACCGTCATCGCCGAGGGGTCAATATGTCATGGCCGATGGCGACACCTTAGCCGGAGCAGAAGAAAAAGTCCTCCAACGAGCCCAACGCAACGTGGTAGAAAAAACGGGCGTCTATCTCGAAACTACGTTCCACGATATGGAAAAAGAATCTGGCGGGAGAAGCACGCTAACCAGTTCGCTGGAAATCAGAACGATTGCCGCCGCAATCACGGAAACGGAAACCCTCGAATCCAGGCGCTCCTTCGAGCTGAGTCGTCCCGTCTTCTTTGTACGCATTCGTGCCACGGTCAATGTCTGGCGGAGGCGGTACGCAGACTTCAATCCGATCAGCAACTCGCGCAACACTTTCGCCAACTCCAGCAGGAAAATCACCAAATTGCGCTCGCAACTGCAAGAGCTTCGACAGCAGCCGATTGGCGTTCGAATGCTGGCAATCGATCCGAACGGGAAGCCCGCCTCACACCAACGAGCGCGCGCGATGCCCGAGACTGCTCTCCACACATCGAACCTGCGGGACAAGATCCAGCTCAGCACCGACGCCGCCACCCTTGACGATCGCTACGTCGATCCACTCATTGTGCGAGGGCAAACCTATCTCCGACTCGTCTCACTGGCTTTTTCCCAACAGGCTCAGGCCTTGGACTATGCGGACTATCTGGAGAAAGCCAAGATTGACTTCAACCGCGCCATCACACTCGACGCCAAGAGTGTATGGGCATAGGTCGGGAAAGGGGATGTACTCATGTGGCTGAAACAATTGGACAAGGCTGCCTCTACCTACGAGCAGGCTCTTGAGCTCGATTCCTTTGCCGATATCGCTTGCCAACCCTCATCGGTGTATACACGACACAAGCCCGCCGTCAGGCTAACGCCAAATCTTGGCATCATGATGCTTTGGCCACACTGAAGAAACTTCTCAACGCCGAAACTCCTGAAAGTTGGATCCCCTATCAAAAAGAGGCGTATGCTCTGCGGAGCGAAATTTATCTCAAGCTCAATCAGCCAGAACAGGCGATCAAAGATCTGTCCACTATTATTCGGGTCGACCCGACCAATGCTGCGGCCCTGGTGACCAGAGCGAAACTTTATCGAGAACGTGTACAGGGTCGGCTCGCCAAAGATGACCTTGAGCGAGCCAGCGTTCTTGGATCCGTTCCAGCCTGTAAGCAATTGCTGTAACATCGCGCTATAATTGATTTCTTACTAGCGCCTCCTGTACTAGCGAGAATGGCCCTAGCAGCCCAACATCTGCCGATTGGTTTGACAGATCGAATGTGCCAACCTTATAATTATAGATACGCCTAAAAATGCAAACGAGATAGGCGCTTTGGGCGGCCTCTTGGCAAAGCTAGGATCTGAGGGCAAAAGGCCTAAGCCCTTTGATTCAATGGCCCCAAATTTCTCAGCATTGGGCCTTCTGCGAGGTTGCAGGGGGCGAGGAAAAAGCTTAGAGTGGTAATGGTTGAGATTGTGAGAAAACCTGTGTTTTTCGTTCTTTAACCCCTTGCCGGAGAGTACGCTGTAATGATTCAGTATCGTGTCCTTCCAGGCCCGGAACATTTTCTTCCTCCATCGGCTGCCAGCATGGGCATTTGTTTGCCGAACCCTGGGGAGGCTCACATCAACGGCGTGATTGTCCCAGAGGAAAAAGCCTATGAGGAAGCGGCGAAACAATTCCTCATGGCCAAAGTACCGACTCTTTTCCCTGGCCCCTTAGTTCTGTGGGCCTGGAATGAAAAGGCGGCCAAGAAGGCCACGGCCATTCGCCACTTATACAACACGCTCAAGGAATGCGTACAACCCGGGCAAACGCCCATGCTGATCCCGATGCCGGACTACCGCCCTAAATACCCAAAAATCAATCCTGAAGTTGAGATCAATCCCAACCACCCAAATCTGACCATCTGGCATAATAAGATTGATTGCTGCATGTTCATTGGTGTCCACTGCCATCAAGCGAATTTGTCGCTCAAAATCATTCGGGGTGGCACATCCTGCTACACGATTGCCATGTGTGCTCAAGCTGGCCATGAAGATGCGATGCTCTCATTCCGCGACGCATCGGTTGAAAAAATCATGAAACTGGCCGATGCCGTGAAAAGATTAAAAGGGACGGTTAACCCACGGCTGACGTCAGCCAAAAACGGAGTCTGAAGCTAATCCACGCAGCTTGACGTTCTAAGACAGTGAAAGGAGACTGAACCATGGCAGACACACACTCAGTCATTGGTACCAAGAATAAAAAAGGGCAGACCTTTACCGACACCTGGAAGATGATGAACGAGGCGCCGCGCACGCCGTCGTTCTATACAGGCAGTGAGGTCATCAAGGAAGCACTCCGGCGAGCCAGCTGCGACGTAATGATCGCATACCCGATTACACCGCAGAGCGAAGCAGCCGCCTTAATCGGTGAGCTCTTTGCCGAAGGTTACATCGGCGACTATTTCCGTGGCGAGAGTGAATTCGCCGTCATGTCGCAATGTGCGGGAGCGGCCTTCGGCGGAGCACGCGTGTTTACGACGACCGCGGGACCCGGCACAATGCGCGCAATGGAGAACTTCCCGATGTGGTCCGGCGCACGGTTGCCGATTCAGATGATCGTCACCTGCCGCGGCATCAACTCGCCGCTGTCGATTCAGCCTGACACGCTTGAGATCGCCTACCTTCTGAATACCGGCATGCTCGTCTGGCATGCGGAAACCGCACAGGACTTCTTCGATTGGATCCTTAAAGGCTACATGGTGTCGGAAGAGCCTGATGTGCACCTCCCCTTGGCGCTGTGCTGCGACGGGTTCTTCGTGACGCACACCAAGGACGTCGTCAATCTTACCCCGGCAGACATGTGTCTTCCACCCTACGACCCCTACCGCTCGCCCGTTCCCTGCATGGACATGGAGTGTCCGCCGGTCCGGATGATGCGTGATCCATTCGTCATGAAAAGTAACTACATCAGCTATGCCACCCACGCTTCCTGGCAACAAGAAGTTTGGGCGGCAGTGGAGCGGTCTCGCAAACACACAATCAAATGGATAAACGGGTTGATCGAGACAGAAAATACCGACGCTGAGATCCTCATCGTCGCTTCGGGTACGGCGGTGTCGCAGGGTCGTGAGGCCATCCGGCTCCTTGAAGACGAAGGCATCCGTTGCGGTCTGGTAAAAATCAAGTCCTTGCGGCCCTGGCCAGGCGAGGAAATCCGTGAAGCCACGAAAAATGCCAAACACATTATCGTCCCAGAATTTAATGTAACTGGGTGGCTGGCAAAGGAAATTAGGGCCACCATCCCGAATAGCGAACGTGTGAACGCCGGCCCGCGCGTCTGCGGAGGCATGACGATGCCGCCGGAAATTATTGTCTCAGAGATCAAGAACCTGCTCGGCATGCGCACTATGTCGTTGGCCGGTCGCGGTGGTTGATCGCATCTAGCAGCAAGAACAGAATAACTTGAATAAGACGCACCACTGAGGAGGCCAACATGAGCAAGGAACGTATAAAGATTTCTGAAGACCTGTATGACATCATGCCGTCTGACTACCAAGACTTGGTCAAGAGCGCAACCTACGGCAAAGAAGACCGAGGCTGGAAGGATATTGGCAACAGCAAGGAACTGATCGAACAGCACTCCCTCTGCGCCGGCTGCCCAGAATCCATGGCCTTCCGCTACATCCTGGCCTCATTGCCGAACCCTGAAGACACTGTCATGGTCGGCTCCACCGGCTGCACCAGCCTGGTGTTCCCCATGGTGGCCGTACACAACATTCACTCCCTCTTCGGTAACCAAAACGCCATTGCCTCAGGCTTAAAGCGCGCCTTGAGCGTCCGCTTCCCAGGCCGGACTAAAGACGTGGTCGTGCTCGCCGGTGACGGCGCCACCGTCGATATCGGCCTCGACATGACGCTCCAAGCCTGGTTCCGCCAAGAGAAGTTCACCACGATTTGCTTCGATAACGAACTGTACGCCAATACCGGTGGCCAGGAGAGCGGCCTGATGCAGAAGGGATTCGTCGCCAAGATGGCGCCAGTCGGGAAACTCTTCGACAAGGTCCGTCTGCCGGAAATCGCTCGTGAGTCAGGCTGCCATTACGTGGTTCAATGCACCGTCAGCAAGCCATCCCTCGTTGAGAAGGTGGTTAGGAACGCAGTCATGATCGCACGCGAAATCGGCCCGACCTACCTCCAGCTCTACACACCTTGTATTCTCGAAATCGGGAAGAACAGCATGGAAGGGCTTCAGGAAATGCGGGACTCTGAAAAACCGACCGAGCGGTTCGCCTACAAAGAGTACATCAGCGAGCCGGCCAAACAGCTCCTGGCAGAAATGTCCGCCAAGGACAAAGAAAAGAAGGCGGCTGCGAAACAGCTCGCCTCACAGGGAGCCTAATCCGATTCTGAAGGAGAGACGATCATGATCAAGAAAAGACTCAACATCAGAATGTCGGGATTAGGAGGGCAGGGCGCTGTCACTGCCGCGCATGTTCTGGCCATGGCAGCCAACCGCGACGGCAAATTTTCGATCTCCAATCCCTTCTTCGGCGCCGAGAAACGCATGGCGCCCGCGGAGAGCTATTGCCGAATCGGCATCGAACGGATCTACGACCGTGGCGAGTTAGTATTTCCCGACGTCATTCAGGTCTTCCATCCCCAGGTCATCACCATGGGAAAGAGCTATACCATGCCCTTCTACTCCGGCGTGAAAGAAGGTGGCCTTGTCGTCATCAACTCTGACCAGGAGCTTTTGTCTGCAGACGACATTGAACGTCTTAGGGACTTGAACGTGAAAGTATTTTATATTGCAGGAACCGAACTTGCGATTGAAGTGGCCGGCACCGAGTTATCGACGAATATGTCGATGATCGGATCGGTAGCAGGGATCACCAAATGCGTCTCAATGGAATCCCTTGACGGCGCTTTGCAGGAACGATTCGGAAAGAAGTTCGTCGCCTCTGGCGGAACCGCCTCCTTAGATGAAGCGATCAAGAAGAAATTCGCCAAAAAAGAAATGTTGCTGGCCAAGAACTTGGCAACCGTGCAGGCAGCCTATGTCATCGCCAGTGAGTGGGCTGAGAAGAATCAGTATGAGCTGCGAGTCGGCAATCCTGCTGTTGCGGCTTAACGAGAGAGAAGGAACCAGCTCGCATGTATAACGTAGCCCAAGTCATCGACGAAAAATGCGTGGCCAAAAAAGGATGCCGACTCTGCATCATGTATTGCCCTGAGGCCAACACCCTTGATCTCAATCCGACCAAGATGGTGGCCGAAGTGATCATCGACCGCTGTAAGGGCTGTGAACTCTGCGTAATCGTCTGCGACGCGGCCAAGCACAATGCCATCACCATGCAGGCCGTCAGTGCCACTGGACAACTAATGTCCAATAAAGGTGAGTCTGCCGCACTGGGGCAGGCCTACCAAGGATAACCATTTTTTATAGCGGGTCTCCCGCGCAAGACCCCATGGCGCCTGCGCTATGGGGTTTTTTGTTGGTTACGCTGTGGAGGAATAGATGGAAACTGAAGATAACGTCATCGATGAGCTCCTTCAAGATATTTCTGCCCTGATCCACAAATATCCAAAAGTCCTTGAGCGGCGTGCAGCCGAAATCCACGCCAGTGGGAAAGACCCAGATTTGGCACAGACACTTGTTAAAGCTGCCGACACTATGCGTGACAGTGGAAATCTCTATCTGACCTGGGCGAAGCACTACGCATCCGTTGCGGCAGGCAGGACTGACGCGACCTCGAATGAGGACGAAACGGAAGATTTCGATGTCTAAGCGACAGCGGCGAGTCTCTCGATTGCCCTGATAGAAAAAAATCTCCCCCCAACAGAAATCTTTTGCTAGAATACGCCGCCTGACCACGTATTATCTTGTTCCCCGGTAGCTCAGTGGTAGAGCAGCCGGCTGTTAACCGGCTGGTCGCAGGTTCGACTCCTGCCCGGGGAGCCAATCCAGACGAAAAGGGGCACTTCACTCTGTGAAGTGCCCCTTTTATTTTCTCCCGCCATTGAAACAAGAGTTACTTCCTCCTGTTCAGCTATCGGCGGATCTGGCAGCCATGGCTGAAATTCAAGGAAACCCCCTCCCTTCAATTTGTCACATCCAGGCAATTCATACTGCGAAGCTATTGATTTTTTCTGTATGATGGTCTCCATGGTACCAAACGGTCGAGAATATACACCGGCGGCCTTGTTCAGAAATCCACATCTCATGACCATTGTCCCAGGCTACTGGCCTCGCGGACGACTTCTTGCCGGAGTACCGACCGAGTCGCGCCTCTTCACCACCGAGCCGCATACTCAGTTACTCGGCTACTGCCACTGGCAGACAACCCGCACAGCATGCCAAACCTTGATACTCGTGCATGGGCTTGAAGGCTCCAGCGAGTCCCACTATATGCACGGCATCGCAGCGAAAGCCTATCGCGCAGGATTCAACATCATCCGAATGAACCAACGGACCTGTGGCGGGACCGAGCATCTGACACCGACGCTCTATAACAGTGGCTTAAGTCAGGACTATCAATCCATTGTCGATGAATTGGCGCACGTGGATGGACTCAATCGTATCTGGCTTGTCGGCTATTCGATGGGAGGGAATCTTATCCTGAAAGCAGCCGGGGAAGCCGGCTCGTCAGAAGCAGCGTTGGTCGGCGCAATCGCAGTCTGCCCGAATATCGACCCTCCGAAATGTGTCGAGGCCTTGGAGCAGCCACACAACTGGATTTACCACAGACATTTTCTTGTGAAACTGAAGGCGCGATTGCGACGAAAGGCTGCGCTCCTCCCCGGCAAGTGGGATCTCACGGAGCTCGACGGCGTTGCCAGGATGAGCGAATTTGACGGCCGCTACACAGCCCCCGACGGAGGGTATGCCAGCGGAGCCGACTACTACAATCGCGTAGGGGCATGCCTTGTGCTCGATTCCATCACCGTCCCCACGCTCATCATCACGGCTCAAGATGATCCCTTCATACCTTACTCCATGTTTACGGTGCCGACGATTCAGCGCCACCCGATGATTCAGGTGATCGCGCCTCGCCACGGAGGACATTGCGGATTCTTGCAATGGGCTCGCAACAGGGAAGACTCTTTCTGGGCGGAAAATCGGATTATGGACTTCTTGCAAAAACGAAGGTGAAAAGCAGCAGAGACCCTTGAGACGTGACACGCCAAAGGTGAAAGGTTTCTGAGAAAGAGCACTCGGCAATCCTCCGTTTCACTTTTCACATCTCACCCTTTCACAATACTTGAGAGCAGAGCGAGAACGCCGTATAGGATGCCGCCGGCCAGCCCTATCAGGCCGTTTGAAGATGAGTCCGCACTTCCTGCACGTAGGTCTTGAACGGATCCGGCATGAGGAAGGGCGCCTGGCCACGCAGTTGAAAGATCGACCAGTTGATCACGTATGAGGGAGAAAACCGTTCTTCTATCTTGGGATCGGCTTGTGCCTCCGGAGATCCGCAAGCCAGCAAATGGCGAACAAGCTCGCCTCGTCCAAACGCTCTGGTGTTGCGCGGTGGATGGTCCATCGCCAAGGTAATCGCCTTGTCTGTAATGAGGCGTGGGACTCGCCCTTCTTCCATGAGGCCATAGTAGAGCCCCTTGCCTTGATGGAGATTGTGGTACTCCAGATCGAGACTCTTCAGCGACGGGTCTGCCCACGTCAGTTGCTCCGCCTCGCGAAAGGTTTCAAGCAGCCACAACTTCGAGGCCCAATCGACCCGGCCCACCAGCGCCTGGTAGTCCCCACGGAGATCATGCAACACCTTTTCCCATTGATCCAGCACCCAATCGGTTTCGTCATCCTGCCCGCGATAGTGTTCTTGCGCCGCTGCAAGAAACGCTTCCTGAATGTCGATTGCAGAGATCGACTTCCCTGATTGCAACTGAACGATCCATTGTCTGCTCTGATCCTGTGACAGTTCCTGCATGGTTTCGACTGGTTCATTGAGCTCAAGATCGAGCGGCACATGGCCCTCTTCGATCAGTTGAAGGACGAGCCCCGTCGTGCCCAACTTCAAGGCCGTCGCCACCTCCGCCATGTTTGAATCGCCCAATAGCAAATGAATGCGGCGGAATTGATTTGGGTCGGCCAATGGTTCATCTCTGGTATTGACGATCGCGCGATTCTGCTGCACCCATTCGAAGAAGTCATTCACGATGTAATCGGCACGCTGAGAGATCTGAAACGGGAGGAACGCCTCCTGTCCGTAGCGACGGCTCACGCCTCGCGGCACAAGGAGTTGGTCCATCTGAACCCAGCCGTCCTGAGGACCAGCCGCACCGATACGTCCGGCTCCTGTAAAGATCTGTCTAGTAACCAGGAAGGTCACAAAGGGTCCGAGGCCTCGGCGCGTAAAGGGAAAGCGCCGCGAGACAAGATAGTTCTCGTGGGACCCAAAGGTCGCATCGGTTTCATGATCCACATTGTTCTTGATCAACGACACTGTGTCGGCCAGCCCGAGGTCTTGAATCGCATCCTGCAGCAACTGATCGCCGGCGCGGTCTGCGGCCACCACATCGCTGAGCGATTCACACTCAGGCGAAGCCCATTCCAGGTGCCCCATATCGAGGTACATGCGCCCGGCATTGGTGAGAAATCCTCCGTTGCCAGGCGGTTCATCATGTCCCCGGTGATGGAGATCGAGAACACCTCGTCGTTGAACGTGAAAGAGATGGTCTCGAATCTTGTGGGCGAACCAGGTGGGAGAATGATCGGGCTGCTCTTGATTCACCAACAGTCCGTATTCGGTTTCAAGCCCAAAGATACGGTTCAACATCTCAATGCGCCACGACAGTGTGAAGCACCGTTGGCAGGAGGCGTACAAGGTCTGCCTGCTTAAGCGGCCGATACTTGGAGGTCCCGGGAGCCTGGCGCTCGAGGACCGCACATTCGATCATCCGTTCACCGGCAAGGCCCCGCACATGTGCGATCAAGGCGTCACGGCTTGGGATGGCGGCGGCCGATGAGCCTGCACTACTTGCCTGTGGCTTAGCCTCCGCCTGTTGATCTGCCTCATCCTGTTGATGTGCCAATGAACCGATCGCCCAGGCGCGCAAGCCCAGGTCCAACGCCTGTTCCAATGATAGCGGAGCCGGCTGTTGCTCCTTGAGATAGGCCAACATCTTCGCCTGAACAGTCTGAGTGGCGGCTAGAACCGCACGACCCGTCGTTTCCTCAAACGTCCCATCGTAGTTGATCGTCAGGAGAGCATCCTTTTCCGGCTTCTGCCCCAACTCGGCCACCAGAATGCGCACGATGAACGGCGCCTTATACACTTCTTCAAAGGCCTGCTTAATCACCGGGGCAATGCCGTATTTCACCAGTCTCGACCCCGTGACGTCCGATGGTGAACGGTTAAATCCCTCGACATGGGCCATTTCCAGCAGACTGAAACGAAGCTTTTCCAAATCTGTGGGGTGACCCATCCCGCCCAACGCCAGTCGGTCGTAGATCTCATAGAGCTTCGGAGTCCCTTTGCTCACCGTCGTCAGAAGAATGCCCCCATCATAGGTCAAGGCAACGACCGGGCTCCCCTGCTTGAACTGTTCGTCGAGATACTGTCGCCGATTGCCAACCGCTTCCACCCAGCGATAAGGCTCTTCATACATAGCGCACCACCTGTGATTCATAGAGAGGTTTCAATGTCGCATCCTGGACCGTCTGCACACCGGCCACGCTAATCAGCTTGATCACAGGGTAGAGACTCGCCTCCCGATTGACACCACCGGTCGCCGAGTCGAACTCTGCTGCGCTCGTGAGCAATCGTAAGGCCTGAACCATAGCCTGTTCTTCTGACAGCATATTTAGGGGCTGCTCGCCCCACGTATTCAGATAGTGCAAGATCCCTCGGATCGTGGGGGAACCGGACCCGGATACGGCAAATTCCACGCCTTCAAACTCCGCCCCGAGGATATCGTAAAAATAGATCTTGGCCGAGCCATGCTCCAGATCGTAGCCGGCAAACACCGGAACCACCGCACCCGTCCCGGCCAACGCCGCAGGCACATTGTCTTTCAAGAGCTTAGAAACCGCCCGCAGCTTGCCATCGAAACTCAATTCTTGCAGCTGCGTCCTTCTGTAATATTTGAAGGAATGTTCCAGGATGCGCACCATTTCGTACGCCGTCGCCGGGACACCGGCAATCGCCATCACACTGTGCCGATCGATCTCCAACACCTTGTCCGTGCGATCGTACATCACCATATTGCCGGCGGTCGCGCGACGATCTCCAGCCACCAATACGCCATCCCGATACTTGAAGGCTAGAATCGTGGTGGCATTCGTCAATGCATGGCCAGTCCCCACCGCCGTCGGTGCACCGAGTGTGTAGCCCTGTTCCTTCAATAGCTGAAAAAAATCCCCTTGCATCCCCATTTTTACCTCGTTAGACGTGAGTCGTAAAACGTGAAAGGTTTTCGAATACGAGCGTATGAATCACCGCCGCCCTGACCTCTCAGATTTCACCTTTTACCTGTTACGCTTTATTCTCCCGTCCGTTGCCGATACCGTTCCGCCTGCTTTGGATCGACCTTACGCATACGCTTGAGCAAATTGTCCTTGTCGGGGGATCCGGGCTCAGGCCGTTTCGGCCCTCCGCCCTCATCGGACGGACTCGGGGCCTTTGGCATCGGATTGCCTGGCCCTTCCCGTCGTTCCGGCATCGAGATGTAGTTCATGATCGAGACTCCTTTCCTCTGTTCCATGCGTTCAGCGCATCCATCGGGGATGCCGCGCTCTCGAATATCTCGGCACAGGCTTGCACCGCCTCTGGCTCGAAGAGGTCGCCCATCTCTAATGTCCGAGGAAGCAGCCCACCGCTGAACTGAATGCGTTCCTATTGCATCGATTTGATCTGATCTGGAAACCGTCTGATGCAGAGGCCGCGAATCCCTCCGCGAGTATCAACCGGACCAGCCAGTAAGGCTGATTCCACATCTTGCTCTGACGTCATCCGCCAAGCCTTTCCCTCAGCCTCAAGCCCCAGGAAGAGCCCGCGATCAGGATTTACATTATGGTATTCCAAGTCCAAACTCGCCAGCCAGGGATCATCCCAGCCAATCTTCTCTTCCTGCATAAAGGTTTCCAACAGCCACAGCTTGGTCACCCAGTCGAGCTTCCCAACCAGTTGTCGTCGATCGCCGGTGAGTAACCGGAGCGTGGCGGCCCATTCGTGAAGTATCCAATCGGTCTCTGCGTCAGCACCGGCTAAATGCTTCTCGGCCGCGAGGTAGTACTGCCCTTGAATATCGAGGCCCGTGATGGTGCGGCCGTTCTTCTGGCGAACCGTCGCCTTCAGTTTCTGATCGCGAGAGAACTGCTTCACCGCCGTGACGGGATGTTCCAATTCAAGAACTGGGGCAACGTCGCGCGCGATTAATTCCAGTGCCAATTGCGTCGTCCCAACTTTCAGCGCCGTGCTGTACTCGCACATATTGGCATCGCCGATGATGAGATGGAGCCGCCGATATTTTTCCCGAACCGCATGTGGTTCGTCCCTTGTATTCAGAATCGGCCGGTTGTGCATGGTGTCGACGCTCAATTCCGTCTCCATGAAGTCGGCTCGTTGAGAAAGCTGATAGTGGCCCGGCACGAATGCACTCTCTTGACCTTCCACCCCCACTTTCCCGGCACCCGCAATGACTTGGCGGCTGACAAGAAACGGCAGCAGCCCCGCAGTCAGCACAGGAAAGGAAATCGAGCGAGCAATAAGATAGTTATCGTGACAGCCATAACTGTGTCCGTGGAAATCCGTGTTGTTTTTATAGAGCTGCACATGCGGCCCGCCGATCGTCTGGTTGCGCCGCTCCGCCGCCCGCTGGGCAATGCGTTCTCCAGCACGGTCATGTGCCAGGATATCTAAGAGCGTTCGGCATTCGGGCGTGGAATATTCGGGATGTGTATGATCGTTATAGAAGCGTGCACCGTTCGGAAGGACGAGATCGCTCTTCATCTCATGAAACGAAAACGGCCGATGGGCATCGACCTTGGCAAACTCGTCTTCTTCTTTATCCTGTTGCAGACCGGAGACTCGAAATCCTCGTGCATCCTCGTGCGGATCTTCACCACCATAGTCCCAGCGCCGCTCAAACGAGGCAGTCAGATGAGCCCGCACCAGTTCCATTGATTCCACGACCGGATCGACCAAATCCTGGTCTTCCCTCGTAATCCCATATTCCGTTTCGATGCCGTAGAGTCGCATGGTTTATTAGGCGTGAACGGTGAAACGTGAAACGAGAGAAGTCACAAAATCTGAGACCGGAAATCTGCACATTTCACGTTTTCAGATAATTTGGTTGATCAATCGCTCTTCGGACTGCCGCCCTCTTCGGAACGACGAGACCCCGACCACCTGCTCTGGATGATGATCGAGGAGCTTGAGCCATTCTTCCGCCGCATCGTCTGGCGGCAACATCTCACCCTCTCGAAACTCTGAGTGGACGGCATCCACCAAATCGTCCAAGACCATACCGCCTTGCTCCGCCCCACCGGTCGCAATCATGCGATCGATGGCCTGTTCCTTCGCCCGTTGTACGATCGAAGCCAGGATCGCACCGCTGATCAGATCGCTCCGATAGAGAACCTTGTTCTGTCCACTCCTGAGCCTGATCGACAGGAGTCGATTCTCATCGATCCGTGAGAAGATCGCAGAAAGCGCATGTTCGACAAGGTCGGCACAGGCCTTCTTCCGATCTCCGCCATGCTGATCGATCCATTGCCGGTCCAGCGGCAGATCATCCGTGAGATACACATTCAGAATCGCTGCCGCCGAGTCACGATTGGGGCGGCTCACTTTGATCTTGCGATCGATACGGCCTGGTCGCAGCACGGCCGGGTCGATGAGATCGGGACGGTTCGAAGCCAGAATGATCACCACGTCGCGCAGCGACTCGATCCCGTCCATCTCGGAGCAGAACATCGGCACCAGGGTGC
This sequence comes from Nitrospirales bacterium, assembly GCA_038200765.1. Taxonomy (GTDB): domain Bacteria; phylum Nitrospirota; class Nitrospiria; order Nitrospirales; family Nitrospiraceae; genus Palsa-1315. The sequence goes on from JBBRRK010000001.1 coordinate 54,151, forward strand.
TGGAGATGTTGAATGACCGAGAGGCCCGTCTCGTGCCGAGAACCGATTCCGCCTCGTCGACAAAGATAAAGGGCAACGCGCCCTCTTTCCTGCGGGCACGAGCCTGGGCGAAAAGATCCCGGACCATCCGTTCCGACTCCCCCAACCACATATTCAGAATCTCCGGTCCCTTGATGTGGAGGAAGGCTCCATGAGTCACTGGCGCCTTGTCCCCCTTCGCGCCGGAGGCTTCCTGGGCCGATTCTCCCACCAGCTTTGAGAGACTGGCGGCTGCCGCTTGTCCAATCAAGGTCTTGCCGCAGCCGGGAGGGCCATAGAGCAGGAATCCCTTGGGTTGAGTGAACTTGAAGCGCTGAAATGTGCTCGCATGGAGCAGAGGAAACTCGATGGCTTTCTGAATAGCGGCGATCGCCTCCGTTTGCCCGCCGATCTGCTCCCATGTGACAGTGGGAACCTCGTCAAGCAAGTGAGACTTGGCTTTCCGATCTTCCAATTTCTCAATCGCCACGTGGAGGCTGGGCTCAATGCGCACCTCATCGCCGGCCTTGAGGTCCACGCCGACGAGATCGCTCGATCGTTGAAGGATCAAGACCTGCCGCCCCATCTCCTGCTCGAAACGAAGCCGCCCATCGGCCAACGCTTCCGCCACTTTTAACACAGGCCCATTACGGTCATAGCCCAATACCTTAATCACCGCGTACGCTTCGTTTACCAGAATCTGGGCGCCGATCTTGAGCTCGACGACCTCCACCCGTGGATCGACCGACGCATAAAACTCAGCGCCCCCCACCAGAATCCGTGAAAGGCCTTCACCCGGCACCCCAAGTAGGGTACCGACCCGATTGGCCGGCGCCGTGAGCTTCGCGATCACGTCGGCGACTTTCTTGAATTCAACCTCGCGCTGTTGCTGCGCCGCTTGCCCAAGAATCACAGCATGGCGCAACTTGTAGAGGATCTTCTGTCTGGGGTCGCTGTCGGGAAATAAGGTAAGACATTGCTCAATGAGATCAAGGGGGTCGGATCCCATACGCGTCGACGGATTCCCATCATCTGCCGTCTTCCCCTTGGGTCCTGGGTCCTGTGGTTCAATGGGTCGGCGATCGCTCATTAGTGGTCCTCTCATGCGGAACAGATGGATGATCCTACCATAGCGACCGCACGGATTGCCGATCAATTGACGGCTTGGAGGGTCACGGTTACACGCTCGTGGCGGGTCCCCCGTAGGATTTCAACCGCGACCTGATCGTTGACTTTGTGCCGTTCCATCACATCCATCAATTCATCCAGGGTTCTGACTGGCTTGCCGTCGACCGCCGTGATGATGTCACCCAATTCCACCCGCCCGGCGACAGTCTCACGTGCACCCTTCAAGCCGGCCTGCTCCGCCCCACTGCCACGCGACACCTTCCCGATAATCAGCCCCTTCACTCCCCAACGCTTGGCCATCGCATCGGGAACGAGCGAGACTCCGAGCCCCGGACGGATAAGTTTCCCGTACTTGATCAACTCTGGGACAATACGGTTGACCGTGTCGACCGGCACGGCAAAGCCGATTCCCGCGAAGGCCCCGCTCGGACTGACAATCTGCGTATTGACCCCGATCAATCGACCGGCACTATCAAGCAGCGGGCCGCCGGAGTTTCCAGGATTGATGGCCGCATCGGTCTGAACGACCCCTTCAATCGTCCGGTTCGACAAGGACTTGATCGTCCGCCCCAAGGCACTCACCACGCCGGTCGTCAACGTATGATCGAGGCCGAACGGATTCCCAATAGCCAAGACTTTCTGTCCGACGCGTAAATCATGCGACGTCCCGATGGTGAGGGGCGAGAGAGACTCTTCAGGTGCACGAATCTGCAGCACAGCCACATCATGATCGGGATCAGCGCCGATGAGCGTGGCCTTATGCTCCGTCCGGTCTGCCAACATCACGGTGATCGAGTTCGCCCCGTAGACGACATGAAAGTTGGTGACGATGTGCCCCTGTTTGTTCCAGATGAATCCTGTCCCGGAACCTTGCGGAGCCTCAAAAAGATTGAACGACCAGGGATCTCGTCGAATCGCCGTATTCGCAATGAAGACGACGGATTTCGTCGCCCGCTCGAACACGGCCATTGTGGCCCGCTCATCGGCGCCCAACTCAGCGGGCGAAGGCGTCACGACGCGCGGTTTCCCCTCAGGGCCATCGTAGGCCCCACCCAGCGGCTTCCCCCACTCCGCCATCGAGAAGGCAGGCCAGAGGCTGATGAGCAGGAATCCCGCTGTAACGACAGGCCCCCTCATCGCAATCATTCACCCATGATTTGGATAATGACTTCCCTGATCCTGGATCTGGTATCGAAATCGACAAGCACAATCTGCTGCCAGGCCCCCAGCAACAGCGCTCCGTCCAGGAAAGGAATGGTCACCGACGGCCCTTGCAGCTGACCGCGCAAGTGGCTGTGGCCATTGTCTTCACCGGCATTTCGCGTATTGTGCTGCCATGCAGGATCGGCCGGGACAGTCCGCTCCCAGAACGCTTTGGTATCGGCCCTAATACCAGGTTCATCCTCGATGATCATCACCGATGCCGTGGTATGTTTGACGAATACGGTCACGATCCCGGCCAACAGCCTGGTCCCAGCCAGGGCGTCGACCACGGACTTCGTGATATTTTCGATCTGCGTGTCCCCCTGCATGGTGAGACGCAACGACACCGTTTTCACCGCCATCTTATGACTCCATCGCTCTGAGCGCTCGTCGCTCGCCCTGCGTATAGGCACAACCACGAGCCTCCTCCAGAATGGCATCGAACTCGCCTTGCGCCGTCAATCGGCGTAGCGCCCCCATCACCGCGCCACTCAAGATGCCGTCCTGCTGCAGTTTCTCCAAATAGGCGAATGCATCTATCAACGTTTCTTTCTTCCGCACATAGTAGTCCCGTCCACGACGGTGATTGCTATAGGCTTCAAACTGTTCGCAGGCAACAAGAATCTCCGCCAACTGCTTGACCCAGGGCTTGGCCGACGCCAGCTTCTCTGGATAATAATAATAGAGCATCACCTGCTGCATCCACGGCGCCCAGGCCACCCCCATCTTCTTGATAGCGGGTCGTACCAAACGTAGCCGACGGGCCAACCGACGCGAATAGCCCAGCCGCATCTCGACCTGCTCTTTGGCCCAAGCGGTTATCGGAATCCCATCGGCTTCCAACTCATGTCGGTATTGTCGGAGAAACGCTTCGGTTTCTCGCCCGTAGGTCGTCGCTGGATGGAGGACTCTCCACTCACGCGGTCTGGTCGGAATGCCGTGCTCCTTTGCCCAGGACCAAATTTTTCCGAAGAGTCGGCGATCGAGCCCCGCACGGCCCAAGTCATGCAGCAGACACGCGATCTGATACTGACGGACCCGCTCGGCTCCATGGCCCAGCGCCGTGGCCACCGCTGCGCACATGCGCGCAGTCCGCACCGCATGGGGCCGATCATACCCGCGAATGATGCGACCGCGCTGTACGGGATGCGGATAGTCGTAGAGCGCCATGAGTTGCGTCAGGAGAGACCGTGGAACCAGGAGCGGAGCACGTCGTAAAATGGATGTCATTCGTGGTGGCAGTGGAAGGGTTGCGTACAACTCCAATTGCGGCGAGAATAGCGTTCGTGGAAAGGGCCTGTCAAGATGACCTACCGCGCAGAAGACTCGCTCAACCCAACGATCTTTGCTATGCTCGGGCGAGTTGGGGGCGATGCGCCTTTCACAATCTGGGGAAGCCACCATGACGAGAAATCGAACGCGCGGGCGACTGAGCATTGCCGTCATCCTACTCGGTCTGTTGTGGCCGATGGTCCCAGAAGGCCGTGCCGGGCAGCTGGATCAACTCACCGACCTGACCGGCAAGACTACCGTCGTCGTCACCCTCAAAGGGCGGGATAACTTTACGAGCGAATACCGCTACGATGTCAGTGTCAGAAACCACTCGTCCGATGTGCTGATTGCCGACTCACTGGTGATCGTCCTCGATAAGATTACCAACCTTGCTGGTCAAGACCGAGAAGGGTTAACAGGGGAATCCTTCCTCGGGCGGTTCGATATTTTGGGTCAAGACGGCGAAACCGATGACGCCAAACCATTTTTCCGCGTTCCAGTTGGCCAGTCCAAAGACCTCGACTCGCTTGCTGACAGCCTCCCGGCCACCGTGCGCCTCAGAAACAAGGACTATGTCTCGGTCTTTACGCCTTTCTTTAAAGTGCTGGGGGAAAAACGTCCGCCGCCTGAGCCAAAACAAACCCAAGCAGCAGCCCCGGTTCAGCCGGGAATCACTCCGCCCCCGCCCAATCATCACTCCGTCGACAAGCTGATTCAGTTGTTGATCAAAAAAGGCGTGGTCACTGAAGAAGAATGGCGGAAGGCCAACCAGCCATGACGGATCCAACGTGCAAGGCCTGCCAAGGCAGCTGGCCAAAAGAAGACCATTTTATTGCAGATCTGGGCCTCTCTAAGGCCTATCTGCACGACGATCAATTTTTCCCAGGTTGGACCGTCGTCGTCTTCAAACGCCACGCGACAGAGCTGTTTCATCTCGCTCCCACGGAACGTATTCAGCTGATGGAGGAAGTGAACCTCGTCGCTAAGACCCTGGCCCAGATCTATGAGGCCAGGAAGATCAACTATGAACTCCTTGGCAACCAACTCCCCCACATCCACTGGCATGTGATTCCCAGACTGGCCAACGACCCAGCTCCCCTTGAGCCAGTGTGGCGAGTGCAACATGAGCCCATGCTCCGTTCAGGGCCTGATTCCCAGCGCACAATCCAGCGCCTGCAGCAGGCCATTAACCCGAATTATTCTTGACGATTCGTCGCGAAATCGCGCAGTCGCCAAGTGAGACAGGCGCGCGGAGCCGTGAGGGATGGAAGCATACTTGCAACAGAATGTTGACCGACCGAGTGGCGAGCCCGCCTGCCTAGCAGGATACTGAAAAAGTCCGCCAGCGGCGTTCTCGCATCGCTCAGAGACTCAACGTACCGAAGCGTACGCCTCGCCTCTTCGCTCGCTACGGCCTTGCTGGACAGCCTTTTTGAGCATCCTGAGACTATTGTGACATTGGCGCCATAGGGAAGATTCAATCAGCGTCTTGTGTATACACCGAGCTTTTCCGCAGCCTGTCTAGACGCCGTGCCACCGCGTCTAGGCTTGTCGCAGCGGCGAATCCGCGATTGCAGCAGAAGCGATCATGAATAATACGGGTTGAGAACGCCTGCTGAATCACGATTCGCGGCTCGCTTCAACGAATTCCACACGACCCACCGTCGCCGATTCGGTGCTATACTGCTGTCCATCCTTGCAACAGATCCGGAGGATCACAGGTTTCCAATGCGTCCTCGATTGGTGTTCGTGACCCTCTTGTTCGCGTCATGCATTATTGAATTTCCCGTTCCTCCGTCGTTCGCGCAAGCGCCAGAGAACACTCTGCCTCCGATAATCGAGTCCCCATCGCCCTCTTCCGAAACCTCGCCTACTCCAGCGTATACGGATGAGCATCAGCTCCCCGAACTCTTACAGCATGAACGAACGGACGCCGTGACGGAACTGGGAGAATTGCGCACCGCAGTCCGTCTGTCGCCGGACAGCGCCGCCGACCGGCTGAAGTTGGCGCAAGGGCTCTACCGCATCGGTGATCTCGATGCCGCGCTCGATGAATGCCGCGTGGCGATCACGCTTGAGTCGGACAACGCCAGGGCCCACCTGCAACTCGGCATCACGTTGATGGCCAAGCAAGATGCACGTGCCGCGGCCCTAGCCTTGACGGACGCTATTCTGCTCGATCCTGAACTCACACATGCGCATTACAGCCTCGGGAGCGTCCACTACTCGCTGGGCCATCTCACAGCCGCGATCCAATCCTATCGCCGAGCCTTAGATCTACAATCGAACTTTCTCGACGCCCGCTATCGTCTTGCGCTGGTCTTGAAGCTGAAGAATCGACATCAGGAAGCGGTGCAATTGATGGAGCACGCGGCGATCGGCGGGGTCCCGCAGGCGCAGTATTTTATGGGGAACGCCTATCGCAACGGACAGGGCGTCGACAAGAATCTCGCCCTCGCGATCCGTTGGTGGACCAAGGCCGTGGAGTTCGGCCAGCCGCGCGCAGCGGAATCCCTTTCACTGCTTCGTCGCCAAGCGCTCTCGCCTGACCAGTCTGAGCGTCGTCGAAAAGACGCGTCCGAGGCCTTCAGACAATATCGCGACGAACTCTGGACTGCCTACCCGGATACCGAGAGAATCGACCAGACCGAATCATTGGGTATTGCCTTGCTCAAAGACGGCCAAGCCTCCAACGGAGTCAGAGTTCTGTTTGCCGAAGCCTTTGCACTCGCTGAGACTGCGCACGACGAACTGGCACGCTTGTATGAAACCGGCCTCGATACCCGCCTCGCTCAATTCGATTCGCGTATCCTGGCCTGTTTTGGAACCACCGCTGCCGATGGTTTCATCCCGGCAAAGAAAGCGCTGGCGCGCATCTATGGCAAAGGCCTCGGGGTCACGCCGGATGTGAAGAAAGCCAAAGCGATGCTGAAGGGGCTGTCCAAGCAGGAAACAAAAGCCATCCTGGGCGAGATTGCAGGACGCTAGCAAAGGCCGTGAACGGTGAAACGGAGGACTGCTCGCCTCTTCCTCTGAAACGTTTCACGTCTCACATGTAACGTTTCACAGATCCATGCCAGAATAGCATCTCAATCGTTTGCAGGAAATAATCATGCTCGATACCTCACGCCTGTGGCGACAATTTCTCAGCTCCTCCTGGCTCCAAGCCGGGGCGATGGGGCTACTTGCGACCCTCCTGGCGTTCGGCCTGTGGGCTGCAGCCTCAACGACATTCACAGCGCTCGACTGGGCCGCGTACGATTTCTGGTTGACCGATCGCGCATCCATCTCAGTCAGCCCGTCTCTTCTCATCGTCACACGGGATCCAGCCAGCGAAGAAGAGTTTGGTAGCGGGCCATGGGACCGGGCCATCTTCGCACGTCTACTAACCAGCGCGCATGAATCCGGCGCTCTCGCCATCGGCCTGGATCATCGCTTCGACCACGCCAGCCCGGCGCAGCTCGGCGGAGCAGCGAGCGATGCCCTGCTGCTTGAAGCCATGAGCACCGCCGGGCCTATCGTCGTGGTACAGAGCCCTGATGCGACGTTTGCCTCGGACACAACCATCGTGGGCCATCTGCTGGTCACAACCCATTCCGATCACGTCGCACGAACGGTGCCTGTGATGGTACCCGGCGACAGACAATCCGCCCCAGCCTTCGGGATTGCATTGTACGAGGCCTATCAACAACAGACCTTATCGACGAAACCGTCTCTTTCCGAAGGAGTCACGGCCTCGTTCTTAGTCAACTATGTCGGCAATGGAACGGTCGACGCATTCCCAACCGTTCCTCTATCATCCGTCTGGAACGCCATTGTGCATCATGAGAGCGATCGGCTCACCAAGTGGTTCAAGGGTAAAATAGTCGTGTTTCTTCCAAGTCCGATCGAGGGAGGACGCTCGCTCTTGCCCACGGGACAGACGGTTACTAGCTCCGTAGTCCATCTCCACGTCTTGAACATGCTACTGACCGGCAACCGGTTCTCCCAACTCGACGCAGCCAGCCGCTCGTTCATCACACTGCTTGTAGCTGGAGTGGTCGCCTGGCTCTTGCTTCGATTCCGAGGCACGACCAGCCTGCTCCTTGCCGGGAAGGCCATTGCCACATATGGCATAGTCACTTTCCTCGCGCTCGTGGTGGCCAACTTGGTACTTCCCCTCTCCATGCCCCTGACGGCCGCCCTGTTGGTGCTCGTCGGCACAACCATTTGGAGCCACCTGACCGCGCATCAGCGGCTGATACTCTTAGAGCAGGATATGCTCCGCCTGCAGCAGGAAGCCGTCGCCGTGCGTGAAGCCCTGGTTCTGCGCGAGACCCGAGCAGAGACCTTGCAAGAAGATCTTGCCGTCGCGCGGGCTGCCATCTCGCAATCGATAGATCAACAGGACGCACTTACCAAATCCGCAGATGTCCTTCGCTCCCAACTCACCGACGCCCAGGCACAGGAAGATGAAGCGCGCAAGAAACTGGAAGGACTCGAACAGCAATTGCATGGTCTGCGTGCGGCCACACATGATCCCCTGTCACTAGCAGGATGCTGAAAAAGTCCGCCAGCGGCGTTCTCGCATCGCTCAGAGGCTCAACGTACCGAAGCGTACGCCTCGCCTCTTCGCTCGCTGCGGCCTTGCTGGACGGCCTTTTTGAGCATCCTGAGGTTATTCTGCCTTCATCACCGTACGGAAAATTCCAACCATATTTTCGGCATCAACCGAGTTTTTCCGCAGCCTGCTAGGCGATGTGGAACTCGATCGCCTCAGGGATGAATGCCGACAGCTCGGCATCATCACCCAAGACTCCGCTCTCTTGCGCCTCTATTGGGATCTCAAAAAAGGGGCCAAGTCGCCTCTGACAGTCCTGGTGCTCGGCGAACCAGGGACCGGGAAAGAACTCTTCGCCCGAGCGGTTCACCGGCTCAGTCCGAGGACCAGCAAGACCTTCATCGCCGTCAATATGGCGGCCATTTCTCCGGAACTCTTCGAAAGCGAACTCTTCGGCCATAGCAAAGGCAGCTTTACCGGGGCCACAGCAGACCGGCGCGGCTATTTCGAGCTGGCGAACCACGGCACGATCTTCTTGGACGAAATCGGCGATCTCCGTTTGGACCACCAGAGCAAACTGCTGCGGGTCTTACAGGAGAAGTCTTTCTACCGAGTCGGCGCGACGGTCCCAACGACGGTTGATGTGCGTATCGTGGCCGCAACGAATCGCGACCTGCAGCGCGGGGTGTCGGAAGGCTGGTTCCGTGAAGATCTGTATTTCAGGCTGACAGGTCTCGTGTTCCGGCTGCCGCCGCTACGCGAACGAACTGGCGACGTGCCGATCCTCGCGGACATTTGTCTCGCCGAGATCGCCGACCAGATGGGCAAGCCGGTCCCGAAGCTTTCACACGAGGCGCTCCGCGCCCTGGTGGAGCACGAGTGGAAGGGCAACGTGAGGGAGTTCCGGCATTGCCTGGAGCAGGCTATCGCACTCAACGACGGCCCTTTGCTCACCAAAGAATCATTACGCCTCGGCAGCGCATTCGCATCGCCTGCTGGTCGAGCCAAACCATCACAGATTCTTCCTGACCCAGTCAGCGATGCCGCTGTGCTGAATTGCCTCCGTCAGCAAAGCTTCGACATGCAGGCAACGGCGAACACGTTAGGCTGGGATCGCAGCACCGTGACGCAACGATTGAAGGGCCTGTGCTTCCAAGCACTGGTCGAAGCCACCGGCGATCAGGCGCGCGCCGCACTGGCCATCGCCGGCGACCCCAGCCAACTGAGAACCGTTGAGCTGAAGCTCATGGACTACCACAGCCACCTCATGTCCGTGATCGAACCCTTCGCCACAGCCAACGAAGCGCTCCTCGACTGCAAACGGCGATTCAAAAACCTCCCGGATCGGCATTTCCGCTCGGTGGAAACGTTGGTCCAACGACACTTTCGTCAGAACAGACCCATTTCACTCGGACTCAGGAAAGGTTTCTGACACCTTCCCCCTGCCTTGGTTCTTGGTCAGAGTATCGCGTGCATATTCGCGGTATCGACGCAACGACACCTCCGAAATCACGACTGATATGAGCTCGCCGCGCTCATATTGAGAGAGAATATCTTATTCGTCTTGATCCAACTTCTTCTTCATTTCTCACCTCTTCCACCATAGTCCCGAGTGGCTTTTCGGCTTTCTTCGATGAACCGCACCGAACAAGTCACGCGGCTTTCCCACGTGCTGCCTTGGTTCGAACGAGAAGATCGATATCGCAATCCAACACATGCAGTAAGGACAAAATTTGATCGATCGACTTGCTGTAGTTCGTTTGATCGAGCAAACGATAGAACTGCGTAGCGGAGGTTCCCAGTCGCCGTATGATCTCGCGCTTCAACAAGGTACTCGCCTCGACTCGCTTCTGCGCTTCGATCGTCAGCTTATAGAGCAGCCATCCCGCAAGTAATGCGGGTCCTGGTTGTATTCCAATACTTGCTCGCTGTGGACCGTTCCTTCCTTGCCCGATTCCAGCACATAGATGAACCCTTCACTCCCCAGCTCTTTACCGACGAAGACCCGGGTGATCGGATCGGCGGCACTGGGTTGAGGATCGACCTTTGAGTAGGGAAGCTAGAACAGCTTCTTAGACGCCTTCACCTGAAACGCCTCCTTGCGATTGTTGCGGGTGACTGACTGAATCTTCATAGCGCCCCCCCTGATTCCAGTTGATCAAGCAACAAGCGAACTCGTCGCGTAGCCTTCTCCATCATCGGCTTCCTGCTATCCAAGGCCCATTTCCCGATGAGCACCCCATCACGATATACGTGCACATGCTGGGGAGAATGATCGCCTTTCCACGTGACGACGATATAACCACTCCAGCGAACCTTACCCATGAACAAGTGCTACCTCTAGAGGTATCACTTGTCAACCGCGATGACTGTTGCCACCACTCAGTTCACGTTAGCAGGAAGTTGGATCGGGAGAAGCAGGGTCGAATCCTTCATCGCGAACATCCAAGATGAGTTCATAGGGAGCCATGGGCGAGAAATTCGCGCGCAACGCAATGCACTTCCCGACCACGTTGTCCTGCGCGCTTCGCTCAATCAGTGTCGCAAGACGGAGAAGATCCACCAATGGGCCGCCGATCCACTGCTCAGTGATTTCCGTTTGATGCGAGGTGCCCACTTCCAGATTCATAGCCGGCCCCAGCTGAGTATATTCCGACAGCCGATCATTCGCTGGGTTAGACGCGTATTTGCGTATCTCGGCTGCGAATTTCCGCAAACCCGTCACCGACCCGATAATGCGCCACTCCTTCGCGCCATCATTTTTACCGCAAAAAAATCCCAACTTGCGCCAAGCCAGGCGCGTCGCTTCATTCGCTGCTTCATTTGGCATACAGGGCGCCTACCTTTCAATCAACGATCGGAACATCATCATCGCATCCTGATACGACCCATCATTCTTCCGTACTGCGCCTGGGATCGCACCAAGTTCTTTGAAGCCAAGCTTGTCCCAGAGATGGCGCGCGACCACATTGTCAGAAAACACCAGATTAAAGATCACACTACGGTAGCCGAGTTGCTTGGCGTGGACCAGCATCGTCTCGCCCAACAGCCGGCCCAGACCTTTGTTACGCCAATCCGGCGCCACGATGAACCCGGCATTCGCCACATGGCCCGCCCGTCCAGGCCAGTTTGCCTTGAGGTAAAACGCCCCAGCCATGCCCGCCGCGCGATCACGGTCCGGCTTATAGGCCGCCACCGTACTCTTGCCGCGAAACCAATAGTCCAGGAAGTCATCCTGCTCCGGGAACTGATCATGCGGGTAGGAGTTCCCCTCCTCAACAATGACTCGGTAGAGCCGCCGCAGCGCCTCCACACCCCGCTCATCCGCCAGCACTAACTGAACCGGCGAACCGTCCTTGAGTGTCGCGTCGACAGGAAAAGAGAGACTCATTGACTCAACTCTCGCTCGCGTACGTCCATAGTCATACCTGAACCTGGCTTTTGGAGGGGTGATGAGCTGAACTTCCTGCGCTGGTACAGCTCTAAGTCCATAGGATTTAAAGGAAAAGCGATCTCTTGTCATTTACTGGAGAAAACGAAGGCATTTGATACAATTTTTCAGGGGGAACACTCTATGCTCTACGAATTACTCATATTATGGATTGTTGGCAGCATCACCGCGGTTGTGTTCAGCATGGTGTTCGGTGGCTTATTGTGTGTGTGGTGTGCCTTTATAGGTCGCAGACGCGCCGCCCAATTGGCCGCTACCTGCGCGCATCAACTCAGTCACTCGTGAAATAGCTCCCTCCAAGCAAAATTTAAAGAGTCAGCCCCACAGGCGCCTTCCATGAATCTCGGTGCCACAAGCAGTCACGTGGTCGCCGGGTATTTCGCGCGATAGTGGCGAACCATGAATGCAGAACCTCGGGGAGGAAGGGCAACGTCACGCACTCACCCCTGTGGGTCTCGCTGCGTGATCAGCCATTAACGTGTCGGCCGCCTTTCGGCCAGACAGCAGGGCCCCATCTAAGGTTCCGGTCTCACAGTAATCGCCGCACGGGTACAGACCTGCGGTCAGTCGTGGAGACGCCCCTCCTTCATGCGCGGGAAGCACGTCGACCGGAGGCAGCGCGCGGAGGATTCGATCGGTCCGGAGATGGCGCCATGCGTCGACGAGAGGACCAAATCAGGCGCGGAGAGACCTCCGTACTGCCTGCGGGAGATCATCGTCTACTCTGTCCAATCGATCAGAGAGGCTGATGGAAACCAACGCTTGCCCCGGTGGCGCATAAGAGAGAGCCGCTTCGCTCAACACACACAGCGTCCTGATCGGACCCTCTGCGTCACCGTTCAATATCAACCAGGGACCGCGTAACGGAGGAGTGGGCGCATCGAAATACAGACAGGTCGCCTCTCGTGACGCCCCAGAAGGCGGGCTCTCGCTACGTAGTCGAGCCGCAGTCGTGTAATCGGTCGCGATGACCAGGGCATCGCCAACAAGGCGTTCGCCGGACTCCAGCACGATACTGGCCCCCTCAATCCGGTTCACGGGTGCGCATAATCGGATCATCCCTGCAGGCAAGGCTTGGGCAAGTTGATGAGCAATGGCCCCCATCCCGTCTCGTGGAAGCGCCACTGCCCAGCGGGAGAAGGCAGCCCAGACGAATTCAAAGATCCAGGAGGGCGTCGAAGGGGATCACTGAGGCGGTGAAAGCGCCCGGCATAGCGAATGACTGCGCCAGTATGGAAGAGCCGAAGATCCAGCGAGGGATAGTCCAGAGTCTGTCGAGCTTCAGGGTACCCGGTAAGAAAGACCTGGAATCCGCGATCAAGCTGGAATCCCTCCACGCGATCAGTCCGAACTCGCCCCCCCCACATCGTCAGAGCCTTCAAGGACCGTACACGCGATGCCGGACTGCATCAAGCGGCGCGCACAGGCAAGCCCCGCCAGACCGGCACCGATGATCAACACTCGAGGAACGGTAGACAGCATCATGTAATTGTAGTGGGTAGGATGAGGAAATGAAATCATGCGATACGGGGAGCACCGCACGTTTCTTCAGCCTACTCGACGCCGGAAGAAGAGCGCAAGCGGTCGCCTCGGCACAATGGTGGAGCAAGTTCGTGTATTTCTTTCAGCGAACGGCGTCCCGGCTTTCCTCATTCATCCCCTTTCCCTCATCACGTTTGATAATTTTGGTGGTGGAATCTTTCTTGCCCGCCTCTCGCTTCGGAGTTGAAGGATCGCTGGAGGTCGCGCAGCCGGTCACAATAAACAAGAGCACAGAGAGGACTACCACCGTCACAATGGACATGGGATCTCCTTCATTCTATGTGTGCGCGATGAACCGAAATAATCTCATCCTCGGCATAGCCGCCGCCGCTCCACATCCCGCTCATCAGCCAGCGCTGACTGAACAGGCGAACCGTCTTTGAGATTCTCATTGGCAGGAAATGTCAGACTCATTGGCTAAGCCTTCACCCCCGTGAATTCAACCAGCCCGTCTCTTTATGGTTCCAAGTTGAACTGGTTCACGACAGCACTTCTAACATCGTACGCTTGACAAACATCTCATGTTGAGATGCTTTGAACCTGGTGCACATCATGACGCGAAAACGGTTGATGGAGTTTGCGCCGACGCATCCGGACGCACGAGCCCTATTGAACGCCTGGTTCACCATCGTTTGGAAGACCGACTATGCTTCCTTCGCCAATCTGCGGGTAGCCTTTCCATCCGCCGATCAGGTGGGCCAATTTACCGTCTTTAACATCGGGAACAACAATTTCCGACTGATCGCGGCCATCCATGACAACCGGAAGAAAATGTACATTCGGCGCGTGCTCACGCACGCAGAGTACGACCGAGGCGCCTGGAGGATCTGTTTCATGCTCGCCAAATATATCCATGACGTGAATGCCGACTATCGCCGTATTCGGCAATGAATCCCCTTGGGCCCGTTACATACCAAGACGGAATACGACCAAGCCGTGGCTGTGCTCGACGACATTCTGGACGAAATTGGTCAACAGGAAACCCATCCCCTCGCCGACCTGGCTGAGACGTTAGCCCTTTCCATCGAAGCTTACCAAGACACCCATATCGCCATACCGACCGCCTCCGGCCCTGCGATTCTACGCAGCCTACTGGAGGAGCATGACCTCGCGCAATCCCACCTGCCAGAGATCGGCAACCAGGGCGTGGTGTCAGAGATCTTAGCAGGCAAGCGCGACCTGAACGTCCGCCAAATCGCCCAGCTCGCCGAACGGTTCGGCGTCTCGCCTGCGGTATTCATGCCGATCTCCACCAAAACACGCACACTTCTTCCGATGAAGACTCGGAAAACGCACCGAAGATAGCCCGTCGCCTATTTCATCGGAGAGAACAAAGGGATCTAACCCCTTTGTTCTCTCCACAGTCTGGCCAACGCACTCCTTCTTGTGGTAGTGCGCATGTTCGTTGAGAATCATGGCTGGATCTGTTGGCAGTGCATTTCCCCCTGCCGATCATGAATCACGACGGCGAGGGGCAACGTCACTTGGGTATATGTCGGCCCGTCTGGCTCAACATCCACGGTACACGGCCCGACACAGGGAGTCTTGAACGGTGTCCCCGCACAGGGGGGAATCGTCCACTCGGTGCAGCCGCCGATCGCCAGTACCAGGAGCACGAGTCCCCACACCGAAACGTTCCCCAACCCATAGGATGTGACGAAGCACGGCACGGCAACGCGACGATAGGGACGAATCGAGAAGGGCATAGGGGCCTCGAAGATTCGGTCAGAACCTCACCAGGGAGGCGTATTGTAGGATGAAGGCGAAGGACGGCGCAAGGGTCGGAAGGGATTCAGTAACAATACGTCGAACACCAAGAATGTAGGCATAGGCGCTGGAGGTGATGGGCCAGGCGTTTCTTTAAATTTTGGGCTTTAGCGATTCCTCAAGCGCTTCATATTTAAAAATTCTCTCAAGCAATGGTTTCGTTATCCCGCCAAGTTCTCCAATTGCGTATTTCTTAATATCATCTAAATGAAACAAAGAGGTCAGACCCATTTGTTCTTCTCTTATAACATAGCTCCCTCCAAGTTTGCGTCTTTACCCTCCTCCGGAAAGGCCCCCGTAATCAGGCCTGTCTGCGGCCTTCGAACAAGCAGTGCTGTTTATTTAGCCCTTCCACATCCCACTCATCGACCAGTACTACCTGATCGGATAGATCCTCTTTGAGTTTCGCATCGACAGGAAATGGCAGACTCATTGGCTCGGCCGTCGTTTAAATAAGTCAGCACTTTCTTGGCTTTCAACGCATGGATACGAGCGCGGTCGATCTCCGCGCCTTTTTTGCCCTGAGTTCGACATTGGGGATGAGATTCGACGGGTGCTCAGTGCCTTCTGCTTCCAATCTTCCAAATCCCTCCGACCAAGCCGCACCCACCACACGAACCATCGATTCTCGAAGAGGGACGTTTTCGTTGAACATCTTCGAATACGCATTGCGCATCTGGCCTTGAAATTCAGGCTGACGATCCGGAGGTATCCCTGCAAGCGTGGCGAGGGACACCAGATTTTCGCCAGACCCCTGCGCAATATCTGCGCGCAGGTTTTCGTATGAATAGCTCGCAAAAATTTCGGTTTTCTGTCTAGCTTTCAAGAGATCATTGCTGTTGAATGCCCCCGGCGTTGTACTCGACGTAACTTCCGTCAATGGGTCAAGAAACTCACCCGCTGCTTTCGACGTGCCGTCGGTGAGTGCCGTCGTCGCATCGAAGGGAGCTTTTGTCAGTTCGAAAGTTGCGTCAGTCATACAGCCGGACAATATCAACATTCCAAGAACCAGCCCCCCAAAGTATCTATTCATAACGTTTCCTCCATTAATATGTAATATGTTCAGTCGTTTATTTTCGTATTCAGTTGATCTCAATATACCAATATTTCTCTTGCCCTTCGCCTAGGAAAAACCATAGGTGTGTGGATGTGGCCATGACGACTCTCAGTTCGAGACAATTCACAAAAGATCGGGCCATGGCGGGTCCGCAAGGACTGGGACCACCCTGCATCGTTCAAAGGGTTCGATCCAAGACTGGTTCGCGGCTGCCTCCCACGTCTCCACGGTTACGCCGGGCATCAGCGCGCTTCAACTTCAGCGACAGCTGGGTCTTCGGAGTCATGACACGGCCTGGTACCGGCTTCACCGTCTTCGCACGGGAATGGGTCTGATGCCAGATCGCAGCGTGCCGGATTGATCGAAGCTGATGAGCCGTTCCTCGGTGGACCTGCACAAGGCAAAACAAGCCGGGGAGTGGCCAACGCCGCGCATAACAGCATTGTTGCGGGGCCGTGGAGGGTCTTGTCGATCAGGACAAGCAGGGGACGCGACGCGAGCGTGACCGGAGGCTCCGGCTCACGCTGATCACAGGAAAATCAAAGGCGTCTGACCCCTTTGATTTTTCCTTTCCTCGTGATCCGTACCACCGCACGGGTCTGAGACCTCGCACGGGGTCCTTTCCCCCGATGATGAGACCCTCCGGTCTCCTGCGCAACCATTGCGAGTCGCCCGCGACTGGCCCTGCCACTAGAGCGTCTCGGGAATCCGCACCTGAGCCGCAATCGCATCCAGCAACGTTTGAGGGTGGAACGGCTTCCTCAGGCAGTCATGGGCGCCCAAAAGCTTTACGATGTGGAGATAATCCCGTTCCCCCTCGCCGCCTGATATCGCAATGATCTTGCAGGCAGGTCGGGTCTTGCGAAGCTGTTGGGTGACTTCCAAGCCGTCCATCTCTGGCATGAAGATGTCCACGAGGACCAGATCCACGACTTGATGCTCCAAGAGACGGAAGGCGATTTTCCCACTCTCGGCGGTCAGGACATGATGCCCTGCTTGTTGAAGCATGGCCTGGAGGATCAGTCGCACCCCATCGTCGTTATCAATGAGCAGGATCGTGGCCATCAGCTCTCAGAACCCTTCTCGGCCTCCTCGCCCACGGTGCCATGCAGATCAGGTGCGTCGGTTAGGGATGAGCTGGGAGGGAAGGCTGTCAATCGGAATGAGAGGCCGCTGCTTTTTCTGGAAGCTCTCAAGTTTAGTCACCCCCTGTATGCGATCCATAAACCAGATCCCTAGCTCTTAGAAGTATCGATTAGAAATGAGGAAAGCGGTATCGGCGCTGAGCGGTACCTGCGGGTGTTTTTCAGCGGTATTCAAATACCGCCGAAAAGAGCTAGTCTGGATGGTGTTTGGCGAACATAACGGCGGCTTGCGCGCGGCGGGTGACTTGAAGCTTCTCAAAGATGTTGGACAGGTAACTTTTGATGGTCTTGTCGCTCAGGCCAAGGGCATCGGCAATTTCCTTGTTGGTCTTCCCGTCAGCCACCAACGGCAAGATCCGCCGTTCTTGGGGAGACAATGTTGTGCTTTTACCGTTGGTGTCCATGGTCGAAAGGGATCGCATGCGAGCGAGCACAGGTCCAGTCACGGCTGGATCGAGAATAGAATGCCCCTCGGCTACGGCTTGAATGGCGTGAACCAGTGCTGTTCCCCCGATCGTTTTCAGGAGGTACCCTTTGGCGCCCGCAAACGTCGTCGCCAGCACCGCATTCTCATCCGCAAAAGAAGTGAGAAAGACGACATGGGTGTCGGGACATGTTTCCAGAATTTCTCGGCATGCTTCAATGCCACTGCCATCGGGCAAGCGGAGGTCGAGCAGGACAATGGCAGGTTGGAGACGGATTGCCTCGGCAACAGCGGAGGCGACGGAGTCAGCTTCGCCGACAACCTGAACCGTGCCGGCTCTGCGAAACAACGTATCCAGGCCCATGCGGACGACCTCATGGTCGTCCACGAGCAGCAAACGGATCGGTTGAACTGCTTGCTCTAGCATGCTAATCCTCTAGCGGGAGTTCGACGAGAATTTGAACTCCAGACCCAGGTTTTGAGGTTATCTGTAGCTGCGCACCAAGTTTTTGAGCACGCGCAGTCATATTCTGTAACCCGTTTCCCTGTCCGACTGTTTTTTCACTGTTGAACCCGACACCGTCGTCTTTGATCTCAAGGTGAATTTGTCCGCGCTGCATCTGCAGAGAGACGAGACCGCTTCGGCCTTTAGAATGGCGAAGGCTGTTACTCATCCCCTCTTGCACAATGTGAAGGATATGAAACGCTTCCAGGGGAGTCAACCGCTGAGCTGCCTCCGGAGCCAGATCGAGAGAAAAATGAATCCCCTGCGAACTTCCCATGGTCATGGCCAGCTCGGTCAGCTTCGCACAGAACTGTTGCCCGCTGATCTCCTCATGCTTGTCCCACACGATATAAACCCGCACGTCTGAAATAACTCTGTTTAAGCTGGCGACGGCATGCTCTAGCTTCTTGTCGGCCTCCCGATGATCTTCGTGAAAGAGATAGCGACATTCCTCAAGACTCATGCCAATCGCATAGATGGTTTGGATGATATTGTCGTGGAGGTCCTGGGAGAGCTGCTCCCGCTCTTCGAGCACTTTGCGAAGCTGTTCTTCACTCTTTCGCAGTGCCTCCTCCGCCTGTCTGCGCTCGGTGATGTCCACCATGATGCCCCGTAGGATTGCGGGACCCAGTTCGTCGAGCTCCACGGTCACAGTGTCCTGGAGCCACAGGGTTCGCCCATCGGCGGCGATCATCCGGTATTCGAACGAGTACTTGCGTTTATCCCGTGAAGCTGCGAGACAATATTCCATCACCCAGTCTCGATCGTCAGGGTGTATGTGTGCTTGCCAAAAGTCCGGCTCATCGAGCTAGTGCCACACAGGATAGCCGAGCACCAGTTCTGCTTGGTGGCTGACGAACGAAAACTTCCAGGTCCGCGCATCGCATTCCCATACGATACCCGGGATCGCTTCGATCAAATCGCGCTGCCATGCTCGGGCGACGCAGAGTGCGTCGTTCGCGACCACGAGTTCTTGCGTCCGCCGAGCCACGTGCTGTTCCAACTCATCGTTCACCTGCCGCAGCGCCTGCTCCATTTGCTTGCGTTCGGTAATGTCTCGGCCCGCCACGAGGCGGACTTCCCGCCCTTTGTACCGGTAGGGTTTGATGACGACTTCCCCGTAGAATGTCGAGCCGTCTTTACGCCGTCCGACGGATTCGTATGGGCCTTGCTGCCCCTTCTTCATGTTGGAGATGACCATCTCTCGGGATTCATCGGCCACGAGGTCCAGAACGTGCTTTCCAATAAGTTCTCCCGACCCATAGCCGAACATCCGTTCCAAGCCTGAGTTGACCTCGATTATGAGGCCTTGGTCATGGATGGCGATACCGTCGAAGGTGGCGTCGGTGAGGAGCCGGTAACGCTCCTCGCTCTCACGTAGCGCCCGATTACCCTCGGTGATGACTCGCGCTGCCGCATACAGCACCGACGACTCGCTTTCCGGAGCCGGGACAATCCACGAGAGCCATCGATACGACCCATCCTTGGCTCGATACCGATTCTCGAAGTTCGTGACGGACTGGCCGTCCACGAGTTGGTTCATCGCTGCCAGGGTTCGAGGTCGGTCGTCGAGGTGAATGAATTCGATGAATGGTTTTGAATACAGCTCGTCACGGCTGAATCCAAGCGTGTGTTCCCATGCTGAATTGAGCTCCTTGAAATAACCGTCGGTCCCTGCGATGCAGAGGAGGTCCATAGACAATTCGAAAAATCGATCGCGCTCGTAACTCACCTTCGAGATCCTCCCTTTGCGCGAGCGATATGCTCGCTCACCAATCCCGACATCAAACCAGCCGCGAGGCTGACGAGAACCGCTGGCCACCTTTCAAACACCGCCTCCCACCGATCTGTCCCATCAGCGTGATGGTGAGAATGTTCAGCGAAGCTCCGAGCAGTCCGGCGAGGAGGCAGGGCGTTCGCAAATACGTGTATATGGCAGCGAGAGCGTGTCGGAGCCGCATTGCTCAGGTATCCCCAGTATTCTCGTTGGCTTCCAATCTACCCAAAGTCTGGCTTCTGTTCAAGTCCCGCTTTGATCTACGCCCAAAGCTACCTTTGTGACCTTAACTTCAACCTTGCCGCTCCATTCGGATGGCGCGTCATCAATCGTTACACCAAACTTGCGGCTGTATCCTGTTTGAGGGGCGCGTTGGAATCCCCAAGAGAGAATCTCGACCCAAACATCAGGCTGTACGACTCCGCCACTTTGCTGTTTTTGTTCTCAGTTCGTCAAAAAGAAGGGCTATCTGCGTGAGTTCTGATTGTTGAGAGGCGAGGGGAGTAGAACGGAAGTGCGGGCGTCCTCTTAGCCTTTCTTGGCCCCCCTCACGTGTATGCCAAGCTAAGTGTCCAACTTGATATACGAAACAATGGTGTGACCCTCCCCTGATTTCACAGACACCTCCATACATGGGAGAATGATGAAATTGGAGGGCCGCATGGCCAGACCCACACGACGTCAGTTGACCGACGCATTCACGTCCGAGGCCGTCCGGCTCACACGGGAATCGGGTCGGCTGGTGGCCCAGGTGGCGCGGGAGCTCGGGATTTCGGACAATGTGCGGTATCGTTGGCGGGGCGAGCAGCAGCAGGTCGAATCCTCGGGCCTCACACGCCAAGCGGTGCGGGCCGAGCAGGATGAGCTGACACGGCTCACACGGGCAAATGAGACGCTGAAGAAGGAGCGTGATTTTGTACCACGTGCGACGGCGTGCTTCGCGAGGGAATCGCAATGAGATACCGGGCGATCCAGGAGCATGACCGTCGCGAGGCCAAAAAAGACTCCCGACCCCTTTGATTTTTCCACGATTACGCGATGAGTCAATTTTCTTAACCACTCATTTCCCACGCGCATACTCTTTGTGAAACGGTTGTTCATGCACGCCATCGGTCCAACCCCTTCGAACATAGCCCACACCGGTGCCATTGGTAAATACGAATCCATTTAGTCTCCATGAAATCTGCCTTGGCCAATACACTGGCCTAGCATGCATCACCTGTACGTGAATCATAGCTTCCTCATAGTCTCCAGCCTCGGCGCAATTGACAACTCGATAGCTAGCAAATCCACCTTCACGGCGGCCCAAGACTGCATAATGAAGTTTGTGTCTTCTTTCTGGGCGGCGCGGCACTGCTCTCAAGAAAGACTCGTGAACATGTTGGAAGCTAACAGAATCTTGGACGAAAACATTTGCGTGGCAATTCAGAAACTGATGTTGATTGAATGCCTCCACATCTGCATCTCGCCGCACCTCTGTCCACCCATTCCTATCTGGGACACTGTAGACATCACCATCGAATCCAATGCATAGGATCTTGGGACTTACTGGAAGTAAGAGGATGTCCCCAGCAGAGTGGAGGCCAAAAGAGCGCCCGTTGGTTAGCGCACTTTCCAGATGCCAGCGATTGGTCAGAACGGCCGGATCATCTGAGGTAATAAAAGGAATACCGGTTCGATTTCTAACGAGGCAAACCTTCAGGTCAGCAACGCTGTCCATTGATACTGCGAAAGTCTTCATCGCCATTTGAACAGCTTCGCGAATTTCATAACGAAAACTGGCACCCGTTTGACCGCTAACATCATGAACTGCCTCCGTTATTTCTACAGACCGCCTTGACGCAGCCTCCGTTCTCAAGTGCTGTAGTAGCCAAAACACCCTCAGTACATGGCGATGCTCGTCAGTCAAGACATAGCCTGGCTTCAGAAGTTCACGCAATGTATTGCCGTATCCGTCTTCTATGCCCTTGATAGCCCTTTCCAAGAGAGGATCTTTACCATAAAAATAATCACCTGAACATTGATGTTTCACCGCTGCCTGTTCAAAGAACTTCTGCCGATCAATGTTGTATAGATTGATTGCGGAGCTGAAGCCATCAATCGTGAAAGGGCGCAAATAGCATCTGGGAACAAAATGCTGATTTTTATTTGTGGCCATTCAGTCGTATGATTGCTGTATTCAGTGTCTTCAATCAGTACCAGGACAGTCAGCGGAAGCCCATGGCTCCTCATTGACCTTGTCCAATCGATTCTGTGGCAACCAAAGCCTCGTGATGGACAACAAGTCTACTGCAACTTCCAACCGATATCCAAGCTTCCCTAGCTAGCAAATTACGCCTCTTACTACTGGGGTGGCTCGATTGGTCTCCACTGTGCGCATCCAACGAGGGGAGTCCGCGACCGCGCGTTGCGCGAGCACAGGAGACCAACAGGCTCCATCCCTCTCCACTTCTCAATTTGTTCTTTTGACCTTCTCTGGACCGGCACCCGTGTCAGGCCTGACTGCGGCCGTCGAACGAGCACACTCCCCGTAGAAAAGCTCCTACCTAGCTTGCTCATTTTCCCTTCACGGGAGGGTGGCCTGCTTGGTCTCCTACTGCGCGTGTCCAACGAGGGCCTTCCCAGGCCGCGCGTTGCGCGAGCACGGGAGATCACAGGCTACCCTCCCCTCCCATTCTTTGCGGGTCCCTCCTCGCATCCCATGCCGGTTCAAACCTCCCCGCATCAATCGCATCTCTCCCTCACCTTCTGAACCCCTGAATTTTCCTCACATCTCGACCAATTCTTTCCCCTTCCCCCACCGGCACTCCTGTTGCTCAAGCACATAGCCGTCGGCGCACGGCACAAACAGCCGGGAAGGAGGTGACGCAGGATCACAGCCATAGCGCATTTTACGTTTCACCTTTCACGAAAAGAGGGTCTTCGCACATTCAAGTGGGTCATTCTGTAGTCAGACCATGCACAAACGCCTTGGCTGAAACGGCGATCCAGGCGTTCCCTACCGCTTGAAACTGGTGCAGGTTCTGGAGCAGAGTCGCCGCATGAAGCACCCGACATCCATCCGCGCCCTGTTCTCGCTGCCGGGCTTCGTCGCGGCCTCTCGGCTCGTCGGCCTCTGCGGTGACCGCGACGCCCGGGTCCTGGTATGACGGCGTCGAAACACACTGCGTGCTGCTCGCCGTGTGGCCACC
>JBBRRK010000002.1:0-45129 GCA_038200765.1 Nitrospirales bacterium
CAGGATGCCACGCCGGTGCGATTGGGCCAGGAATTCGGCGGGTACGCCCGGCAGATCGAACTCGGCATCCAACGGGTCACGCGAGCGCAAGCGGCCCTCAGTGAAGTGGCGCTCGGCGGGACCGCAGTCGGCACTGGGCTCAATTGCCATCCGAAGTTCTCCGCCAAGGTGCTCGCCATCATTTCCAAAGAGACTGGCTGTCGCTTTATCGAAGCAACAAACCATTTTGAAGCACAGTCCACCCAGGATTCGCTGGTCGAAGCGAGCGGGGTGTTGAGGACCCTGGCCGTCAGCCTGATGAAGATCGCCAACGACATTCGCTGGCTCGGCTCAGGCCCGCGCTGTGGGCTGGGGGAGATCAATCTACCGGAGACCCAACCGGGCTCGTCCATCATGCCGGGCAAGGTCAACCCGGTCATTGCCGAGTCGGTGACGATGGTCTGCGCGCAGGTGATCGGCAATGATGTGACGGTCACAGTGGGAGGGCAGGCGGCCAACTTCGAACTGATCGTCATGTTGCCGGTGATGGCCTATAACCTCTTCCAATCCATTGAACTCCTCTCGACCGTCTCCATGAACTTTGCGACCAAATGTATCGACGGCATCACGGCGAACGAGGCGCGCTGCAAGAGTTTGATCGAGGACAGTCTGGCCATGTGCACGGCCCTGGCGCCGGAGATCGGCTACGAGGCGGCCGCGAACCTCGCCAAGGAGGCCTACAAGTCCGGGAAGACCGTGCGCCAGGTGGCTAAAGAACAGAAAGTCCTCTCTGAAAAGCGACTCACCGAATTGCTCGACCCCTGGCGCATGACCAAGTCGGGCGGACCGGTAGGAAGCGCAGGGGGATAATAGACAGGGGTTGAGGGTCAGTTAAGATCCTCTCGTGTGTCCTTGGTCCATTTCCCACTATCCGTACAGTTGCGACCAGTCTAAACCATGCCGCCATGCATGATCTTCAATGCCGGTGCCAACTGGTGCAAGGGTAGTTCAGTTTCTCTCCTTACTATTCTCTCAATTCCCCGGTGATTGCCCCGTGAAAACGTTTCGCAGTTTGCCGATTACGACACAGGCTTGAGCAGCTTCATCAAGATATCAATGCGCTGGCATAGTCGCGGGAGTCACTAGCTCAAGCGTTTGATCTTCGTGACATACGCAAACACGACAGCCCAAAGCAGTGAACTATGGTGTCTGCAGACTATTGTGTATTCAACAGTCCGCCAGAAATAGAGACTCTCCTGTGGGCATACCCTCCGCTGTTCTATTCAATGTGATCTGGTGAATCCTTTTCGATTCACCACCGAATCCTTTTCGATTCACCTTGATCGCGGCTCATACTTTCCTCACAGCGTGGAACAAGCTCTATTCTGGGGAAAACTGCAGACTGTGACCGAAGGCACATGCATTGTATGGCAGGCACGCGATTTGCTGCATGTCGGGCTATTCGGGTCTTGGATTACTCAGATACGTCGTCGTGATAATATCTAATTTTTCTTACCTAATAGTGGATTGACTATTTTAAGTTGCGCGGCTCATAAGCAGCGACACTGGACGGTTTCACGACGATTGGGCTCACTGAGGTGGTTCCTGGCCTGCATGTCTGGCTGGATCGAGCAGGAGCTATCAGGCATCACGTTTCCATCATTCCATCATCACAAAAGGAGGTTTCAATGAAGAAGCACGGTATTCTTGGGGCTGCTCTATGCCTTGCGGCAGGGCTAGCCGGTTGTTCGGGCGACGATGCGGCAGCACCGCCGGCGCCCAATCCATTCCCGCCGCTTAATGCAGCCAATACGACGTATTTTGATGTGACGGACGAGGCAGGCTGGTGGTTCGATACCCGTGCCACGATCGCCGGGACTCGCTCACTCGCCGTGGTGGCCCCTGGGCAGACGATTACCTTCCTTCAAAAGCGGTCGTTTACGGGGCCCCGCCGCGTCGAGAGTTTGCATACGGTCACAAGCTTGATCTTCCCAGCCACTTCAACGGCGTCGGAGCGGATCGATCAGCCCACCGCGAATCAAGATAACCATTCCGTGACCTTGAACACTCCGGGTTTGCATGTGTTTGTGTGCAAGGTGCATCCCTATATGCTGGCGGGCGTAATCGTGGATGATCCGGCGACCCCGGCGGGGTTGGATCTGGGCGAGACCCTGCATTTGGTGGGCGTCACCGACCCGGCCAATCCGGCCACCGCGTTCCCCAGCAATTCGAACCTGGCGCTCAGGTTGTTGCGCGCATTCTTTGTCGTCACCAGTCCATCGAATTGGAAGGACTACACCAAGGTCGGCATTCCCTATACGCCAACCTATCCCGCAGTGCCTGTCATCCTCACGGGAGGAGCAGTCGTTCCAGATTTAAATGCCGCACTCCAAGCCACGTTTGATGGTGATGTCATCCCAGCGCAGAAAAACCCCACGACCCTTGGGGTGGGAGAAGTCTGGGTCGACACGCAATTTGAGGAAAGTGCCGGCAAGGGTGCGGCCTATCCCAGCACCATTACGGTGCTCGATGTGGCGGGAACGAATGCCTGGAAACTCAAGCGAAAGATCGCGCTCCCTGCTCAGAAAATGAATAACGGCCATAACATGTGGGCGAGTCATGATCAGACGCAGATTTATCAGACGGAATGGCACGGGAAGAGTCTCTATGTGATCGATGCTGCCACGGGGGCACTCTTGAAGAATATCGAAGTTGGCCATGATGCGGCCCACGTGATGACGCGGGTGGATACAGAGCAGGTGCATGTATCGTTAAACGGTGAAGATGCTGTGGTCGAGCTCGATAAGCTGCCATCGCCTAACTATCTCCAACTCAACCCGTCTCGCCCCGGAGGTCTGGGGAGGATTCTGATGCAAGCGGTGGGACAGCCGCAGTCACAGCCGCATGCTCATTGGATGGGGCATGATGGCCATACGATGGTGACGCCGAATTCCAATTCGAATGACTCAACCTTCTTCGACTTCATTGCAAATCTGATCGTGAAAAAAGAGCCAACTGGAGTCTTACCGATTGCTGCTGGGTTAAACCCGACATCGACAAAGTACTATGTGGCAAACTATCTCTCACACACGATCTCGGTCATGTGTGGAGGGGCGGCTGCGAACCCGCCCATTGCCGCCTGTGCTGCGGGTCCTGGAACGAAGATCAAAGACATCAACTTGCTGGCCAACTACAACGCGGTGACGGGGGCAGTTGGTGGCAATGGGGCGATCGGCGGATTGCCGATTCAGACGCCTGTGAGCCCTGACGGAAAGTTTGTGATCACGGGCAATACCTTAACCGGTACCATGACCATCATTGATACGGCGACCGACACGCTGGTAAAGAGCGTGACGTGCGATCCAGGCTGTCATGGGGTGAACTTTGGCGCCAAGGACGGTGGCGGGTACTACGCCTATGTCACCAGCAAGTTCTCCAATCGCTTGATCGTCTTGGATTACGATCCGAACAACGACGGCAATGCGGCCGATGCCGTGATTGCCGGTTGGGTGGTGCTTGACGATAGTGCCGCACCGGTACTGACGGACGACACCATTACAGAAAACAAAGGCATGGGCGGACAGGGCGTGCTGCCTGTCCCCAATGTGTATAACGGCTGGGTGCAGAAGTTACCAGCCGCTTTCTGCGGAGCACTGACGGTCGCGCAGCGGAGCCCGGTCGGTGTCATCGGCGGCCCTGCCTGTACACCGTAGAGATTTATTCCGGCTGCCGGGATCATCCCGGTACCTAGCATAGCTGCCTAGCCAAGGACCCGGTGATGATGGCGCAATACCATCGCATCGGGTCCTCTGGTTTTGTGATCGTCTAGCCCGCATGGTATTCGCGCGTGAATCGCGAGAAAAGCTGGACGGGTGAGGCACGTTGGGAATGTTCAATGATTAATATTGAATGTAGAATTGTCGGGACTGGCGCGACGGGGGGAAATATTGAGGTGTTCAGGACTTCGAACCCAGAGCTTCGAACCTAGAACTTCGAGTCGCGCCTTTCCTGCCAGTCTCGCGTGAGTGTGGTAAGCCAAAGCGCTTTCTGAATGTGCGCGTTCTGCGAGCAAGAAGGCCACATGGCCACTCCATCCCCATCCTTCTGAGGCTATGCGTTTCGCAGTATTCGCGCGAGACTTGTGAAAAAAACGAGACGGGTGAGGCAATCGGAAGGCTGAAGTGTTCGGAACTTCGAACCCTGATCTTCAACCTTTGGCCTTCAGCCTTTGCATCGCGCACGCCCTGCCTGCCTGCCTCACTCACCCTTTACAATGACGCTTCACGCGCAATAGCAGCTTTGACACTGCGAAAGCCCCTATGCTAAAGTCCGCGGAACTGTTGGGGTTATCGTCACTTTTCACCCATTTATCCCGGGGAATATCGTATGAGTATACAGGGCAAGCATGTGATCATTGTGGCCGGAGCTGGACCGGCAGGAATGGCCGTGGCCGCGTCGCTTGCGAAGTCAGGTCATGAAATCATCATCTTGAATCGTGACATTAAGTTCGGCGGGCTGGCTGAGTACGGTATCTTTCCCTCAAAGCTCAAGCTCCGCGGCGGCCTCAAAAAGCAGTACTGGGAATTACTCGAGCGACCGAATGTCCACTATTTCGGTAATGTCTCGATCGGCAACGGCAAAGATCTCACTGTCGAAGAGGTCCGAAGCCTGGGTGCTAGCGCGGTCGTGTTTTCTATCGGCGCGCAGGGTACTAAAGCCATCGGTGTGGAAGGAGATTCGGCCGATGGTGTGTTTCACGCCAAAGACGTGGTGTATCACTTCAATCGGCTCCCCGGGTTTGGTGATCGCCCATTTGAAATGGGGAAACATGTCGCGGTGATCGGGGCCGGCGACGTGATGGTCGACATCGCGCACTGGCTGGTGCGTTACAAGAAAGTTGAACGGGTTACCGCCATTGTGCGACGTGGACCTGCTGAACGAAAGTACAATCCGAAGGAAATTCGTGCGGTGTGCGCCAACATGGATGTGATAGGGATCACCAATGAGATGGCTCGAATTAAGGATCGCCTTGCCGCAGTCGGCCAGAATGCAGACGAGGTACTCAAGGGCTTGACGAACGAATTTGCAAAATGCGAGCCGAAAGTGAGCGAGACGAAGATGGGCTTCAAGTTCCTCGCCTCTCCCAAGCGTATTCTTGTCGATGGACATAACCGCGTGCGCGGCCTGGAGATGGAAGACAACAAGCTGGAGCCCAAAGGCGAGGACACGGTTGCCGTCGGACTCAAACAGTATTACGAGTTCCCCTGCGATGCCGTGGTCTTTGCCGTGGGGGACAAAGTCGATGAGACGGTCGGGCTACCGTATAAGAACGGCCTGTTTGTCACAAACCCCAACAAGACCGGCAACGATCCGGACGATGCGCTCTTCCAGGCCTATGACGAAGGCGCGGGTAAGATCATCGACGGCGTGTTTCTCTCAGGATGGGCTCGCAAAGCCAGTGAAGGACTCGTCGGTATTGCGAAACGGGACGGAGATTGGTGTGCTGAAGTGGTGAGCCGCTATCTTTCGACGAAATCTCAGGGTAATTATTCCGACGCAAAAGTCGTCCTCGACAAGCTCGCCTCAGTGCTCACGACGCATCAGAGCCACCCGGTTGATCTGGAGGGGCTCCGCATACTTGAATCACGAGAAAAGAGTCACTGGGGTGAGGACTGTATCGGGGAGTTCAAATATGCGAACAACCAGGAAATGCTTGAATTGATTGAAGGCGGAAACTCGTAACGCATCAGCTCCTCGGTTCTACCCGTCCCCCCATTTGAGTTTTTCTCTGAGCACATCATAGTAATTGCTCTCTGGAAATCGGATCAATCGTGTCCGGTAGTCCGAGGTTTGGATCGCGACCGTATCGCCCTGCGTGATCGCGACTCCCACTTGTCCGTCGAGCGTCGCCATCGCGCCGTCGTCTTTACTGGTGAGTGTCACTTCAATCTCCGCGTGGCCCGGCACAATCAATGGCCGATGTGTCAGCGTGTGAGGGCAGATCGGCGTCAGGATCAACGACTGGACTGCTGGATCGATGATGGGACCGCCCGCTGAAAGGGAGTAGGCGGTGGATCCTGTCGGGCTGCTGACGATCAATCCGTCGCCCCGCAAATTGGTCACGAACCGTCCCTGAATCGCAATCTTGAGTTCGATCATGCGAGCCAGTGTGCCCTTGCTGATGACAACATCATTCAACACCACCCCTTGCGCAACCGTTTCTCCGTGCCGATGAATATGCGTCCGTAGCATGAGCCGTTCATCGAGGACAAAGTCATTCGCAAACACTCGTTCGAGCGAGGGATACAGGTTCTCCAGGCGGACTTCTGTCAAGAACCCCAGTCCACCCATGTTGACTCCCAGGATGGGAATGCTTCGCTCTCCGGCCAGTCGCGCGGCATTCAGCATGGTCCCATCGCCCCCCAAGACCAGAAGGACATCCGCTTTGCTTGCCAGTTGAGTTTTCTGATAGCCCCCCTGTTCACCGAGGAGAATCGCCGATGTTGTGTCCAGAATCACGTCGATGCTGCGAGCCCGGAGCCAGGTGATCACATCATGGAGCGTATCCTTGATCTCAGGAAAATTCGGCTTTGCAAGAATCCCGATGCTTTTGCTTTTCATTAGTACGATTCTATCGTCATGCAGATGCCGTTGGAAAGGTCAGCGATTGTAGTGGGAGGGTTCTTTTGAAGTCAACGAAGTCGGACACGGCAGGCGTTGACCACAATGCGTTTGGGTGACTCCAGTATGTGGCTTGTGCGATTGTCTCGCAGCCTTGACACCTAAAATCCTTCTAGTTAGAATTAGGTCAGATTTTTCGAGAACTTTGCGCACATGGAACCCGTTATAGGCCCACCTACAAGGAGGCAGGATGTTTGAACGATTTACGGATAAGGGCCGGAAGATCATCATCCTCGCACGGGAAGAGGCTGAGCGTCATCAAAATGACTACCTCGGAACCGAGCATCTCGTCTTGGCCATCCTCCGTGAATCCGACGGAATTGCCCTGATGATTTTGAAAAAGATGGGACTCTCGACTGAACAAGTCCGTTTGGAGATTGAACGGAATTTGCCCGGCGGCGGGACCACCATGACCTTCGGCGAGATCCCGTTCAGTCCGCGGGTCAAGAAGGTCATCGAATATGGGGTCGAAGAAGCCCGTCTCTTGGGACACAACCATATCGGGAGTGAACATCTCTTATTGGGTCTCCTCCGAGAAGAGGAGGGGATAGGGGGAAAGATCCTCCGCAGCTTAGGCGCCAATCTCCTGACCGCCCGACAGTTAACTGTGACATTTCTGCGGAAGTCCGCCCCGCGTGAGCGTGACCGGAAGAGCAACACTCCGGCACTCGATGAGTTCGGTCGCGATCTGACGCAGCTTGCTCAGGCAGGGCAACTGGATCCCGTCATCGGACGAGCCGATGAAATCGAGCGGGTACTTCAGATCCTGAGCCGCCGTTCGAAAAACAATCCCGTGCTCATCGGGGAAGCTGGCGTCGGCAAGACCGCCATTGTCGAAGGGCTCGCCCAGCGGATCATCGCGTCCGAAGTGCCGGACAATCTTCTCTCACGGCGTGTCATTGCACTCGACCTGGGCTCGCTGGTTGCCGGAACGAAGTATCGCGGCCAATTCGAGGAGCGATTAAAAGTCGTGATGAAGGAAATCGTCCAGGCCGGGAACATCATCATTTTCATCGATGAACTCCATACCTTGGTGGGAGCCGGGGCGGCGGAAGGATCGATCGACGCCTCCAACATGCTCAAGCCGGCGCTGTCGCGCGGCGAAATTCAATGTATCGGCGCCACGACTCTCGATGAATACCGCAAGCATATTGAGAAAGACGGAGCGCTCAAGCGACGGTTCCAGCCAATTCACGTTCAGCCGCCAAGTATCGACGAAACGGTGCTGATCATCCAAGGGCTTCGTGATCGGTACGAAGAACATCATGGCGTCGAGATTTCCGAAGAGGCCATTCTGGAAGCGGTCAAGCTGTCTGATCGATACATTAGCGACCGTTTCTTGCCGGACAAGGCCATCGATTTGATCGACGAGACTGGGTCACGAGCCAAATTGCAGACCTATGCGCTACCGTCGGACCTAAAAGCGATGGAGCAAGAGCTGAAAAAAGTCTCTCGTGACAAGGAACTGGCCATCTCGATGCAGAACTTTGAAGAAGCCGTTCGTCATCGAGAGGAAGAAGAACGGCTGCGCAAACTCCTCGATGAGTCCAAGCGTGAATGGAAGAAAAATCAGGAAAAAAACAAACCGACAATCGGAAAAGAAGAGGTGGCCTATGTCGTCTCCAAGATGACAGGCATTCCGCTCTTCAAGCTTGAAGAGGAAGAGTCGAACAAATTGCTGCGTATGGAAGAATTTCTCCATAAACGTGTGGTCGGGCAGAACGAAGCCATCTCTGCTGTGGCCCGCGCCATTCGACGATCACGTGCCGGCCTGAAGGAAGCGAAGAAGCCTATCGGGTCCTTTATCTTTCTGGGACCCACCGGGGTAGGAAAGACTGAGCTGGCAAGGACGCTCGCTGAGTTTCTTTTTAATAGCGAAGACTCGCTCATTCGGATTGACATGTCAGAATATCAAGAAAAGTTCACCAGTTCTCGTCTCTTCGGCGCCCCTCCCGGGTACGTGGGATATGAAGAAGGCGGCCAATTGACTGAGCGGGTGCGGCGTCGTCCCTATTCAGTGGTTCTGTTCGATGAGATCGAAAAGGCTCATCCTGATGTGTTCAATATCCTGTTGCAAGTATTGGACGACGGGATACTGACCGACAGCCTCGGACGCAAAGTCGACTTCAAGAATTGCGTGATTATCATGACCTCCAATATCGGGACAAAGATGATTCAGAAGGGGGTCTCGCTCGGATTCCAGAGCACAGAAGGCGATCAGGAGCGCCATAAGAAGGAGGAAGTGTTGGGAGAATTGCGCCGCTCGTTCAGCCCGGAGTTCCTGAACCGGATCGACGAGATCGTGGTCTTCCATCAATTGGACAAAACGCATCTCTACAATATTCTTGATATCCTCTTGGGTGAACTCAACCTCCGTCTGCTCGACAAGGGTGTGGAAATCGAGGTCGAGGACGACGTCAAGCAATGGTTGATCAAAGAAGGCTACGAACCGCTCTACGGAGCCAGACCAATGCGCCGGACGATTCAGCGCGCGATCGGCGATCCGCTTTCCGAAGAGATGATTCGAGGACGATTCAAAGAATGCCGAAAGATCCGTGTGGTGCTTCGCGACGGGGCACCAGCATTCATCGAGCAGGAGGCCATGGCTGGCGTCTAATGTCCCACCCCCATACGAGACGTTCGCCATCGTCGAGAGTACGATACGGCCTTTGTGGCGCCAGCGGCCACAAGGGCCGTGTTATTTCATTTCTCTGAGAAATATGCATGTGTCACTGGTCTAGCTCGCGTGATCAGTAATGAACTCATGATGACAACCGTTGTCCAGCCTGCCGAAGCCTGGATGCCAGGGCCTATCCTTGGTATCGAGACGTCATGTGATGAAACAGCGGCATCTGTGCTTGCCGCAAACGGTGCCGTTCTCTCAAACATTATTTCGTCGCAGCATGCCGTTCATCAGCGATTTGGTGGTGTCGTTCCAGAACTGGCCTCCCGTGCCCACATTGAATCGATTGAAGGTGTTTCATCTCAAGCGTTGCGACAGGCAGGTCTCGTATGGACGGATCTCACTGGAATCGCGGTCACTCAGGGACCCGGCCTAGCCGGCGCGCTCCTCGTCGGGGTCAATTATGCAAAAGCACTGGCCTATGCCTTGAATATTCCGGTGGTCGGCGTCAGCCATCTTGAAGGCCACATCGCGTCCGCCTGGTTACAGGACTCAGCATTTCCAGTACCTTGCGTGGTCTTGGTTGTCTCGGGTGGACATACCCATCTCTATTACAAGGAACACAGCGGTCACTGCCGACTCCTTGGCGCGACCAGAGACGATGCGGCAGGGGAGGCCTTTGACAAAGGCGCTCAGTTACTTGGACTGGAGTTTCCTGGTGGGCCAGCAATCGATCGTTTGGCTCGCCAGGGAAATCCAGAGGCCATTGCGTTTCCCCGTTCGTACCTCAATAATGGGAGTCTCGACTTTAGCTTCAGTGGCTTGAAAACGTCGTTGCTCTACAAAGTTCACGCGATGTCTAAGAGACCGAGCACGGCTCAGGCAGCCGATTTGGCTGCCGGTTATCAGGAGGCCATTGTGGTCGTCTTGGCTGACAAAGCCTTTGCCGCAGTCCGGGCGTCCGGCGCTCGTGCATTGGCCGTCGTCGGGGGGGTGTCCGCAAATTCTCGATTACGTGCGCTGCTCCAGCAACGAGCGATTTCCGAAAGCCTGCAGCTCAGTCTTCCCCCGCTGGCATACTGTACGGATAATGCAGCGATGATCGCGGCAGCAGGGAGGCAGGCTCTTCGCGCAGGGCTCCGTGCATCCCTGGACATCGATGCCCACGCCTCGCTGGCCTCATCATTCGCACACTCGATTTAATCGACAACAATAAGGAAACGACGCACATTCCAGATATTCACGGACAGGTTCTTGGTCTTCGCGCTGGGCAGCTCGCCATGCTAGAGCGGCTGTATCGCCGTCGTATGCCCGTGGATGAAGTCCTATCGGCTGAAGCCGCAATAACCCTCGCGCAGTTTACGCACGAGATTCGGCGTCCTATCGGATTGGTCATTACGAGACGTGGAGCGGTGCAAGACGTTCTGGTCGGCGCCGGCACCGAGCCCTCGCCCACGACTCTGGCCACCTTTCGTGCAAGCCCGAGATCCCTGCGGGGCCTTCGCCTCATACGCACGCATCTGAAGGACCAACCCCTCACTCAAGAAGAACTCACGATGCTGGGCTTGCTTCGACTCGATATGGTTGGATCGTTGGCCGTCACACCCAAGGGTGAGCCAGGGCTCCTTTCCCTCGCCCACCTCAATCCGTCTACACCTAAGGGACCGGTGTATACGCTGCTAGCACCCACGCTGGTACATCAATGCCCGGTGAGTTTCGAGACATTCATTCGTGAGCTGGAATCAGACCTCCAACGTCAGAGCGGGTCTCACACGATGGTTCAGAGGCAGACCGCCATCCTCGTGAGCGCCTCGCCCAAGAGCAAGGCCGACCAAGAAGAACGCCTCGCCGAGTTGGCAGAGCTGGCTTCCTCGGCAGATCTCACGGTGATCGACCAGTTAGTGCAACGCACACAGAGTGGCCATCATCGATTTCAACTGGGGAGCGGCAAACTAAAAGACGTGCTGATGCAAGCCATGCAAAAGGGCGCGGACCTGCTGATCTTCGATCAAGATTTGGCCCCCGCGCAGCTGCGGGCCATTGAGGAGATTACTGACTTGACGGTCATCGATCGCACACAGCTGATTCTCGACATCTTTGCGCAACGGGCGCATAGCCGAGAAGGCAAGGTGCAAGTCGAATTGGCACAACTCCGTTATCTGCTCCCTCGTCTTTCCGGTCAGGGAACGAGCCTCTCGCGTTTGGGTGGTGGCATCGGCAGCAGAGGTCCCGGTGAAACAAAACTCGAAACGGACCGCCGCCGCATCAGAGAACGAATCGACCATTTGGAGCAGGCGATCGAAGGGTTTGCCCGTCACCAAGACCAACGGCGATCGCGCCGCATTCGGCAAGCATTCCCAGTCCTCTCCATCGTGGGTTACACGAATGCCGGTAAGTCGACATTGCTCAACGTCTTAACGAATAGCCAGGTGAGCACGGCCCCACGCGTGTTTGAAACGCTTGATACCACGAGCCGCAGGCTGCATCTCCCGCACGGCCGTGAGGCCATCGTCACCGATACGGTGGGGTTTATTCGCGACCTACCCAAAGATCTCCTCGCAGCCTTCAGAACCACATTGGACGAGATGCGCGATGCCGATCTCTTGCTGCACGTGGTTGATGCGGGAGCCAATGATATGGAGGCCCATATCACATCGGTCGATACTGTGCTCAAAATTCTCGCTCTCGATGACCTTCCACGGGTTCTGATATTCAATAAATGCGACCAACTTCCGACCGGACAAGCGGAAGCGCTCTGTCGGCGCTATGGCGCGATCGGGATTTCGTCTCTGCATCCGGAGACCTTGCCTCCGCTGATCCAGCACCTTGAAGAACGGCTGACCCAGCTCGTCCCGGTGGACGGTTCTTTCCAGAAATCGGGAGCCGCGCCGCCCATGCTTGCATCTCGCCCTTAACCCGCTGCACAATCTGCTTGTTCTGGTACCGGCCATGACTACGAAATTACTACCATCATCGGATCATCGAAAGCGTCTTCGAGAGATTGCGAAGACGCTCCGGCGTACCAGGCCAACCCCGAAGATGGAACTCGACCATCGATCTCCGTGGGAATTGCTCGTGGCAACGATCCTCTCCGCCCAATGTACCGACCAGCGAGTCAACCAGGTCACCCCAGCGCTTTTTCTGCGGTATCGACAACCGGCAGAGCTGGCTGGGGCTCATCGTCCTGAACTGGAACAGCTCATTCGTCCCACCGGTTTCTTTAAGAATAAGGCGAAACATCTGGTCGCATGCGGCAACGCCGTGACTGAGCGTTTCGGCGGACAGGTCCCGGACACGATGGAGGCATTGATCACCTTGCCGGGCGTCGGGAGAAAGACGGCGAATGTCGTGCTCGGGACTGCTTTCGGCCGGCCAAGCATCGTCGTGGATACTCATGTCAAGCGCGTGGCGAAGCGACTGGGCCTGACCAGATCAGACAATCCAGACTTGGTCGAACAACACCTGCAGCAGCTCCTGCCGAAATCCCAGTGGACGGCTGTTTCACAACGATTGTTACTGCATGGCCGCTATGTCTGCCTTGCCAGAAAACCCCAGTGCCCTACCTGTCCGGTTTACCGGCACTGCCCATGGAAAGAGAAAGGTCTCCAATGATCCGTAGTATGACCGGTTTCGGCCGACGACAGGCCCCCTGGCAGGATGGTTCCGTGACGGTGGAAATGCGTTCCGTGAATCATCGCTTTCTCGAAATTGCCTGCCGCCTACCCAGGCCACTGAGCCCGCTAGAAGACTCCTTCAAGAAAGCCATTCAGCAGCGTTGTACCCGTGGGCGCATCGACATTACGGTGACTGTCCAAGCGGGCAAAGGCCGGGCCGGAAACGTCATTCTTGACCAACCCCTCGCAAAACAGTACCATCAGGCTCTTCAGACCCTCAAAAAATCCTTGAAGCTGAGGGGCTCTATTGATCTTGTGCTTATGGCGGGGCTTCGCGATGTGCTGTCGGTATCGGACCAACCGACGGAAGACCCGAAACTGGCGAAGATCGCTCAAGAGCTGACGACCCAGGCACTGACGGATCTTGAGGGGATGCGAACGCGCGAAGGGAAGGCGCTGGCAGAGGATATGCGCGCGCGGATTCAGACGATCCGCGGGCATAAGACTCTCGTCGCCGCACGGACTCAGCTAGTGACCCAGGAGGTCTTTGACAAAATGAAGGTTCGTGTGGAGAAACTGCTGGGACTGGAAATCCCCGATCCTTCTCGGCTCTATCAGGAGTTGGCGGTGTACGCAGATCGTGGTGATATTACGGAAGAAATAGTCAGATTAGACTCGCATATGATACAGTTAGAGGAGACGCTCAACCGTGCAGACTCTGTCGGAAAGACACTCGACTTTCTGCTTCAGGAAATCGGGCGGGAAGTCAACACGATCGGCTCAAAAGCCAACGACGCGGAAATCGCCGGTCATGTGGTCCAGATGAAGGCCGAACTGGAACGCATTCGCGAACAGGTCCAGAACGTCGAATGAACTCAGCCACCACGACCAGCCTCACGGCGTCGGCCTCAGGCCATCCGCGGTCATCGACGGATCGGCGAGGAATTCTTTTTATTATTTCCGCCCCGTCAGGGACAGGGAAAACGACGCTATGCAAGCAACTCACGGCAAGCCTCCCTGGACTGTGGCATTCAATTTCCTATACCACGAGGAAGCCGCGGTCAGGCGAAGAGCATGGACGTGAGTATTACTTCATCGGAGAACAGGTATTTCAAGAGATGGCTGCCAGAAATGAGTTCGTTGAATGGGCTCACGTGTATGGTCATCTCTACGGGACGCCGTGGAAATCGCTGACCGAAAGGATCGATCAGGGGATCGATGTGTTATTGGAAATCGATATACAAGGGGCGATCCAGGTCAAGAAACGATTCGAGGATTCGGTGTCGATTTTTATTCTTCCTCCCTCGATGGCCGTACTTCGAGCCCGCCTCCAAACCAGGGCCTCTGATACCACGCAAGAAATTCAAGGGCGACTCAACAAAGTGAAAGAAGAGGTGTGGAGCTACCGGGAATACGCCTATGTCGTCCGAAACGAAGACCTCGACCAATCTCTTCGCGATCTCAACAGCATCTTCTGGTCAGAACGATTGAAAACGAAACGCTTGAATATGACGTGGCTCGAGAATAATTTCATTCTTGACGATGAACAGAAAACTGAAGATCGCAAAGATCTTCCCCAACCCAAAGGAGCACCACATCCATGATCGACATGTTGAGACTCTTGCCCCAATACACAGCAGGTGAATTTGACTCGCGTCACAGGCTGGCGATCATCACAGCCCAGCGGGCGAAGCACATTCTGCAGGGATCGCGTCATGTCGCCTCACGCTTCACCAAAGAAACGACCATCGCCCTCGATGAAGTCCTCCGTGGACAGATCACCTATCTCATCGGCAATGAAGCCCGGGATGCGATGAAAGAGGCGAAGCGCGGCAAAGAAGGCGAAATGGAGCGCATCGCCTTAATGACCGGCGACGATGCGAAGGAGATCAAGAAAGAGTTGAGTGTCTATGTCGATGATGCCCCGAAGCCGGTGGTTGCTGAGAGCGAAGAGTAAGAGGAGTCATTGGTGAAAATCTCCGACTCCATAGGGCCGACGCTGATCGGGAAGCAGATCGTGCTTGGCGTGACCGGCAGTATTGCGGCCTATAAGGCTGTCGCGTTGCTTCGAACCTTGCTACGTGAAGGAGCAGTGGTGCACGTCGTGATGACCCAATCGGCCACGAAGTTCATTACTCCGCTGACGTTTGAAGTGCTTTCAGGTCATCCTGTCTCGACGGAGGTGTTTGATGCGCATCAGGAGATGAAACATTTGTCATTGCCTGCCCAGGTAGATGCCATTGTCATTGCGCCGGCCACGGCCAATTGTCTGGCAAAGACTGCGCTCGGGCTGGGTGACGATCTACTCTCGACGATGCTTCTTACGGCACAGTGCCCGCTCATTGTGGCCCCTGCAATGGACGGAGGGATGTGGACTCATCCATCTGTCCGAGAACACGTAGGGACGTTGCGTGCGAGGGGGACGATCGTGGTGGACCCGGAAACAGGGCCACTCGCTTCCGGACGGGTCGGTGTAGGCCGCTTGGCAGAGGAAACCACAATTCTGGAGGCAATTCAGGCAGCGTTGGTTCCACAATGCGATTGGCAAGGGCACCGCGTGCTGGTTTCGACAGGCCCTACGCAAGAGCCGATCGATCCGGTGCGCTTCATTTCAAACCGTTCCTCCGGCAAGATGGGCTATGCCCTTGCTGAAGCGGCCCAGGCAAGGGGAGCCCAGGTGGTCCTCGTCACAGGTCCCACGGGGTTGCCGGCTCCGAGAGGCATCGAAGTGGTTGCGGTCGCCACGGCTGAAGAAATGTTGAAGGCCCTGTCTGCGCGCCTTGCATGGTCCACTACTGTGATTATGGCAGCCGCTGTGGCGGATTTTCGTCCGGCACATCCTACTGTGCAAAAATTGAAGAAAGAGGGGCGGACCGGCCAGACGATTGATCTGGAACGCACGACTGATATCCTGGCCTCCTTATCTGCTCACCGGACCACACAACTTATGGTTGGCTTCGCCGCTGAGACCAGCGATCTGATCGGCCATGCGAAAGGCAAGCTGACGGCGAAAGGGCTCGACCTCATTGTCGCAAACGATGTTACGTTAGAAGGAGCGGGATTCGGCAGTGATCGGAACGCGGCCACATTGATTGACCGGCAAGGGGTCATAACAGAGTTACCCCTGATGCCAAAACGAACACTTGCCGACGCAATCCTGAACCGGGCACATGAACTGCTCCTCACCAGAAAACTCAGCCAGGCCCCCAAGCCAGTTGCCGGAGGACGGTAGCAGCCCATGGCTCAGGATCAGAACGCCGCCGATCGCGCCCAGCAGATCGATCGATTGGCTACCCAGTTGGCCAAAGATCCACATTCCAAAGCGTTCATGCCACTGGCCGAAGAGTATGGAAAAGTCGGCATGTGGCAGGAAGCTGTGGGCGTCCTCGAAGACGGACTGAAATTGTATCCCAACTTCATTACCGCCATGGTCGCACTCGGACGTGCCTATGACCACATGGGGCAGGCCACGAAGGCCAAGGCAATTCTGGAAGAATCCGTCAAGTCGAGCCCGGAGAACCTGCGCGCGCACCGCACCTTGATCAAGATCTACCAGAGCCAGGGACTTAACGAATCGGCGCTGCAATCCTGTGCCGTTATCCTGGCGGTCAATCCGCGTGATGAAGAAGCGCTCTCAGTCCAAGCTGCTCTGGGAGGACCGCTGAAACACAAAAATGAACTGGACCGGCCAAAACCGGTGGCTCCAATCACGAGTGACCTCTCTGCACCGCAGGCTGCTGCACTATCTGCGCCTGGTGAACTCACGGCCTCCACCCCGGCGATGAGAACCATTCAGGACATATCGATTTCAAGACCGACTGAACCAAAGGTCGTTTCTACCGACCCACTTGTTGTGGAAACGAAATTAATAGAGACCGCCCCCCTCAAACACGATCAGACAGGGAAACAGCTCACGGGGTTGGAGCTAGATCCCCAAGTCAAAGAGACGATCGTGGTGCCTCCGCCAACACCTCATGCTGACGTCGTGATGCAGTTGGAGTCCTGGCTTTACAGGATCGAATCACGTCGCCACGATAGTGAGACAGCAAACGAGTCGCCCCCCCAAGCTTCTTAATACGTTTCACATGTTTGACCGGTCTAAGGCGGACTGCTACAATATCGCCCTGCTGGACCTGTCACGTACAATCGTCCTCACTATCCGGTATGTGAACCGCACGACATGCTACGCATACGAGTCTTACACGGGCCCAACCTTAATCTTCTCGGGACCAGAGAACAGTCGCTTTATGGCACCCTGTCCCTCGACGCACTAAATATAGCCATCACAAAGCTGGCGGAAGAGTTGGCCGTAAAGGTGGACCTGCGCCAGTCGAATAGCGAGGGTGAACTGGTGACATGGATTCAAGAGGCACGAATGGACTACGATGGGATCATCATTAATCCGGCTGCCTATACCCACACTAGCGTGGCAATCCGGGACGCCATCGCGGCTGTTGGTCTTCCGGCGGTGGAGGTGCATTTGTCCAATATTCATCAGCGGGAAGAATTTCGCCATCGGTCCTATATTGCGGGAGTCGCGATCGGACAAATTTCTGGCTTGGGTCCGACCGGCTATCTCCTCGCACTCCGTGGGCTACACGACCATCTAACCGCAACCCGACGCCAGAAGAAAACCTCTGCACCTGCGACATTGCGACGAGCGGCAAAAGAAACGAGATAATTGCAGAACTGGGCGAACGTCTTCTTACAGTTTGAAGGGAGTATTGAGTGATTTCTACGACAGATTTTCGAGGTGGTGTGCGCCTCATGGTTGATAACCAACCTTTTTATATTGTTGAGTTTCAACATGTCAAACCAGGCAAAGGCGGAGCCTTCGTGCGGACCAAGCTCAAGAGCTATCTTTCAGGCAATGTCCTGGATCGTACCTTCCGATCCGGAGAACGGTTCGAGGAGCCGGATCTTGAAGAAAGGACCATGCAATTCCTCTATGCGACGGACGACGCCTATACCTTTATGGACACGGAGACATTTGAGCAACTGACGTTTGAAAAGAGCAAGCTCGGCGGCAATGCGGACCTCTTGAAGGAAGACATGACGGTGAAGATCCTTGTGTACGAACATCGCCCGATCGATGTCGAACTGCCAAACTTTATCGAACTACGAGTCAGCGATACCGACCCGGGTTTCCGAGGCGACACCGCCACGGGTGGCACCAAGCTCGCGACCCTTGAAACTGGTGCCACCATTAAGGTCCCGCTCTATTTAGAAACTGGGACCGTGGTCAGGATCGATACCCGTACACGAGAGTACGTGGAGCGTGTTCGGTGAGCAAGCAGGTATCCAGCAAGTCGAAGAAGAGTGGGAGACCGATCATCCTTCCTCAGGCGTTTGCCTCGACCCAAAGCGGGGAGGAGATGCCCTTGTTGTCGGGACGACAGACCAAGCAGATCCAAGAACTGATCGATCTACTCAAGAAGAACAACCTGACCGAACTGGAGCTGGAGCGCGAAGGCTTGAGAATCCGCGTGCGGCACGAAACCGGTTTCAGAACGATTATGGCTACGGTTCCGGAGCAGGAGACATCCGCCACGACCTCTGCCGGTCAACTGCAGGCGGGGACCGGCACACAGGCTGAAGACACGACCGGCATGATCACCATCGCGTCCCCGATTGTCGGGACGTTCTATCGCTCTCCCTCGCCGGATGCCGATCCCTATGTCGAAGAAGGCGATTATGTGAAAAAGGGACAGGTTCTCTGCATTGTCGAAGCGATGAAGTTAATGAATGAAATTGAGTCGGAAGTGAACGGGCGGGTCAAGAAAATTTTGGCTGAAAGCACCAAGCCGGTGGAGTATGGTCAAGCGCTTTTCCTCGTCGATCCGACAGCCACGTCCTAATCCTCTTCCCGCGACCCACATCGGAGTACTTGCGTGTTCAAGAAAGTCTTGATAGCCAATCGCGGTGAGATCGCGCTCCGCGTGATTCGTGCCTGTAAGGAACTCGGCATTAAGACCGTGGCGATCTTTTCCGAGGCCGATGCATCGAGCCTCCATGTGCGCGCCGCCGACGAGAAGATCTGTGTCGGGCCTCCCGACGCGGTTCTCAGCTACCGAAATATTCCCAATGTCCTGAGCGCGGCTGAAATCACTGGAGCGGACGCCATTCATCCCGGCTACGGGTTCCTTTCCGAGAATGCTCACTTTGCTGAAGTCTGTGAGTCCATCGGCGTCAAATTCATCGGCCCTACATCCGAACACATCGCCCTCCTAGGCGACAAAGCCAAAGCGCGCGAAATCGTTGCCCGTCGAGGCTTACCTGTCACACCAGGCAGTGCCGGTGAGCTGAAAAGCGAGCAGGAGGCTCTCGAAGCCGCCGGTAAGGTTGGCTATCCCGTCATCATCAAAGCCTCAGCCGGTGGGGGAGGCCGCGGCATGCGCGTCGTCAACAAAGCCGAGGACCTCGCTCGCGCGTTTCAAGCCGCACAAGCGGAGGCGAAGGCCACGTTCGGCAATGATGCCGTGTACCTCGAACGATATTTCCTCGAGCCCCGCCATATCGAAGTACAGATTATCGCCGACCATCGTGGGCATGTCGTGCATCTCGGCGAGCGCGACTGCTCGATCCAACGCCGGCATCAGAAGCTGCTTGAAGAAACACCGTCGCCCGCCGTCGACGAGAAACTCCGCCGGGAAATCTGCCGTGTCGCCGTCGAAGCCGTCAAAGCCGTGCATTACCGGAATGTCGGCACCGTTGAGTTCCTCCTCGACAAGGACCGCAACTTTTTCTTCATGGAAGTGAATACCCGCATCCAGGTGGAGCACGCGATCACCGAAATGGTGACCGGCATTGATCTCATCAAGGAGCAAATCAGGCTCGCCGACGGGCATTCTCTCTCGTTCAAACAGCAAGACATCAAGCTCAACGGGCACAGCATCGAATGTCGCATC
Source organism: Nitrospirales bacterium (assembly GCA_038200765.1). Lineage (GTDB taxonomy): Bacteria > Nitrospirota > Nitrospiria > Nitrospirales > Nitrospiraceae > Palsa-1315. The sequence goes on from JBBRRK010000002.1 coordinate 19,806, forward strand.
AACGCGGAAGACCCCGAAAGGTTTACACCGTGTCCGGGCATGATCACCAAATACAGCGCACCAGGCGGATTCGGCGTGCGCGTCGACTCGGCGATGGAATCGAACATGATGGTCGTCCCCTTCTACGATTCGATGATTGCCAAGATTATCACCCATGGACGAGACCGGCAGGAATCCATGGCTCGCATGCGCCGAGCTCTCGATGAATTTGTGATCGAAGGCATCAAGACGACCATCCCGCTACACAAGCGCATCCTCAACGACCCCGATTTTCAAAAGGGTCACGTCTCGACCAGTTTCCTCGAACGTTTCCTCACGAGCTGACGAACCCCGATCCGACGTCCGAGAGCCATTCACGAATCCCCTTATCAGCCCGTTGCAATACTCGCTTGTCCCGTTCTCTATGCGTGTCTCATGACTCGACGCGTACTGAACAATGTTGTCGTATAAAATGGTTCGTGGCATCCCACATCAGGAGGTCCGTTTCAAGTGACAACCCAACAGAGAAGCTCAGGAGAGTCAAACAGGTTGGGAAAAGAAAAAGTCGATCCGTCAAGCCACAAAATATGGGGGCTGAATGGGGTAGGCCACAATGCCTATTTTTTAGGCAAACAGCTGCAAGGTCTCTCGACGTTGGCCATTTTCATCAAGACAGGCCTCTCATCCACAGGGTTACCCACAGAAGCTGTGGAACAGAACCTTTGCCAAAGGAGAGACGATTGAGACACGCGAGATTGGCAGGATGGGCAAGAAAAGCGAGACACTCGAAATCAGGGATTGCGCGTCTCGCCGGTCATGCTAGTCTCACGCGTGAGAGCGTTGGCGAACGTTCTCAGCATCCTGTGAGAGGCGAGGTACTTGGTTCTGCTTCACCGCTTTTGGGATGATGGTTTTTCAGATCAATTATAATGGATACTGATAACCGTGCGTCTGATCGCAGCCCCGATCTTGCGAATCTCTTTCCTCGATATTCTTGGCCACACTTATTGACGTTAGACTGAAGTCCGTTGAGTTTTGAAGCGTGGCTCCTTTCGTGAAATACTCCCCGGTAGCGAGAATGTAACGTGCCTCAGATGAGAGAAGCCACGAGGCAAGGGAAGCACGCCATCGCGGGATTGGGAGCGATTTCGGGTGAACAACAGGAGTGGGAAGAAGATGGTCTTGGGATTCTGCAGGGCTCATCTGAGAATCACGAGATCTGCGAGGCGTTGTTCAACGCTCTGGAGCGCCGCGGCCTCGCGCGCTCCAACCGGATTCTATTCGTGAGCGATGGCGGGGGCAGCCTGCTCAAGGCGCTACGGGAGCGGTTCGGCAAGAAGCTGGTGCACCAACGCTGTGCGTTCCACAAGAGGCGGAACATGCAACGGCATTTAGCCAATGCCTACCGCGAAGAAGCCTATCACAAACGTATCCCCGCGCTGGATCAGATGTACGATGCCAATGCCAAGGACATGTTGCTGGAACTGGAGTCGTGGCTGCGGACCAAAAACGAATCGGTGGCGGATCCACTCCTGGAAGCCTTCGAAGAGTTGTTGCCGCTCCAGAGACTGAACGTGCCGTCGCGACTGCGCAAAACGCTGAGGTCGACCCACTTGATCGGGAGTATATTCTCGCTGGTTTGGCACTGTGAGCGGACTATCAACCGCACACGAGCAGCAGTTCCCGCCCATTCTCTCGAATGACACGGGATGGCATGGCGGAGGGGGCGAGATTTGAACTCGCGGACCCCTTGCGAGGTCTCCAGTTTTCAAGACTGGCACGTTCGGCCGCTCCGTCACCCCTCCATATCCTGCTCCCCACGACCCGGATCCCGTATCATAGCTCTTGACGAAGGGATATGCACTTCCAACTCGTCTACTCTTTCTGTATCCGTTCCATCCCGCCCATGTACTGACGCAACACCTCCGGTATCGTGACGCTCCCATCCGCTTGCTGATAGTTTTCGAGGATGGCCACGAGCGTGCGGCCGACGGCTAGTCCGGATCCATTGAGGGTGTGCACACACTCTGTTTTCGCGCCATTCTTCCCGACGGTGTTCTTATATCGAATACTGGCCCGCCGGGCTTGAAATCCTTCAAAGTTGCTGCAGGAGGAGATCTCCCGATAGTGGTTTTGGGAGGGAAGCCAGGCTTCGATGTCATATGTTTTTGCCGCAGCAAATCCCATATCGCCGGTGCAGAGGGTGATGACTCGGTAGTGAAGTCCTAATCCCTGCAAGATTGCTTCGGCATGGCCGGTCAACCGTTCCAGTTCTTTATACGACTGTTCAGGTCGTGCGAACGCGACCAACTCCACTTTGTTAAATTGGTGCAGGCGAATGAGCCCTTTGGTGTCTTTTCCGTAGGATCCTGCCTCTCGGCGAAAACAGGGGGTATAGGCCGCATACCTGATCGGCAGCGCACTCTCGTTGAGCGTTTCATCACGGTGGAGATTGGTCACCGGTACTTCGGCAGTTGGAATTAAGAAATAGTCTTCGTCCCGTAGATGAAAGAGGTCCTCTTCGAATTTGGGTAATTGGCCGGTTGCAGTCATGCTCGTCCGATTGACCAGGAATGGCGGCAGGACCTCCCGGTAGCCATGTTGTGTCGTGTGAAGGTCGAGCATATAGTTGATGAGGGCCCGCTCGAGTCGCGCGCCAGCTCCCGTCAAAACCGCAAAACGTGCGCCTGAGATTTTCGCCGCACGATCGAAGTCCAAAATTCCGAGGGCTTCGCCGAGTTCCCAATGGCTCCTGGCTGGTGCGGTCAAGGTGGGTGGGGATCCCCATCGCCGAGTTTCTATGTTGTTGGCCGCGTCTTTTCCTGGCGGCACCGATGTATGTGGAAGATTTGGGATGCGGAGATTCAGATCAGTCAGGGTCTCTTCGACCGACCGTAGTTCATCTTCGATCGTTTTGATCCGTTCCCCGACGGCCTTCATGGCAACCATGGAGGTATCTGCGGGCTGGTTCTCTCGCTTCAGCTTGGCAACCTCGTCCGACCCTTGTTTCAATTCGTGGCGAAGTTGCTCAACCTGACTCGCCAAGGTCCGACGTTGTTCGATCAGTGTGCGCAGTCTCTCCCAGGGGACGTCGCCGCCGCGCGGGCCAAGTTGTTCTCTGATGGCGTCAAAATTATCACGTAAATAGCGGAGATCATACATAGGCATGTGTTCCATTCGGCGGCTGAAACTTAACATCGGGGTAGAGGTTAGTCAATCAATCGGGCCATAAGATTCCCTGGTGCAGGTGGTATGTGCCTCGTTGACATGAGCAGTCGGATCGAGGACCATATCCCGATGCGCGCGGTGATGAATCCACCTAATCCATTTGAGTCACAGCACCGAGATCTCTTGGAGCCTGCGCCTTATGTGCAGCTGCAGATGTTTGACGATGCGACCCGTGACATTCTTAGTCGGAACGAGAGCCCTGATTTGCCGTTTCGATGGAGCCTGAACCCGTATCGCGGTTGTTTCCACGCCTGCGCCTATTGCTATGCCAGACCGACGCATGAGTATTGGGGATTCGGCGCTGGGACTGACTTCGAGTCCAAAATCATCGTGAAGCGGGAGGCCGCGGCCTTGCTCCGTCGGACGTTCAAGAAACCTTCCTGGAAGGGCGAATTGATTCTGTTCTCGGGGAACACCGATTGTTACCAGCCGCTAGAAGCCTCCCTGGAGTTGACACGAGCCTGCCTGGAGGTCTGTGTCGAGTATCGGAATCCAGTCGGGATTATCACGAAAGGGGTGTTGGTGCTGCGTGATCTGGATCTGCTGCGTCGGTTGCAGCAGGAGGCGTCGGTCCACGTGTATTTCAGCATCCCGTTTTCAGATGATGAGATGGCGCGCAAGGTTGAACCTCATGCGCCGTCCAGCCGGAAACGCTTTGAGGCGATGGCGACCTTGGCGAACGCCGGAATTCCCACCGGCATCTCCCTGTCTCCGATCATTCCTGGTCTCAACGAGGAGGACGTGCCTGATCTGTTGGCCCGAGCAAAACAAGCCGGGGCGGTGGAAGCGATGGCGACGTTGCTGCGTCTATCTGGCCCCGTGGAGCCGGTATTCATGGAACGAATGGCTGCGGCGTTTCCCGATCGAATCGCTAAAATCACAAATCGGATTCGGGACGTGCGGGGCGGAGCGATCAGCGAGGGAGCTTTCTTCGAACGCCATCGTGGCGTAGGCCCCTATTGGGCTATGATTGAACAGTTGTTCGAGGTCTCCAGACGCAAGGTAGGATTGTCGGCGCTGCACGACGTAGCGATTCCTGACACGTTTCGCAGGCCGGGGATCGAACAAACGACTTTATTTTGAAGCAAAACAAAACAGGAAGGGAGCAGGGATGAAGCATAATCCTAGATTTCTCAAGTTTGTGGATGCGGCACGAACGCGAGTCAAGGAATGTACTGTGGCGCAGGCGAAGGCCCGGCTCGATGGTGGTGAGGCGATACACTTTCTCGACGTGCGTGAGGACCACGAATTTGCGAAGGATCATGCATCAGGCGCCCGCCATCTGGGAAAAGGCATTATCGAGCGCGATGTGGAAACGCTCATTCCCAATAAAGATGAGGCCATTCTGTTGTATTGCGGAGGCGGCTACCGGTCAGTCTTAGCCGCGGATGCGCTTCAGCACATGGGCTATTCGAATGTGGTGTCGATGGATGGGGGAATCACAGGCTGGCGGAATGCGGGCTATCCGATGGAGCATTGATGGGACCTCGGAGAGGCCGAGGTCCCATTCACGTTGGATCATGCAGTCACACGTGCGCGTTCAGGAGGGTTATTTGTTGTTGACTCGATCGAATTCCTTGGTGACCTGGTCGGTTAAATCGATGGCCTCCTTGTTGTAGATCACAATCTTGACCGTTTGTTCGCTGCCTTTATCGACGACGAGCGCAAACCCGCCTTTTTCGGCCACGGTCTTCGTCGCCGAGGATATTTTCTTCATGTAGTCATCGACCAATTCCTTCTGCTTCCCTTGTAACTCCTGATTAAATTCTTGCGCGCGTTTCTGATATTCCTGGACCTTGGTGCGGAACTGGGCCTCTTTTTCTTTTTTTTCGGCGTCGCTTAACTTCGCGAGTTGCTCTTTGAGCGTCTTCTCCGTGTTGCGCAATTCCTCTTCGTCACCGGACAATAATTTCTGCCTGGTGGTCACGTATTCTTTGAGCCCGTCCAAGGCTTTTTTCCCCGCTTTTGATTTCTCTAAGACGGCTTGAGGGTCGACAACGCCCATCTTGAAGACCTCCGCAGCCTGTGCAGCAGAAAGAGATGCAAACCACAAGATGCTGGCGGTGACCAAGGGAAGTGTGATCCGCCCCAAAAGGATTCCCATTATTGGCATAACGCGCGCTCCTTGTTAGTAAACAGTGCAGTCAGCGTAACTGCTGCGAGAATAGCTGGGGGGCTAGGCTCTGTCAAGGGATTGGGTTGTGCGGGGGCTAGATGAAGTATCGGCTGGTATCGAATTGATATTCCGTGTTGTCGATCAAACGAATAATGTTGTGTCGGAAATCTCCGCTCTCATCTTTTTCTGTCAGGTCGATCTCGCGCCCGTGATCAACTGGACTTCCCTGCGGATCTGTGATGACTTTGATGAACGGTCGTTCGGCATTCGCCTTATCGACAGCCGGCTTGAGCACGACCGCCAGCTCGCTTGTCTCCAGCATTAGCAGGCTGCCGATGGGGATGATGCCGACACAGTTGATGAACAGCTTGAGCAGCACCGTGTCGAATGCCTTCCCGGACTTTGACAACATCATCTTTAACACTTTAGACGGGGACATGGGTTCCCGACGATAGACCCGGGAGGAAGTCATGGCGTCGTAGCAGTCTGCGATCGTGAGGATACGGCCAGTCAGTGAGAGTGTCCAGTCCACGGACAGTTTCGGATATCCGGAGAAATCCAGGTTCATATGGTGTTCGAAGCAGGCGGCCGCCATGCGGCCCGGTAGATTCGTGATACCTCTCATTTTCGAAAGGCTCAACACTCCCTCCGTGGGGTGACTGCGCATGGCTGCCCAGTCGTCATCGGTAAACTCGCCCGGTTTGTTCAAGATCTCCATAGGGATGGTGGATTTGCCCATATCATGGAACAGCGCGGCAAGACCTAGATCGGCGAGATCTGCTTTGGGATAGCCGGCCCGATTGGCCAGCGCCATGGACAACAACGACACGTTGACCGAATGGTTATGGGTGTACTGATCGTGGCAACGAAGGGTGGTGAGGCCGAGGACTGCGGTCTCATCATCCACCATGCGATCGATGATGTTTTGGATCGCCCGCTTCGCCTGTTTAAAGCTGACCTTCCCTCCCTCATGGGCCGATTGCGTGAGGGCTCCGACTGATCCCGCCAATTTGGCATAGCCGTTTTTGGCGTTCAATTTCCATTGCGCCTTTTGATCAGTGCCTCCCAGTTCAGGTGTTTTGCGGATTTGCAGCTGCCGCTGTTCTTCCAGCGCAATGCCGTCGATCTTCCGTTCGGTGATTTCTCTCCGAAGGTCATCGAGGGTGTTGTTCGCATGATCGAGACCGACAAAGAGCGCCGCAAACCCACGAAGATCTTTTGATTCCACGGCCAAGGAAAACGTGATTCCGCCGATTTTCCAGGAGTTCAACACATCGATGATGCTGGTGGCGACGGCCATTTGCTGCGCATTCACTTTCAAATGGCTGTCACCGAGAAACAAGAAATCGTTCTGCAGGCGAAGTGAGACCGGACGGTCGTGTGCCATGGTCTTGATCAAGGTCAGCATGGCATCGACTGGTTTATCCAGCGCCGCGTTCGTGGGCTCATAGATGCGGGAAGTTTTAATCAAGACGTTTAATTGTGTCACCAGCTGAATGCCCAGCATGATCATCTGCTGGGCAAGAATGTCCCCGGCCTCCGACCCTCGGGCAATTTTCTGAGAGAGGGATTGTTCGTGGGTCAGGATCGGCTGGGCCTGCTCATCTTCGACCGGAACCTGGTTGGTCTTGCTGTCATTCACGGCAAAGGTTCCTCACGATGATGCTGTCTGTTTGAGCTGCTGCTGTCGCTGAGCCTGAGCGAGTGCAGCCGCACAGGCTTGCTTGACGGAACTGCCCCCTTTTTTTTGTCCCAGCTTCAGGGCGGTGATGGCGGCTGTGCTTGGGAATTTCCCCAGCGCTTCAGCCGCGAAGGCGGCGAGTTCTTCTTTTTTCTTCCGATTGGTCCAAGGCCGTTCTGTCATTAAACTTTCAAAGAAGGGAATGACTTCATCGCTACTGGTGGCGCGCATGGCTTGAAACACAGCGCGTTTTTCACCGAGGGTTCGCTCCATGAATGTCTCAGCCGAGACGATGGGCGACCACGCAGAATACGGGGCCTTGTATTGACCGTTCATGAGCAGCTTGAGCGCCGCAAACCGGACCGATTCTTCGGTATCGTGCAGGAATGCGACGAGTTTAACTCCGTTCCCGTTGGGACGAAATATTCCGATCGCTCGGATGACGTCCTTCCGCACCTGCATGTCCGGATAGCGAACCAGTTTTTCAACAGCGTCTGCAAATTGGGGATTGTTCCATTTGAGAAGGATGGCGAGCAGGTGCTTCACATAGCGGGGGCGGCGGTCGGATAGACCGCGAAGCACATGATCAGGCTGATCTTTTCCCAGTATCGCGATGGCGTCAGCCACGATCGCCTGGTGGACCGGCGTCTCCAGATTTGCCAAGAGGGCACAAAATGCGGGAACGGCCGTCGCCCTCATCGACAGCAACACGGACGGCAATCCATCAATGGCTGCGCCGGGCGTCTTATTCAAATAGGTCTCGACCATTTTTATACGTTCGGGGCGCCCAAGGTTGTCGAGCAGCACCGCCAGTTGTGCCTTCTGATCGTCATTGAGATCCGGTCTGATCTCTGAGGCGACATGTAACAGTCCCAGTACGCTGTCTAACAGGGTCCATTTGCCTTGAGCCGCCAATGCGTCAATAATGTGTTCAGAAAGGTCGAGTAACTTATTCAGCACCACAGGAGATTTTTCTGACGCCAGGATCGCTGTGAGCATATCCAATACATACGTCACATTGTCTCTGACGCTCTCAGCCGCGACCTCCTTCGCCAGGTCTGCTAATTCCGTTTCGGAGATGTCGTAGCCCTGGCGCCCGGACTGGAATCGTCCGGCTTTTCCTGCTGCCTTGTCGTTTGATGGACTACTTTCACCCACTCCAAGGCCCTTCTCCTTCCTGGCTTTGGCCTGCTCCCGATCCAGAAGGTCCTGTAAGTCCGATTCTGATGCTGCCATTGATCCGGCAGTATGCAGCGCAAAGATATCTTCACTGGTTGACGCTTTGGCGACTTCTTCGGCGGTGACCATGGTGATGGTGGAGAGGTTTTTGGACCATAAACGAGTCACAATGTCATCATCATCTTCTTCTTCAGGATCAAGGCTTGCCCACAGCGAATCAAGAAAAAAAGAGAGATCTTCAGCCGCAAGACCTTCGAGAAATGCCAGTTCCCGAATACCATCGGCATAGAGCTTGAACGCGATGTTTTCATTACTCGAATCCTGCTCGGAACGGTAGACGGCCTCTCCATTGAAATACAGCTCGGAACGTTGAATCAGAAACCCTAGTTTGGAGTAGTCGGCGAGGTGAACTGTGAGCCCCTCGAATAACTCTTGGAAGAACTTCTGCGCGACAGGGTTTGTGGATCCGTACGTCCGACTGGACTTCGCTGTCCTATCCAAGAGTGAGAGCAGCCGTTTCACGGAGGCCAATTCAGGATTGATGGGTTCTTTTGCCGACGCAATCGGCAGTACGGCGTCCCCAGTCTTCGGTTCGTCCATGATGAGTATTCGTACCCCGGAGGTGCTGAATCGTCAAGAAAATAGCCGCTCTTCACCTGCCTCGTGCCGAGGTAGGCTCAAGGGATTCCTGCTTCCTTGAGTCTGCGCAAGAGGGGATTGTGAACTCCGCGGCAAGGCCGGTAGAATCCATCGTATCGTGACGACCGCATCGGGCCACATTATGTGTTTTGGAGACAGCCTTACGGCAGGGTTTCAATCGCCCACTGCTGAGAATCCTCAAGGCGCCGAGACGCCGTATGGGCAGTTTCTGCAAGAATTGCTTGGGCCCGCCGTGCGCGTATCTGTACGCGGTATCTGCGGTGAATTGACCGGTGACATGGCCATGCGGTTTCGGTCGGCTGTCCTGGTGCACCAGCCAACGTATGTGGTGATTCTCGGTGGCACGAACGATCTTGGGTGGAACGCCGCGCCGGCGGACATTATGGAAAACCTTCTCGGTATGTATGAATTAGCTGTAACGGCTGGGATCAAGCCGGTGCCGATGACCGTTCCTTCGATCAGGGTGGGGGACGATCTGTGCCACGAGGAAGGGCGCCGATGGTTTCTCGATCATCTTGATCGGCGGCGCCGGCTGAATGAATTCATTCTTCGCTACGCTGCGTCGAAAAGGTTGACAGCCGTTGACCTTTTTGCCGCCACGATGGAGCCGGAAACTCAACAACTCGCGGCCCGATACTCCAATGACGGGCTCCATCTGACCACCGCTGGATATCGGCTGGTGGCTGAGCGATTGTCCCGTGAAGTGTTCGGTGTTGCGCCAGCGAGCGGATCGTGAAGAGTTGGAGATACAGATGCGTGACGTGACTGATCGGGACTTCGACCGTGTCGTCGCAGAGGCAACGATGCCGGTGCTGGTGGAGTTCTGGAAACCAGGATGCGGAAGTTGCCGAGCGCTGCTGCGAGAACTCGAGAGACTGGAGCTCGATGTGATGGGGAAGGTTCAGATCCTCAACATGAACGTCGAAGAGAACTTCCAGATTCCAGCGGAGCTTGAGATCACATCCTTGCCCGCGCTCGCCCTCTATCGCAAGGGAATGTTTGAGCGGTTTATCGGAGGATTGGGGACCAAAGAGGAGATCCTCAAACGATTGCAGTTGACATAACGTGAACCGCTACAAGGTCCGCCAGGTCCGTCCATCCTTCTCGATAAGGCGATCGGCCTCGACGGGTCCACTGCTCCCGGCCTGGTATTCAGGCAACCATCGCAACCCTTGCTTCTGCCATCCTTCCAGAATCTTAGTGATCCAGGCCCAGGAGGCTTCAACGGCGTCGCGCCGCATAAATCGGGAGGCATCGCCGGCCATCACGTCCAAGAGCAATCGCTCGTAGGCTTCGGGTGACGGGCGGCCGAAGACGTCGCTATATTTGAAGTCCATTTCCACCGGGTGGGTCTGCGCGCGGGTACCCGGCACGCGCGAGACGATGCGAAGCGAGAGCCCTTCCTCCGGCTGGATGCGCAGTGCCAACACGTTCGGCGGTTGCGGCTGCTGTGCATTGGCGTTGAACAGGATGTGCGGAATGTCCTTGAATTGTACAGCGATTTCACTGGCTCGGTGGGGGAGTGTTTTCCCGGTGCGCAGATAGAAGGGCACGCCGTCCCAGCGCCAATTCTCCACGAAGCATTTGAGCGCGACATAGGTTTCGGTTGTGGAATCAGGGTGGATCCCGTTCTCGCGACGATACCCCGGAATGGGCACACCGTGGGCCATGCCAGCGCTATATTGGGCACGGACTGTGACGTGCTCGACATCCTGATCGGTAATGGGCCTGAGGCAACGGAGGACTTCCATTTTCGCATTCCGCACCACATCGGGATCGAGCGAGTAGGGGGGCTCCATGGCAACCAAGCAGAGCAGCTGCAACATGTGATTCTGTACCATGTCGCGTAACGCTCCCGCTTCTTCGTAGTAGCTGGCTCTGGTCCCGACACCTTCTGCTTCGCTCACCGTGATTTGCACATGATCGATATATTTGTGGTTCCAAATCGGCTCGAAGATGCTGTTGGCGAACCGGACGACCATGAGATTCTGAACAGTTTCTTTCCCCAGATAGTGATCGATGCGGAAGATCTGTGATTCGTCGAACACGCGTCCCGTCACACTGTTGATGGCTTGCGCGGAGGCCAAATCGCGGCCGACAGGTTTTTCGACAATGATGCGGGCATAGGGCGTATGTGCTTCCGGCTTCGTGGCCAATCCGGCTTGGGCAAGTCCCTCGCACACAGACGCAAACGAGCTGGGAGGGATACTCAGATAGAAAATCCTGTTGCCGGGTAATTGGAGATTCTTCTCAATCTCTTCCGTTCGAGATTTCAGTCTGATATAGGTGTTGGGGTCATCGTTTCCCCCCGATACGTAAAAAAGTCGTTGTGCGAAGTCCTTCCACTTGTCTTCTGCCAAGGCTTGCCGGGAATGTGTCACGAGGCCGTCACGAAGTGTGGCGCGAAACTGCTCGTCCGTCATCAATGTACGGCCCAACCCAATCACCGCGTAGTTTGGAGGAAGGAGACCGTCGAGGAGCAAATTATAGAGGGCAGGAATCAGACGCCGACGGGCCAGATCGCCGGACCCTCCGAAGATGACGAGGGTACAGCGCTGGACCGGAGGAATCGTTTCCTCCGAGGGGCTGATATCGATTCGTGGTTTATTCGATGGCATAGGGCTCCGGTGCTAGCAGGCTGAGGAAGCGTTCGCCGCTGATGCTTGAATAGTTTCAGGATGCTCAAAATGGACGGACTTCTCACCCACCCAACCCCGGCGCGCCAAGACGCGCCGTTCCGTAGGGAAGGCCGCGGCGAGCGAAGAGGCGAGGAAGTACGTCCCGCACTTCGTGGGGCCGTTCGCCCCTCGAATGGATGTTGGCGAACGGATAAACCCCTCCAGTGTGTACAATTTCCGAAAAACTCTCCTTGAACCTCTGAGCAAGGCGAGCACGCCGCTGGCGGACTTTTTCAGCATTCTGTTACCGACGGACCGCGTGGCCGCCGAAAGCGTTCCGCAACGCAGCCAACATCTTTTCCGCAAAGGATTCGCTCTGCCGCGATCGGAATCGAGTGAATAGGGCCGTTGCGAGCGTGGGGACCGGTACGTCTTTTTCAATCGCATCGGCGATCATCCAGCGGCCCTCGCCGGAATCCTGCACGTAGCCTTTTAACTGTTCCAGCCGCGGATCCTCTTTCAAGGCGCCCGCCGCCAATTCCAGGAGCCAGGAGCGGACGACGCTGCCGTGCATCCAGAGGTCTGCGATGTTGGCGAGATTGAGTTGGTAGTCGCTCTTCGCCATCAGCTCGAAGCCCTCCGCATACCCCTGCATCATGCTGTATTCGATTCCATTATGCACCATTTTTACATAATGCCCGGCGCCGACTCCGCCGACGTGAGCCCAGCCCTGTTCGGGCGCCAACGTCGTGAAAATCGGCGCAAGCTGTTTTACCGGCGCTTCGTCGCCACCGACCATCAGGCAGTAGCCGATCTTCAATCCCCAGACGCCCCCGCTGGTGCCGGCATCGACATAGTAAAGCTGCTTCTTATTGAGTTCCGCAGCCCGTCGAACATCATCGTGATATCTGGTGTTCCCGCCGTCGATCACCGTGTCGCCAGGCTGGAGCAGCGCGGCCACGGCTTGAACAGTATCCTCCGTCGGCGCGCCGGATGGGACCATAATCCAGATAGCCCGTGGGGCCTTGAGTTGGCCGACGAGGTCAGCTAATGAGGAGGTTCCGACGCAACCAACTCCTTCGGCCTGCTTGATCAAATCCGCCGATCGATCGTAGACCACGACCCGGTGCCGGTCGCGCTGCAACCGAGTGACCATGTTCATACCCATCTTCCCAAGCCCGATGAACCCGATTTCCATAGTGACTCCTTCTAGCAGGGTGCTGAAAAAACCGCCAGTTTTCTGCAACGTTAAGGTTCAGGTCAAGGCTGAGAGATGCATGAGTCCGATCTTCGCGCACCCTTGGCCTCGATTTCAACCTAGATCAGACGGTGACGCGTTGCCGGACGGGATCGCAGGGATCATAATTTCTTGCGAAAAACCTGTCCTCTGTGCAGACCTGAAGGACGAATGGCTGACAATCTCCATCGACAGCAGTCAACGAATCGACCCGGGAGTCCTGTCAGTCGATTCTGGCAGGATTCGGGACGTCCTTAAAGAGCGTATCGGCAAGGTCGCGGCCAAAGTTGAGCCGTTCAGGTAACGTGGCCGCCGTCAGGAACCGCCCAGCTAGGTCACCCAGCCCCGCATCACGGGAGGCGATGAACTTTGGCACGTCAACCGGTGAGGTTAGCCAGAAGCCTCGTAGCCGGAAGAACGCGTTGATGATGTCATCGAAAAATATCGAGAGCAGATACTGCGCGGTCGCCGGCTTGTCGGCCAGATCTCGCGCTTTTCCCAGCGAGTGGAAACACTCCGCCTTCATCCGAATCTGCTCATTGATGCTGACAGGGGGCGGTCCCTGTCGGAACCGTTGGTTCGCACGCTCGATGAGCCTGGCGCCGATGTTGTCGTGATCGAAGAGGATACGGGCTTTCCGCAAGAGCGATGGAAGGCGTGGCGAATAGGGCAGGTCCTCTTCAAACTCTTGGTGCCCACGATAACGGATGTCGGCCAGACGGTCGGCAACACGGACGATCTCGTGGCCGTCGGCCTGTCCTTTCACGAGCGCAATGAGATCGATGTCGCTGTGAGTCGTGATGGCGCGCCGAACGCTGGACCCCACCAGGATCACACTGACGAGATCACCTCCTCGGCGGCCACGAACGTGGCGCACGGCGACCGCCACAAGCTCTTCGAACCCCGGTTCATCGATCGGGTCAGGCTGTTCAGGCGGCTCCGGGATCGCCAGCAGTTCTGCCTGCAATTCTTCTGACGTAGGGATAGGGTGGGCGACTGGGCTATCCATGGTTAGGCTTCCTGTATGAGCTGAATGTGTTTCGGGAGCGATTCCAGCCAGTCCTCGAACGGTTGGTCCGCATCGACGATGATTTCCAATTTGCCATTGGCCAATCGCCGGACGACACCTGGGCTTTCCGGGGACAACGGGATTTCAACCCACTCGCGGTTCAGTCCGAGCGAATCGGTGATCCCAAGGATCCGGCTGATGTGTGTGATCGACACAACCTCTAACGGCATTGGTGCTCCACCTCGGGCATTCTAGGTTTCAGTGGGAGAGGTGTCAATGAGTGGGCGGCTCAATTCTCCAAGACACGGGTAAAGATCTCGCAGGCTTCTTCGGTCATAGCACTGGAGATATCCAAATGGGTGACGGCACGAAAGCTGGTGCCGCCGATGGCGTTGATCAAAACCCCCTCCTGCTTCAATGCGGCGACGAGCGCCGGGGGGCTCAGGCGGTGGCCGATCACCTGGAAGATAACAATATTCGTATCGACATCTTGAGAGTTGATCCGAACCGTTGAAATGTGTTGCAGCTGTCGCGCCAGCCGCTTGGCGTGGTCATGGTCCACTTTCAATCGCCCGATATGGTGTTCGAGCGCATAGATGCCGGCGGCAGCGAGGATGCCGGCCTGTCGCATCGCACCGCCATACATACGGCGCAGCCGCTTGGCCTTGGCGAGGAGAGTCAGATCGTTCATCATGAGGAGTGAGCCGACCGGTGCCCCCAGTCCTTTTGAGAGACAGACTGATACGGTATCAAAGTGCTGGGCATAGGAGGCCGGCGGCAGGGTGGTGGCGGCGATGGCGTTGAACAATCGTGCTCCGTCCAAATGCATCGGGATACCGTGAGTGGCAGCCACCGCACGAATCCGTTCAATCGTTGCCAGGGGATAAATTGTACCGCCTCCGCTGTTATGGGTGTTCTCCAGACAGATCAGTCCTGTTTGTATTGTGTGCGGCTCGTTGGGGCGGATTGCTGCGTCAACCTGTTCAGGTGAAATGAGGCCTCGATTCCCCGTGATCCAATGGAGCTGGACACCTGCCAGCGCTCCGGCGGCGCCCTGTTCATACCGGACGATATGCGCCGTGCTTTCGACGATCACTTCTTGACCCGGTTGTGTCTGAAGGCGAATGGCGAGTTGATTGCCCATTGTGCCGGACGGCACGAAGAGGGCCGCTTTTTTCCCGAACATCGTGGCCATCATCTCTTGGAGGCGATTCACGGTGGGATCTTCACCATACACATCGTCTCCCACCTCCGCGCACGCCATGGCCCTTCGCATGGCGTCAGTGGGCTGTGTGACCGTATCGCTGCGTAAGTCGATCATGAAATGTCCCTCAGCATGGTGCACGTCCGTTCGTCCGGCGCATTCTAGCAAATTTTCTCCTTGCGTGGGAGCCTCGGTCGCGGAGGAAGCCGAGTGTAAGGCGTGGCTTCAAAACGTGCTTCCGTCGGTGGCCGATGCAGAACCGGGCGAAGCCGTTCCGGTAGGCTGGGCATTCCTCTATTTTTCCTGTCTCCTCTGCGGGCACTACAGTAACGAGGTCACCGGACCACCTTCGAAAGTCATTGACTAATAGGATGCTGAAAAAGTCCGCCAACAGTGTGCTTGCGTCGCTCAGAGGTTCAATGAGAGTTTTTCGGAAATCGGAAACACCGGAGGGGTTTATCCGTTCGCCAACATCCATTCGAGGGGCGAACGGCCCCAACGAAGTTCGGGACGTACCTCCTCGCCTCTTTGCTTGCTGCGGCCGCCTTGATGGACAGCCTTTTGAGCATCCTGAGATGATGCTGGTCATCGCACTATCCGGAATATTCCAGCCATGTTTTTCGGAGCAACTGAGTTTTTCGCAGCCTGCTAAGTCCTGTCGATGGTTCTCTCTCAGGCTTGTTCGCTTTTTCTTTATGGGTATGGGGAGGAAGCCAGACGGTCCTTCACCGTGCGTATGAAGCGACCACCACGTTATCGTGAGGGCTCTGCGAGCAAGAAGAATGGCGTGGCTGCTCCCTCCTCTCTGCTTTACGTATGAAAAAATTGCATGCTATAGTCCACTGCTCATTACACTATATCGATCGCGTTGATTCACGGTTCATGAGGTTCGAAATGCCTGAAGTTCCAGTTAAGATATATATTGATAAGCTATTGAAGGAATGCAGAAACATTGTGAGATCACTCGCGCTATTGCGTGGCCCTATCAAAGAGAAGGCGTTGCGTGCGATGGCCGATCGATTAGCGGCCGATGAAGAAAAGATTCTGGTGGCGAACGAGGAGGATGTGGACGCGGTCGGGAAGTCTTTTGAGGCCGATGTCATAAAGGACCGGATGAAAGCCGCCGTGGCCCGTCTGCGCCTGACTGCAGACGATATCAAGGAGATGGTCGATCGTGTCCACATGATCGCGGACCTGCCAGATCCGGTCGGTGCAGTCACCTCACGATGGGAGAGGCCGGACGGATTGCAAGTCAGCCGTGTCCGTGTCCCGATCGGGGTGATCGGTGTCATATCGGAACTGAGTCCACTCATTACCGTAGAGTCGATCGCGCTCTGCCTCAAGGCCGGGAACCTGTGTGTCTTTCGTGGCGCCCCGGAGTGGGGCCTGACCCAGCAGGTTATCGGGACCGGTCTGCGCGAAGCCGCGGAGCAGAATGGGGTGCCGCCCGGCGCATGGATTATTATCGAACGTCCCGAAAAAGAGGTGGCAGTTGAGCTGATTCGGGCAGGCAAAAGTCTTGATGCGATTATCCCGCGTGGCGGGGCTGGCCTCCGGAAAGCGGTCATCGAGCAGGCGAAGATGCCGGTGCTGTGCTACGACGGGGGTCTCACGCAGATGTATGTGGATGCCGACACCGACATGCCGATGGCTCAGAACGTGGCGATCAACTCGAAGGTACAGAAGGCCATGGCGTCCAACTCGCTCGATACATTGCTCGTGCAACAGGTGATTGGGCGGCAGTTTTTGCCTCCGCTGGTCAACCGCATGCTCGAAGAATTCAAGATCGAAGTGCGGGCCTGTCCGAAGACCATGGCCCTCATGGGACAAATGGCCATGACCGGACATGCCTCAATCATTCCGGCAAAGGAGGAAGACTGGCACACCCAATTCCAAGGGCCTGTTATGGCCGTCAAAATGGTGACGGACCTGGACGAAGCCTTGGCGCACATTGTGGCGCATGGCCCCTGTCTTACCGCCGTCATTGCGACCACGAGCTATGAGTCGGCCTTGCGGTTCACGCGTGAAGTGGATGCCAGCGCGGTATTCGTCAATGCGTCGTCCCGGCTCAATGCCGGTGACAGCTACGGGATGGGTGCCGACGTCGGGCTCAGTGGCTCACGTCTTCATGCCAAGGGACCGATCGGTCTTGAGCAATTGACCTGCGAAAAGTATGTCGCCTTCGGCTCGGGCCAGCTCCGCTACCCGCATCCGGTACCGGAGGCGTATTTTGACGCGATCATGCTCAAGAGGCCGTAGTCGCCTGCTGAACAGGCTCTCCAGCTTCGTTCTCAGTCGCGCGAACCACTCAACGTACCCTCACCGCGTACGCCTCGTGGTTCGCACTCCTGGCGGCCTCGCTGGAAAACCTGTTGAGCAGGCGTGCCGAGGCTGGATCAATGATCAACGACTCACTGTTGCAATCGCTCCATTCGCACCTGGCCGGGTGGGGCCTTCGACAATTCACGTCGGATGAGGCCTATTTCCAGTGGCAGCGGGAGACCCTCTCACCGGCCGAGATCGCAGCACTGCATCGGCAGGTGGAGCAGAAGCGTGGCGGATCCTCTGCTGACGAGGTCGCGTTCTACGATGCCACCACTCATTCGAACATCCTGCCGGTCCTCTATAGCCAACAGTACGACTATTATCTGGCCATCGGCGCGCGGATAGTAGATCGCATCGGTGAAGCCCGGTTCATAATAGATGTGGGCTGTGGGGTCGGCATCCTCACAACGTTCTATGCGAGGCAGAATCCCGACAAGACCTTCGTCGGGATTGATCGCTCGCCAGCCTCAATCGCGCGCGCGCAAGAACACACGAAGGCACTTGGTCTGACCAACGTACAGTTTGAATGTCTCGATCTCGATCTTACGGCGCCCACTCGCTCCTCTGATCTGGTTCTTGCCACGCATGCCCTCGTCCAAGCTGAACAGGATCCAGGTATTCTCAGTCGCAGTTGGAGCACCTTTGAGCGTGCCGACGATGGTCAACAGCAAGCAGACTTTGAGCGGCGAACGGGCATCGACGTACGACTGGATCGGCTCAGCGCGTTGTTAGCCCGGAAAGGCCGCATGATCGTGTTTGAGAAGACCCGTCGGTTGGCCAGACGCGTCCCATTGCAGCGGGCTTTGGCGGCACGAGATCTTGCCCTGATCGAGCCGCCGGAATTGATTCGATACCGGTTGGTCGAAGAAGTGGCCGACGATGGCCCTTTGTATCTGTTGGGAAAGGGAGCCTTGTGCACGTTTCACTGGGATGAATCGCCGGAGCCAGACGAAGGCCGTCCGTTTGATCGAGCTCAGCTAAAGACCGGTTCAGCCGATCCGGACGTGCCGCTCTATGAGAACCATTGGCCTTCCGCGCAGCGCGTCTGGGAGCAGCTTCATGATAAGCATCTCCTAAAAGAGACCACGCGCCAGGAGTCTGACGGGCGTCAGCTGCATGTCGAACTCGGACAAGCAGAGGAGGGGGTCTATCTCTATTGCGCCAACACCTTGGATCAACGCCAGTTGGTGTTTGTCGAACTAGCCCGTGCAGTCATGCTGGAATCCTACTATCAGGAGATTGTGAATGGCGCATCCAGCTAAGAGCCGATACGAGGATTCATACGATTCCCATTTTTGATGGCCAGCACGATCAGGTCCCTGTCGCGAATCGCATAGACAATCCGATAGCCGTCCTCGCGAGTCCGATAGAGATGGTCCAGGCCTTCGAGCGTCGTGACACCGGAGGGACGAGGATCAATGCGGAGTGCATGGAGCCGCCTCACGAGAAGCATCCGAAGCGGTTTGGCGAATGTGCGGAGTTGCTGCTCGGCAGGAGGGGCCAGGAAAATTGTGGAGATTGACTGGTGCAATCAGCACCCTAATTCTTTCAAAATGGCATCAAGCGATTGGGCGCCCTTCTTGTTTGCCTGGGCCAACGCTGCGCGGGCGTCGACGAGATCGATTCGATTTTCTAAGGCCTCCAGGAGTCGCAGGTCATCAATGGGCACCACCGCGGCGACCGCTCGGCCGCGTCGGCGCAACAGCACACGCTCGTTGCCGAATGCCGCACGTTTGATGGCATCGGCGAATCCTTCTCGCTCCTTATTGCCCGCTGGATTTCCCATGGCGCACCTCCATAGACAGCGTACGGTCAGATGGACAGATCGTTCGACTGGTACAAGCTGTACAGTGGGTAGGAGGCGAAGTCAATCGACGAGAACGCGTCAGATGCCCCATTTCATTTTTTTTGTAATTAGGGTATGAAGTGGGGGCGGCAATTGTGTCGCAGTGCGGTATTACTCATTCACACAGTAGAGGAGACACTCAATGTCTAAGGGGATGACACAGAAGAAATCGGACAAGAAAAAGCCAGCCAAAACCATGAAGGAAAAGCGCGCCGACAAGATTGCCAAGAAGAAGGGCTAATACAGCCGTTGCGTTGCTCATTCCGATCGAAGCAACATCCACTGCGCCATCGACGTGCATCAGCAGCAAGCCGTGCACGTTGATGGTGCCTGTTGGAACCTCGACCCCTCCCAGGATGCTGAAAAGGCCGCCAGCTTTATTCTCCTTCGCCGAATACCCCGTAGCTTGCTACGGGGATGAAGGCGAGGAGAGCCCTCCGTAGCCATGGCGAAGGCGGGTAGTGGTTTCGGAGAATTTCGCAAGATACCCCGCAGCTTCCGGCCTTCGTAGCCGAAGTGGCTACTTCGGCGGAGTAGGCTGCTGCGGGGAGCTTCATTTTAGCATCGCTCAGAGGCTGAATTTACTGCAGAGAGTACGAATGCCTCTTCACTTACTACGACCGTGCTGGACCGCTATGGTGAGCATCCTCCAAACGGTGCTCGCGCCATCGCCATTTGTAAGGTCACAGTGGAGTTTGAGCGTCTACTTCGTTTTTCCGTCGCCTTCTCACCCAGGCATCCCACGCCCCGGTCACTTTTTCCGGTATACGTTCAGCCCAACCTTCTCCTCGCGGTTGGGAATGGTCACATTCCCCTCCGTCGAGGCGATGATAATTGTCTTTCCCGAAGCAGAGGGTCCGAACGCTTTGGACAGGTCGACTGTGATCGTCAATGTTGTCCCTTCGACGGTCATTTCCACGTTTTTCATGATGGTGGCCTCTCAGTGATAGACAATGCGGGAGGATGCCCTCTTGGAATCATGGCGCAATCTGTATCGTGAGCAGGGGAGGAAGTCAATCGATGAAAGTGCCTCGTGCAGCGCTAACGATCGTGAGCGTGAGGTATGAGACATGCGCGAAGAGCAGGATCAAAAGTTCAAGACTCAAAGTTCCGAACACCTTACGGTCTCGCTCGGCTATTATATCCTGTAGGCTGAGAGTCCGTCACCCTCCAGCAAACACTGGCCGAAAACCGGCGTTGGTTAGGATGCGGGCGACGGCATCGCGCTGGTCGCCCTGAATTTCGATCCGTCCCTCCTTCACCGTGCCCCCTGCGCCGCAGGCCTGCTGCATCTCCTTGGCGAGCGTCTCTTGTTCAGCCTGCCCGATGCCGGTAAAACCCGTGACGACCGTCACCGTCTTGCCGCCACGATGTGCCGTCTGGCGAATGATATTTACCCGCCCACGGTTCTTCTTTGGTGCGACGGGCGGCGCGTCGTGTGGGGCGATGCCAGGCTGTGCCATGGGAGTCAGCGGCCGGCCTATATTTTTTAGGGCTGCGAAAGGGCTGGCCCAAGCGATCGGTTCTCCACTCGTGAGAATCCGTTTCTTTTCTTTCATCGCCTCATCCTCTTACCGCAAGCCGAACATGACGTCCCTACGTCACTGCCCAAACGGGGCGGACGCGTCTTTCAACATGGTCACGGTCATGTGCGTGCTGTTCGCTCCATCCGCCATCCATATCTGTCCTTCTTGAATGGTGCATTGCAACTGCATGCTGGGCTGCGCGAGTGTGGCCAAGGCGCGGCTTCCATCCAGGGGCAGATTCATTACGGCCAGATTTTTCAACCGCTCGAGAGCGGCCAGATTTTTCTCCCACCATTGATCGGCGCCACGACCACCGTATGTATAGATGCAGACCTGTTTCGCACGACCGCAGGCCCGGCGAATGATTTTTTCATCCGGCTGGCCCACCTCGATCCAGAGGTCGATGGCGCCCGTCAAATCCTTGAGCCAGACCGCAGGTTCCTCCTCGGCACTTACTCCTCGGCCAAACGACAAGGCTTCGTGCGCGTGCAGGGCAAAGGCCAGTAGGCGCACCATCATGCGCTCGTCGGTTTCAGACGGATGACGAGCCAGCGTGAGCGTATGGTCCTGATAGTATTGGCGGTCCATGTCGGCGATCTGCAGGGTCGCTTTGAAAATGCTGGCGTTCGAGGCCATGGCATTGTGATTCCTTGATTTTAAAACCATTCAGGTGGATCAAGCCGGCACTGTTGCTCACATATCTTTATACGCGATGTACCACCCTTCGACCCGCTCCCTGGCCCAGGGCGTTTTGCGGAGAAAGGTGAGGCTGGATTTCACGCTGGGATCGTGGAGGAAACAGCGGATCGGGACACGACGCCCCATCTCGGCCCAGCCGTACCGCTCGACCAGTTCCTTGATGATGGTCTCCAGTGTGATCCCATGCAACGGATCGCGGGGATGGGGAATGCTCATGATCGTATGGTGAATGGCATAAGGCTGATGGCACTGATGAAAGCCTCGTAGCGTATAGCACATTGCACGAACAAGGAGCCACCAGTCTATTGCTTATGGCCAGAAGGAGAAAAGCGAGATGTGATGGGTAGGGTGGTTATGTCTTGCGCTTGAGCAAATCCGCAAGCTGAGAGAAGGGCGTGAAGGTTGAAGGTCGATCTTGTTCTCGGGCGAGTGGTGCCTCACCGGAGGCGTCAGCCACCTGATTCCGCTGGTGTTCATTGTCGTGACAGTAGAGACACAGCAACTCCCAATTGCTCCCGTCAGCTGGATTGTTGTCGTGATTGTGGTCCTTGTGATGGACCGTGAGCTGACTCAGCTTCTTGCCGTCAAATTCTCGTCCGCAGTGAGCACAGATCCACGGGAACATTTTGAGCGCCTGCTCTCGATAGGTTTGTTGCAGCTGAGTCTTGGTGCGCCGTGCCATAGAGAGCCTCGAAGCGGATCGTGATTCGGTGCCGAGAGGTGTTCCAAGAAGCCGTCAGCTTATGCTGAAGCAGGCCTATGATTAAATGAGCTGTGTGCAGGGCCAGCAGAATACTCGAATGGCTGGTTTGATCCAACCAGAGCGCTGCGCCTCTGCGCACCAGGCCTTCACCGCGTTGGCGACCTTGTCACGTTGAGCTGGTTCGAGCGAGACCAGGATAATACTGTTCTCTCCTGCATAGAATGAGGCCCCTTCCGTCGATCCCGACTGTCCCGTCCCAACCGTCTCGGGAATTTCGGTGTAGGCCATGACTCCGCACGTCCGCAATACCTCATACACGCGTTCTTTCAGGGAACTGCGAAACACGATCATCAACATGTCCATGGGTGACCTCGAAAATGTGCCGACTGAATATAACAGGTCTCCACTGAATCTTGGAAGGTAATATGAGAACTACCAGGGGCATCAATGTTTTCGGCGGTGGAGCGAGGAAGCAGCACAAAGCAGAGGCTGGCGAGGCTAATGTTCCTGCGCAGGCGAGCCGCGTGGATGAGGATCAATGTGAAGTCGCGAGAGACGCGCCAGTCGCGCGTCTCACAGGGATCGGCGAGCGTACTCCTGGCGATATCACTGCGGCTGCCGCGATGGTAGAGCGTGATCAAATGGGCACCAAAACTCTCCTGAAACGTCAATGATGCGAAGGCGAGGGCCAGAAACTGATTGAGATGAGAGAGCAACAGTGTGGGATAGCAGGTCGGATATCGGGCCATGCATCGTCGAAACGTGTGCAACGCAGCTGATCCATCAGCCGGATGAGCACTCTGTGGCATCTACGTATGCATTTTCCTACACCCATACATCGGAGTATTTCATGCACCAATGTGCCGGACTCCTCTTTCGCGTGCACGAAGAGTTCAAGTTAATAATACCCATTGGAGCGCAATTGCTTTAGCAAGTCATGTAGTTACAACAGGCCAGCACTGAAATGTCCGAACACTGTTGCAGACAGGCGCTCCTTTTTAATACCCACTGTTTTCCCGTGGCACGTGAGTTGCGTTACTACTGAAAAGAAGTAATTAGTCCTCATGTCTTTTTTTCTTTTATACAATTTTTGAACCACACCAAATAGCGTAACCAGCAGAACGATGAAAGGCCATGTGACATCGTAGCTGGCCTCCCGTTAAGGGGGAGTCGAGGGCGATAGATAGGACACAACACACGCGAATGAAGAATGCCATACACAGACGGATCGCTCAGTGACCAGCCACTCGTACGCGATCACAACTAGATTGAAGGCAAAACCGATGATGGACGGAGTCATTACTATTAGAAATGGAGTCACAACCGTGCAAACTGGGGCAAGAATAATCTTGACATCAATCATCATCCTGTGTCTCACGGTCGTCTTTGGCCCATCGCATCTCTTCGCCCAATCCAGCCCAGCTACGGGTCCTTTGCTTGTGCATCCGACGAACCCGCGTTACTTTGCTGATCCGACAGGGCAGGCTGTGTATCTCACCGGTTCGCACACCTGGTACAACCTGCAGGACGGTGAGACGAGCCCCTTTAACTATACGAGTTACCTCGGACTGCTCCAGGCCAACAATCATAATTTTATCCGTCTCTGGATCTCTGAATCCCCTCGAGGCGATGGCGGGCTCACGCCCGCCCCAGGATTTATCGGCAGTTCTCCTTGGTACCAGCGAGCATCGCCGTTGCCATACGCCAGGACGGGCCCTGGCAGCGCGGCTGACGGCTTGCCCAAGTTTAGCCTCAATCAGTTCGATCAAGCCTATTTCGACCGTCTGCGGTCACGGGTGATAGCCGCCCGCGATCGTGGGATCTATGTCGGCATCATGTTGTTCAACTTTCGGACGGCCTGGAATGCCAACGATCTCGTCCCCAATCGAAACGTCTGGCGCTATCATCCCTACAACATCAACAACAATGTCAGCGGGGTACATGGAGACCCGAATGGCGACGGCAACGGGGAAGAAACGCATACGCTCCAGGTGGCGGCTGTCACCCAAGCACAAGAAGCATATGTTCGGAAAGTGATCGACACCGTCAACGATCTCGACAACGTGATCTATGAGGTCTCGAACGGAGATACCGTGGGCGATCCTGCCTGGCAGTTTCACATCATCAACGTGATTAAGAACTATGAGGCAGGAAAACCGAAGCAGCACCTCGTGGGTATGACCGGGGCGGAGCAGATCAGCAACAGCCTGCTCTTGACCAACCCTGGCGAATGGACCTCCTTCGCAGCAGCGACATACAATAGCTTGAGCGATCCCTATAGCAGCAACCCTCCGGCATCGAATGGAACCAGAGTCAGCATTCTGGACACCGATCACATAGGGTACTCACTCTTTCAGAACGATCCGGTGTTTACACGGGCCTGGATCTGGAAAAGTTTCACGCGTGGCCACCATCCCATTTTGATGGAAGACACCACTGGCTTTTCTGGGTGGGCAGCAGGACGATCGGCCATGGGGCATACCCGATCCTATGCGACTCGGATGAACCTGGCTGGTATGACTCCACTGAACGCTCTTTCCTCTACAAACTATTGTTTGGCGAGTGCGGGCAAAGAATATCTTGTCTACCAACCAGAAAACGGACCGTTTACCGTCAATCTTTCGGGCGGGGCCTACGCCTACGAGTGGTTCAACCCAGCGACAGGGAACATTGCTGGGACTGGGACCGTTGGAGCCGTGGGGGGAGATCAATCGTTTACGCCGCCCTTTAATGGGCCTGCGGTTCTCTATCTGAAAGCAAGCGGTGCCCCCCTTCCCGCGACACCACCCGTGGCATCTCCAGCCGGTCACTGGAAATTAGACGATGGGAGCGGATCGATAGTTGCCGATGCGTCAGGCAATGGCCTTGCGGGGGACTTGATGAATAAGCCCGTATGGACGAGCGGCTGGTTCGGAGGAGGCCTCAGCCTGAACGGAACGAATGACTACGTGCACATTACCAATCCAGGCACACTCTCGCCACAAAAGCTGACCCTGTCCCTCTGGGTCAAGCCTGCCAGCTTCGCGAATGCAAATTGGAACTCGACGCTTGCCAACGTGGGGCTCCACGAACGGAGCGATGGGTATTATGGGTTGGCGATCGACACGGCTGGCAAGCCCGTCGCAATGGTCAACATCGGCGAGGGTGCGGGGAACGCCTTCTCTCTCAAGGGTCCAGTCCTCACAGTGGGCCAGTGGAGCCACCTGGCGATGACGTATGACAACGTGACGTTGAGGCTCTACGTCGATGGTGTCGCCGCCGGTCAAGTCCCGATCAACCGTGTGCGAACGACGAGTCCTGCGCCGCTGATGCTT
>JBBRRK010000003.1:0-37215 GCA_038200765.1 Nitrospirales bacterium
GGCGCGGTCCTTCGCCGCGCCCCGCTTGGACTCGGCGCGGCGGACCTGATCCATCGCCTCGGCCAGATGGCGCAGGATGTCGAATTTGTCGAACAGTGCCTGCGCCTGGGGGGCATGCGCCTGCACGGAGTTGCGGAACGCCTGCCCCACCTGTCCATGACCGCCAACCGAATCCGGGCCGTTTTCTTCGGGCCCAGCTCGGCAAAAAAGCGATCCAGATCGGCTTCGGTCCGACCTGTTCCCCCGACCCAGATCGGGCGGCCGCGCTCCAGGTCGCTGACCACAATGCGATACGTGTGGCCCTTCTTGATGGACCGTTCATCCACACCGATGACCTGCGGGACCAGCTGCGGTGTCTTAGCCAGCCAGGCCGGCATGGACCGCCGGTCCCGATCCTTGACCGTGTGCTCAGGCAGGTGCAGCCGCTGAGCGACGGCCTTGTTCGACATGTCCCGGCACAGGGTGCCGACGTGGTGAGCGAACCGTTGCGTATCGCGCGGGTTCTGGGCCAGCCCGTTCAGGCGCTCCACCTTCCCCCCTGACAGCGCGCACCGGCTACGCGCCGTTGCTCAAAGGCCAGATACAGACGCCAGCCCGCGGCATCGGTATCCTGCACCCGGCCTGTCGTGCGGGCATAGACGGTGCGGTGCAGGGTCCCACAGACGGAGCACACGGCTGTTTTTTCCGCCGGACGAAGACGACGAGTCGGGCGTGGGGATCGCCAACGTTCCCCTGCCGTTGACGGCGCGCCCGGAATCCTGGAAAGGAGAACAACAGGGAGAGCGTCTGGGAGTGTTTCATCGGTCCTCCTGGACAACGGCCACCAGGAGTCTGCCACAGATCTCGGACAAGACTCGAGGGCTCGCCGCCCTCGATCAAACCCAGTCTGGCTGCGGAGTGGGAAGGCCACATGCTCTCTCATTTATCCATTTCACTGTGCGCAGAGCCTAATGAAGTTCCCCGCAGTAAGCTGCGGGGTATCTTGCGAAATTCTCCGAAACCACTACCCGCCTTCGCCATGGCTACGGAGGGCTCTCCTCGCCTTCATCCCCGTAGCAAGCTACGGGGTATTCGGCGAAGGAGAATAATAGGATGCCCTCTGCTGCCAAAATTCTCGCTTCGATGCCAGCCGGTCGAATCGTTCCCGAATGGCTTACTTCTTGAGAATAGTTTTCTGTCCAAGAGACGGCGACGGAGAAAGCTGCGGTGGGACCGCGAGCAGGTCCATCATGACGAGACCACCCAGGATAGCCGAGCGAGACTGGCGGAATGTTTCGATTAGTCTGTTTGGTTTGTTCTGTTCATCTGGTTTGTCTAGGCTCTGTCGACATTCAGTGAAAATTGCGCGAGAACCTCCCCACCAAGGAGGTTCTCATGGACTATACAACGTATTTACGGGAGGCTCAGTGGGAGCGGATCAACGATTCGCTCCCCGGCAAAGCTGGCGATGTGGGCCGCACAGGCGATAATCGGCGCGTTATCGAGGCGGTGATGTAGCTCGGTCGCACCGGCGCGCCTTGGCGCTCGTAGCCCCATGTGTACGGGCGATGGTCTGGTGTCCACTAACGGTTCCGACGGTGGGCGAAAGCCGGGATTTGGCAAATGATGTTCAATACCCTGGCGGTCGATGCCGACACGGAATGGCTGATGATTGATGCCACCATCATTCGCGCCCATCAACACGCCGCAGGCGCAACAGGCCCACGCCGTGCTGGCCGACAAGGGCTATGATGCGGATGAGCTGATCACATGGATTCAAGAGACCGGGGCCTTGGCGGTGATCCCTCCGAGATCGAACCGGACGGTCCTCCGCGACTACGACACCGCGCTGTACAAGGAGCGCAATCTGGTGGAACGGATGTTGGGGTACCTCAAGCCTTTCCGTCAGGTGGCAACTCGGTACGACAAGACCGCGCTCTCCTTCCTGTCGTTCGTCCAGCTCGCGGCCAGTTACTTATGGCTCAAGTAACTGCCGACAGAACCGAGTCCATCCAATCAAACCAAATAGAGCAAACAAAACCCAATTTCTTACCTGCAAGAGCCCTGGCACCATCGTTTACCAGCTAACCAGTCGATTTCCTCCTTGATGCAGGGCGCTGATCCTAAAACCCACCGCCTTTTTGAGTTGTCGGACCGACGACCGGATTGGCACCGGCATAGGTTCACGCATCGATGGTTTGCCCCATCATTTCTAGTGCTGGCACGTCTCTCCGTGGGAGGCTGGAGATAGCGACGCAGGGATTCGAGCTTCTACAGAATCCCGCACACGCCCTGGAGTGACCTCGAATGCCCTCGAGCATCATGCCTTCACACAGATATGGACCATTCGGACGTAAATGGGTACCACGCCCGCGTTATTTTCCCACATTAGTCAACTTTGAACCGAAGTGGAGCGAACATGACGAGGCTGACCTGGATGCGTAATAGTTCCGTGATGCGAATCGTCCTTGGGATCATACTGGCCCCCCTCATCACAGGTATAACCCCCTTCGCGCTCGCCGATTCTTTCAATGCCAAACCCTGCGCCTGGGAAATACGTCTCACGACCATAGAAAGCGGGCCACTGATACCTCCCGACGCACTCGCCAAGATGCCACCGGAAGAAGCACCAAGATTGAGCAATCTCTGCAAGCACGTTCTGGAAAACCAATGACCCACTCCTCGAAAATGTGTGTCACGCAACAAGATCTGGATCAAAACCACATCATCAATGGGCGACACGAGGACAGCGAGCTCCAATGCATGACGCAGGTTATTTCAAATCTCACCCAAACTCGTGACCGAGCGGACATCCCCTGCGCCTCACACCTCCACTACCCACATGACCGCAGAGGCGAAAATGTCTGAGAGTATCGTCCGGAGTATCGATCTGACACGAACAGGATCAGGCATAGTTCATGTAGACATCAGAGGCCGCTGGCTGAATGCAAGTTGCGCGTCCAACGAGGGCCTTCTGAGGCCGCGCGTTACGCGAGCACAGAAGATCATCAGCCTCCATCCCCTCATCTGTTCCAGGAGCACAGGGACAACGTGGGTGTCCTTCCCATCATTTTCATCATGCTCGTTCTGCGAGCAAGAAAGATGGCCTGGCGACTCTCTATCCCACACTTCTAAGCCCGCGCGTTGCACGAGCAAAGGAGACCAATCAGGCCTCCCTCCATTTTTCTGCCAGTAGTGCCCCTCACCAGGACTCGGTATAATCCGGCACCGGCATCCCCATGGACAGACCGCACGACTCAACCTTGTGAACATACTCACGACTCGCCCATCACGGATCCGCTGGCTCATCCTCGCCTTGCTGTTTCTCATCAGCGTCGTCACCTATATCGACCGCGTCAATATTTCCGTAACCGCGCGTCAGATGATGCCGGCCTATGGGGTGACCGATCAAGAGATGGGTTGGGTCTTCTCGGCCTTCGTCCTCGGTTACGCCCTGTTTCAGATTCCTGGTGGATGGCTGGCCGATCGCTGGGGAGTCCGCGTGGTGCTCACGGTCGCGCTCCTCTGGTGGTCGATCTGCACTGCCTTCACCGCCATGGTGGCGGCCACGTCGATCGCGAGCCTCTTTGGGGTTGTCGGAGCGCTGATGCTCGTGCGGTTTTCGCTGGGTGTGGGAGAAGCCGTGGCACTGCCTGCCTTCAATCGTGCCGTCACCAACTGGCTCCCGGCTGATAGGCGAGGTCTTGGCATCGGAATCGCGATCGGAGGTATTGGATTAGGTTCCGCCATGACCCCGCCCATTGCCGCCTGGGTGATGGTGAACTGGGGATGGCCGACCGTGTTCTATCTCGCGAGCCTGCTCGGAATCGGAATGGCATTCCTCTGGTGGTTCCTGTCGCGCAACCACCCGCACGAACATCCCTGGGTCAATGCCGGTGAACAGGCCCTGCTCACACGTGAGCCCTCATCCACCACCACAGCCGTGCCCTGGCGAACATTCAGCCGGACCCCCACCATCTGGTGGCTGGTGGTCAGCTACAGTTGCCTCGGCTATGTCGCCTATGTCTATCTGTCCTGGTTCTACTTGTATCTCGTGAATGTTCGAGGATTCGATATGCTCCGCGGCGGATTCTATGCCTCAGCCCCCTTTGTAGCCATGTTGATCTTTTGTCCCCTGGGCGGCTGGGTGACCGATCGACTCGCGGCCCGCTACGGGCTCACCACCGGACGGGCAGTGACAGGCATGACCGGCATGGTCCTGGCAGGATCAACGATTGCGGTGGGTGGCGTCGTCGAGTCTCCCTTTTGGGCGATCACGAGTCTGTCATTCGGCGCAGGCTGGCTCTATTTTGCGGTTGGCGCCTACTGGGCCTCCACCACCGATCTGTCCAAAGCCCATGCAGGGACCTTGTCAGGGCTCATGAACACCGGCGCCAATATCGGCGGCGCCATCTCACCGACGCTGACACCGTGGCTGGCCCATCAGTGGGGCTGGCCGGTCTCGTTAGGTGTGGCTGCAGCCGTGGCCATCATAGGCGGGATCTTGTGGCTCAAAATCGATCCGGGGAAGGGACTGAATCGTGAAACGTGAACGGTTAGACGTGAACCATATGAAGCAGAGAGATTCGTCCGAGCTCTTGAGGCCTCCGAAACATTTCACCTTGTACATTTCACCTTTCACGTCTCTTGCCTCTTGAACGGTCCCCTTGCTAGATTGATCAAATGACCATGCAATTTCAAAAAATCGATCCGCGCGTCACCATTACGACGCCGCTTGGCGAAATCAAGATTCGATTCTACCCGGACGACGCACCACGTCACGTCGAAAACTTTCTCAAACTCGCCAAAATGGGGTTCTATGATGGAACCACCTTCCATCGCGTTGTTCCCGGATTCATCATTCAGGGCGGCGACCCGCTGAGTAAGACTGCAGACCGTGCCCTGCACGGATCCGGCAGTCCTGGCTACTGGCTGAATCCGGAAACCAGCGATCGACCGCATAAACGGGGCGCGATCGGCATGGCGAAAGTCCCTCGCGAGAGCAACAGCACGAGAGATCCCAACGATAACGGCTCGCAGTTCTATATCTGTGTCGATGACAGCAGCGGACTGGACCGAACCTACACCGTCTTCGGCGAGGTCTTTCGAGGCATGGATGTGGTGGACAAGATCGTCGCCGCCCCCCGCGACGAATTCGATAATCCCCTACAACCCATTACGATGACATTGACGGTGAAGGAATAGAGCTGGGCAGCCTGGTCGTCCTCCTGCTCGCGGAACGCGCACGCTCAGAAGGTGCTCGTTCGACGTACGCAATAGAGAATCAACCAGGCTGCCTGTGATAAGGAAGTAGCGGATTAGGCCGAGGTGCGTCGTGGTTCAAGCCTATCAATCGCGATTGCTTTCGAACCGCGCATGGCATGCCACAGATCCCAGTCAAACTGCAATCCGAGCCAGAAATCTGCCGACATCCCGATCACACGCGCCAGACGAAGAGCCGTGTCGGATGTAATTGCCCGCTTGCCTCGCATGATCTCGTTGAGTCTGGGAAACGAAATACCCTGACGCGAGGCCAACTCCGACTGAGTAATGGCCAGGAGCTTGACGAACTCCTCCAACAACATCTCCCCTGGACGGGTGGGGGTCGATGACAAGGCAACCGACGACCGATAAGCTCTTTCAAGTGACCCCGCCGCCCCACTGTAGACCGACCCTTGATATTCCGTGATTTCAACACTCGCCGCCAATACGCTGAATCGCCTCAGGGTATGACAGAAAGTAAATGTTGTCGAACCCAGGATTATTGACCTGCACATCAGCCAGGAGTGACAGTCGACCCGAACCAAAAACTCGATCTGCGACAAGCAACAAATCTATCCTTTCATACTTGGCTTTGTAAGCTGCCAACTTGGTAGCCTTAGCATCAATGGCATTCTGAAGTTCGGTTTGATTAATCGAACGCACCCATCCGACATAGTAGTCAAGCACTTGCCAACGTAAGTAGCCCGCCAGACTTTTCGGAAGATCATCGATGTACAGCACAAGATCTGATGAAACGTTTATCGTCTCAAGTGACCCAGGGACTCCGGGACATCGCCCAAGTAGAACTGACAGAATGTTCGTATGATGAGATCGAAGGGAGGAGGCCCCGCGCACCTCAACTTGGATAGGAGATCCGTCAGCAGCATAATAGTCACGGGCTAAATTGAGTAACACCCGAGATCCAACCGATTCATCCTTCTTCTCAGTAGATCCCTTGGTTTCGTCCTCAGACTTATACACGTTTCGGACCTCAATCCCCCAAGTGGTACCATCACCATTGCTGACTTCAAAATCCACCGGCTCAGGAATCTCGTTGAATTGACAATCCCAACCCAGAAGTTCCTTTGCTTTCTCTGCATAGATACGTTCTTGTATTTTACTGGCCATATTAGTGGCTAAATATCGCTTACGTTGGCAGGCATGTCCCAACCCCACATATCAGGCACTGCAACACAATTTTCCTCGCCGGTTAAGAGCTTGTCAACAATCTCACCTGCATGATCAGTGAATCGATGCATTTCTAGTAGGCTGATCAAAAAGGTCATCCAACGAGGCCGCAGCGAACTAGCGCTTACTAAGGGGTGGCTGGGATGATCCCAACTGCGCGCGTCCAACGAGGAGAGTCCGCGACCGCGCGTTGCGCGAGCACAGGGATCGTCCCAGCTACCCCGCTCCCTTTTTCAGCAGCCGTTAAAAGAAGGCCATGCTGGCGTACGTGACCGTCGAGTTGTACTGATCGGTAATTCCGCGATCGTAGCGCAACACCTGCCCAGTCTCTGCTTCGATCAAGCGCAGCAAGGAATAGATGGGTGAGAAGCCGGAGATCCGGCGCTGGTCCTGTTCTTTTCTGATGTAGTCGGCGAATGCTTCCGGCTGCCGCTCCTCCACCGGCTTCAACATTTCCAGGTCGAACTGCATGCAGCGATGGAAGGAGAAGTCCGTTGGAGGCGCCTTGTCTCCATAGCGCATGCCCAGATGCGCCAGCTCGCCCGCTGCGATTACGCAGTAGGCCCTCCCCGATTGCGTAAGCACCTCTCGCAGCCCGGTCAAGAACTGGTCGACCGATTCACGAACGGTCGGATCTCCTAAGCTCGACGCGGAAAAGGCACTTAAGATTGGAACGATAGTGAAGGGCTTCTTACTCCCCACGATGTCCTGTAGAAATGGGAGCTGAAACTCCACAGCCTGCTCCGCTTGATGGCATAGATCGTCTTCGAAAAATTCCGGGAGCGTGGCCTTAAGCTGACTCAGGATCGGTTGGTCGGCCGATACGACACCGAGAGGCGTCTCGAAATCCTTATCCGTCACGGCAAACACGTGGTCCAATCCGGCAGAGGCCGTGCCGATGATGACGAACAGATCCGGCTGCTCCGAATCTTGCAGTTCTTTATAGGCCCAGGCATAGATCGGCCCTGCTTGTTTCAGGTCATAGGTCGGGGCAACGAGGCCTTTGATCTTCTTACCCGCGTTCTCTGATGGTTTGAAGTCCGGTCCTTCTTGGGAGGTAAAGAATCCGTCGATTTGTTTTTTCAGTTTCGCGCCGTCGGCTTCGTACCCCCGTCCAGCAAAGGCTGCACTGCGAAGTGGGCTCTCGCGATAGGCCTCCCGCGCCAGCCGGCGCGCGTCCTCGGCACGCTGGCCTTCCAAGAACAGCTTCTCATTCAGATCGGAGACCAGCTGCTCTATCTTGCTTGGCACCAGAAATTCTCCAAATCGTTTGAGATAGAGCGCTCCGATTTCAGCCAGCGAGTGCTCGCCGTCAAAATGCTGAATAATGAAAAAATAGTTGAGCGGCAACACAAGCTTGTCTGTGCTTAGTCCAGTCGGGTCCCACAGGACCATGTACTGCTCCTCACCCTCTTTAATCGGCGAGAATTGCAAATTGCGCAGCGCGGGATACTGTTTGGGATCGTTCGCAGTGCTGGGAGAAGTGGTCATGACGCTCCTTTTTTGAGCGCCCATTGTAACGAAGCATTTACCGAAGCTGCAACCACTGGGCTGGTTCATTTGGAGAACACTCCTCCAGGATGTTCAAAAAGGCCGTTCAGCAAGGCGGCAGCGAGTGAAGGGCCGAGACGTACCCTCTGGGGTACGTTGAGGGCCTGAACGATGCGAGAACGATACTGGCGGACGTTTTCAGCATCCTGCTACTCTTCTTTCGGCTGCTTTCTGCTCGACCGGCGAGCCATGACCACCAAGGCGAGGATGGTCAACCCCGCAAGCCAAAGGCTCGGACGGCCATAGGAGGGATCGGTGAACTCGATGAGATCGGTCAATCGCCCGATCAAGAGCGACATGCGGGCCATCACGGTATAGCCAAAGGCTGCACCGAAGGCGATCATCAGGAATAGAATGCCCGTGCGGGCTACAACCTTGCCTGGCCCCGTATGCTCGACGGAGAAAAAGAAGTAGAACAGCACCGAACTGACGCCGACCAGGATGATAATGGTGTTCAGGCTGCTGGCGGGATTCAAGAGACTCCACGTAAAGGTGACGCCTTCTCCCGGTACCAACGTCAAGAGCGGGCGAACCGTGTCCTCGATCTGTTTCAAGATAAATGACGAGATGGTCCGTGGGATCGCGAGCCCTGACCCGACGCCCACAATGAAGGCGAACGCATAACGTGACAGCCATGCCGCCTTTGGGACATAGCGCGTGAGCATGAGCGTCCCGATAGCAACAGGAATCAATAGAGACCATTCCCCGTTCTCGACGATCGGCTTCCAGATGAGCTGCACGATCACTGTGTCGTAGGTCTTGACGATCGTGTAGCCGACCGATACGCCGACATAGAGATTCTCAGCCAGTTTGAAGAGCGGGTTGTCCTGATAGAGAAACGTGAAGATGAAGAGGGTCAACCCCGTCGCCACCCACGCCCCAATGATCAACTCAATCGACATCGTTCGTTATGCCCCCGCCTGGCCCTGCTGTCGAACTCTGTTGCGCGATGAGAAGTAGAACAGGTTACACATAAGGACCAGCACAATGATGGCAAGATGGGTGGCCGACTGCGCATCCATGCCGGCGACAGCCTGGCCCTTCTGGTCGATGAGAATTTCATATTCTGCCGCACCTCGCAGGCCACCGATCAAGCCATTGATCTGCCCGCTGCGCAACAATGGATAGAGCCCAGGCGCCATCACACCCGTGCAGCCGCCGCCGAGCTCAAACTTGTATTTGTCCTTGCCGAAGACATACCAGGCTTCCACACCGGGATTGCCGGCGCCCAAGCTGACGGCATAGTTCACATCGCGCAAACTCGTGACGCCTTGCAAGACTGATAAACCCCTCGTGGGTTTACCGCTGTAGTCGGCTGGGAACGCGCCATAGAGGTCCTGCCCCATGTTGATGATAACGGCGGTCCCGCCGGGGCTCCAGCCGAGGAACACATAATCCTTCCCGCTTTCCTTGCCCATCTCGCGGGCGACCTGCGTGACGACCTGGTCGGCCATGCCGGTGCCGGAGACCCAGAGTGTCATCGCGATCACGCGGAGGTTCTTCCTGAAGGCATGACGCAGCAACGAAATCGCTTGAGGATGCAGCTCGGGCTTCGACGCCGGATCGAAGTCCAGCGAGAGCAGGAATACGGACCCCTCGGGGAGCGACTCGATATGGTCGTACACCCCGCGGACCTCCGGCGAAATCTTGATCGGCAATCCAACCGGGTAGAGCAGCGGCAAGAGCGTGCAGAGGCCGATCACCAGGAAGATGATCCGCCGGTCGATCTTCAGCATACGTTCAGTGAAGGTCATGCCGAGGCCTCGTGAAACGTAAAACGTGAAGGGTGAAACGTTTCAAGATGGTTCAAGAACTCGAACACGTTCTCCTGATCCCTGCGTTTTACGTCTAACCTTTCACGTTTCACGTCCTACTCCTTGCCGCCCCCAAGATACGACCGTTCCATGCCGAAGATAATCTTGATAGAAAGCGCGACCGTGCCGAGGCTGACGCCGATCAGGATCGCACGCCGCACCGACGCATTCAGCACGTTCAAGATCCACTGAGACAGGTCGCCGCTGATCGGGATCAGATATTCTCCGAGCGGGACACGGCCCATCATGACGATCACCGCCGCAATAAGGAGCACCGCCGCCTCGCGGCTCCGCGCGCGGAACGACCGATAGGCAGCCGAGGCGATGAAGAACGCGAGAATGGCGAACATCGTCCCCTGTAGCGGGACCATCATAAAGTTATAGACCCACCCAAAGGCCGTCATGGTGCCGTCGATGGCTTCCTTGCCGTTCGACCACAGGCCAACCGCAATAGTCGCCAGCATGCCGACATAGAGGACGAAACTATAGCCCCATCCCGCTTCTTTGCGCCGGATCTTGATGGCATGGACGTGGAATAGGCTGCTGACGCCCAATACCAGTGCGAACCCGCCGATGATCTGGAGCCACTTGGTGACGGAGGTCAGCATCTGCTCCGATGCTGGGTGCGGCACATAGTATTGCGCCGCGAATACGATGCCGGTAATGAGCGTGATCAGGAGCGGGACTTGTCGGCGGAGGAAGATCATTTCACGTCCTTGAATACGTCCAGAAATACTTGTGGCCACTGCGCGTCAAGCATGACCCCGAGAGTGGCCAGTATGGTCCCGATGCCGAGGACGCCGAGGATGAGCGCCTTGCCGATGTCTTGTCCGCGCAGTGTGCCGACTTGAACCGGTTCTCTGGAGAGATAGGCACTGGCGGCGTAGAGCTCCTCCCCGATCAAGGTGTAGTCGCAGGTCGTGACGAAAAACGGTAACTGGTGGTCCGCGTCCGTCCCGGCGATTTGGATCGCGCCGGTGCTCGCGCCTGTTTCTGTCAACAGCAATGCCTCGGCGAAATAATGCCCCATAAAGAAATTCGCCGCCGGCTTTTTGCGCAGCATGATGCCGTCTACCGCCGCGGTATAGCTGAATTGATCCGACGTAATGAAGAAATTGGAATCGTCCTTATAGAGATCGGGCTTGCCGGCTTCCAGATAGGCCTGCTTGGTAATTTCCTGGCAGACGGCCATGGTAATCGGATCGCGGTGCGGCACAAGCAAATCGGTCCCATAGGCGGCCGTACGTTTGGCCACACGCCCGAGAATGACCGCTGCGGCAATGGTGGAGGGATCGCTCATGTCGTGGGCGCCGGTAAGATACAGGATCGGCTTGCCTAACTCGGTCGCGCGGCCGATGGCCTCATCCACCGCGTCGAGGCCGGGAATACGCCTGAGAAAAATCTCCCGTTTTCTGGCTGTACCAATGGCATAAAACATGATGCCCCCGAACAGGAGCGCCAACAGGAGATTGTTGATCTGATTCCAGTTGATCCAGTTCGGTTGTGGCGTAGCCTGAACCGGCGTGGCCAAAGCTCGATTGTCGCCAGAGACCTTCGCCACGGTCACAAAGTAGGTCGTCCAGTTTTTGAGCTCGACTCCTTTCCCATTCCTCAGCGCAAACTGATGCTGATCTCCGGTCGTCGGCCGCGTCCACCAGGGCCACTTGGATTCACGGACATAGCGCTGATTCGCAGGGAACTCCGCCACAACTTTCATCGCAGCAGGATCCGGCGGCGTGGGTCCCTCGCTGAGCAGGACCTGATACTTGATTGCGGCACTATCGTCAGAGGCCGGGGCCCAAATCACAGTCAGGTTGTCGCCTCCGTCGCTCGCTGTATCGAACACACGAACATCCTGAGGGGGCGAGAGGGTCTTCTTTGTCTCGGCAGTCTGCGCAAACACCGGTAGCCATGACTGACTCAGAACAGCCACGAGCAGGAGCACCGATGCCACCAGGACCTGGTGTCCTCGACGTTTCACGTGTAACGTTTCACCTTTCACGCTTACGAACCTTCAATCAATTCGATATTCGTCCGCGGAATGACCGCAGTGCTGCCGTCGGCAAAACGGACTTCCATCACACGCACGTCACTCTCGGTCGGAATCTTCTGGAGATCGGCCGGCAGACTCGCGACTTCGCCGATCTTGCCGAACAACGGATCTCGAATGATGCGCACCTGGTCGCCGATCCTGATACCTTCCCGCTGCGGCACGGTGTCCGCACCGTGATCGCCCGCTGCGTCTGCCTGTTTGGGAATGATGATCTCCGGACGAATGACGCCCGCACGAATTTGCGTGGCACCTGAAATAGACGCCGGTTGTCCTGCATGGGCAGAGAAAAGGGCAAATGTTTTGCCGGCCATGGGGATGGAGCCGAACCCTTCGGTAAGAATAAGGGTAAAGCCGACCTGTTCTGTGCCCGTGATGGCTACGCCAAGGTCGTAGCCCAGCAGTGCGCGCAAATCCTTATCGTGAATGCCGCCAATCACCAAACCCGCAACCCCCACCTCTTTTGCGCGAGCCAGCGCCTCCGACGAGATGAAGGAGCCACCCACGACAACCTTGCCTTTCATGTCCGCGGTGAGGTGGCGCGGCGTGAGCGCTTTGTCCGGCGACGTCACGGCGATCACAATCTCGCCCCTGGTTTCACCGCCGATGCCGAAGATCCCCTGCACCAGACTGCAATTCGTTTCAACCACGACACCTTGCTGCGGAATCACCTCGACAATGCGCCCGTCGACATAGCCCAATAGCTCCAGCACACGCGGCGGCTCCCGCAACAGCACCTGCCCCGTGACGGAAGAAACGGATTCCACGACGCCGGTGATCGGCGAGCGAACCTCTGTCTTCAGCCACTTGATGAGCGGTTTGTTCTCGGCCAGAATCTCGTCCTTCTGCACCGGATCGCCGACCTTCTTGATCAGATATTCGTGAATTTCATCCGGGGCCACACCCAACTGATTGGCGAGATTCAGGGGATAGACCTTCCCTGGCAATTCCGCACGAGCTACTGCCTGATTTGCGCGCACGGTCTCCCCGGTCGTGACCAGCACGCTGCCGGGCAACGACAACATACGGCGACGACGGACCGTGGTCTGCTCTGTGACGGTGAGGCCTGGAGTGTAACTGTGAGGCATAGGTAAAGTTCTGAGTTTTGAGTGCTGCGTTCTGAGTTAATGTCCCATCCAAACAACTATAAACTTACAACTCAGAACTTCTAACTCGCAGCTGGGTACAGCCCGACTGCGTTGTACCATTTCGTCAACGCTGCGACTCTGGCCGTGTGATCGGTCGGCAACTGCAATGGACGCCCGCGCCCATCGAGGAAGAGTCCCACCACGCCGCCTTGCACCTCTCGTGTGACCGACACTCCCGCCCCTGCTCCGAGATTCACCTGTTTTACCGGCTGGATTGCGATCGAAGCCTTCTGATCGCCAGCTAAGGGAATCAGTCGCAAGTCGCCGAATGCGAGTGCCCCTTTGTCGATTCGCCCGTCGGCAAACGTGATGACATAGTCCGCGCACCGATCCCTGTCCTTCCCCTGCCCGATCGGTGCGATACAGGTTCCTAGGTAGACCATGCAATCGCGGACAAACACATCGGTCGCCGCCTTCTCATCGATCGTCGAGAGCACGCCGAGATGCGGCATCATGAAGATGCTGTCCACTGAGAGCCTCGTCACCCCGAGCGGTTCATAGGCATCCACCATCATCAGCATCGATTGCACGCGGCGCGGTGCATGGGACAGAATCCCACCGCTCCCGACAATCAAATCCAACTTGAGCATGTCGATGAGTGTCTTGCCGGACTGCTGCTGCTCGAACACATCCGAAATCGTGCGTTCTTGTTGTATGCCCTTGAGAGCCGTCGCGAGAGATTTATGATGGATCAAAGCGAGCCGGAGCGCCTCGCGGGCAATTGCATGTTCGATCTGCAACTCGTCCAGCGTTTGCGGAATCGTCGTCGGCCGGATCATCTTGTTCTTGATCCGGTTGCGGAGCGTCTGTTCGTCGATCGTAAACGGAACCCAGCGCATGATATTGGCAAGCCCGGCTTCCGCCAATACGTTGGAAATACTGTACGACACCCCGAGGTTTGCGCTGACGGTTCGATTGAAGAGTCCCTCGAAGACCGAGAACACGTCTGTGGTTGCGCCGCCGATGTCCACCCCAATCAAGTTCAAATGTTCCCGTTTAGCAATCGTTTCCATGATGACGCCGACCGCCGCCGGCGTCGGCATGATCGGCGCACCGGCCATCTCAATCAGTTTCTTGTAGCCCGGCGCCTGCTGCATGACATGCTCGAGAAACAAGTCGTGAATTTTGTTCCGCGCCGGTGCGAGATTCTCTCGTTCCAGCACTGGCCGAATGTTGTCCGTCAGCACCAACGCGGCTTTCTCGCCCAGAATCTTCTTCACTTGCGGCTGCGCATCTTTGTTCCCCGCATAGATCAACGGAAGCTTGAAAGTGGCCCCGAACCGGGGGCGTGGCTCCGCTGCCGAAATGTACTCCGCCATCTCGACCACATGGGTGACCGCCCCCCCATCCGTCCCGCCGGACATCAGGATCATGTCCGGCCTCATCGTACGAATGCGCTCGATTTTTTCATGCGGCAACCGGCCGTCGTTCGAGGCGAGCACATCGATCACAATCGCGCCAGCCCCCAGCGCCGCCCGTTGCGCGCTCTCCCCTGTCATGTTTTGCACGACCCCCGTTACCATCATTTGCAATCCGCCGCCCGCGCTGCTGGTCGAAATATAGATATCGACACCGGTCGTCGCATCGCGAGAGGGCGTAATGATCTGATCGCCGTCGAGGATTTTCCGTCCGGAGAGTTCTTCAATTTCCGCAATCGCGTTCAACACCCCGCGTGTCACATCTTCGAACGGCGCTTCCACCGTGGTCGGGGCTTCACCGCGATAGGTTTGCCGGTACTCATCGCCAACTTTCTCAATCAGAATGGCCTTGGTCGTGGTACTGCCACAATCTGTCGCCACAATAACGTTGAGCGGATGGGAGCTCACCGGCTTGATCGGTGCTGGACTCGGCACACTCATTGAGCGGAGGCTCCTTGAGGAGCCTGGGGAGCAGACTTCGTTTCAATCAGGGTAATGAGACGGGAGATCGTATCACGACGTTCAAGTAACCGGGCCACCTGCTCGACTTCCTTCGCCTGAAAGGCCCATTCCACGATGGGGGTCAGAAAATACAGCGCCTGACTGCCGAGAAAGTTCATGGGACCAAGAGATTCCAGAAACACCGTGGCAGGAGCAGCCATGCCCCGTTTCACTACCGCATCGGCTACCCGTTCAACCAGTGCGAGCTCTTCGGTCGTGAGCACCTGGACCTCGGACGTGGTCGAAAAGGCATGGGAGAGTTCCGCACGAACCTTCCCCCATTTTTCCGCCACTGATGTCTTGGGGAAAAAATCCATAACTGTCTGGAAAGTCAGAAAAATCTACAATCGAACGGCATTATATGGAGGGGTCGAAGGAGAGTCAATAAATGTGCGGCGAGGCGCACACAAGGGTCATGCCTTGGAAGAGTACGATCCCGAAGTCGTGCGCCGATCGCCTTCTCCTAATTTTCTGGTGAATAGCTCCAGCGCCATGCCGTAACAGATCTGGGCCGTAGCCGGATCGTAACGAGGACCTTCGTCGCGAAGAAAGGCATGCGCGTTGTTGAATTCATGCCACTGGAAATGTGCCCGGCATCACTCAGAGCGTTGTAGATCAGCGCTCGCCCCTCGCGCGGAATATGTGGGTCCTGCCTGCCCCAGATCATCAACAGCTCGCCCGTGATCTCCCGGATCCGGTCCAGGCTGTTGTCGCGCATGCCCACGCCCGGACTACGCTTGTGGATATCGGTTGCATAGAAACAAGTGGTGGCCAACACGTCAGGTTGCATCGCCGAGTGAAACGCCAAATGTCCCCCAATGCAGATCCCCATGACGCCCAGCTTACCTGTGCAGTGCGGTGAGGACTTGAGACAATCCAGCGCGGCTCTTGCGTCGCCGTCGTAGCTCGACAATGCCTTGGTAACCTTATGCCGATTGCCGCGCTCGGCGCCGGCCTCGTCGTAGGCCAGCACGGTGCCGGCCGGTTCCAGTTCGTGATAAATCTCCGGAACCGCCACCACAAATCCGTGGCTCGCTAACATTGCCGCCGTACGCCGGATTGGCCCCGTGACCTGAAAGATCTCCGAGAACAGCACCAGACCTGGATACCGCCCCTCCGCCACCGGCCGAAAGAGATACGTCCGCATGAGCCCTGTAGGAGTGTCGAGATCAGCCGACTCAATATCTGTGATGATCATCCCGGTCTCCTCTTCGTCGATAAGAAAGATTCCTCATCACTCACACATAGGGGAGGCCAGTGGAAGCAGATCGACGCGTTTAGTATCCTCGCCCGGTGCTGCCACCGCGCCCCATCCGATCCAGCGGAAGCGCCTCGTATCGCGTCTTCATATCTGGATGCTCGTTGAGATAGCCCTTCACCGCCGCGTCATCGGCGAAGACCTCCGGGCTGCGCTTTCGATACTCCTCGACCGTCAGATCATACTTTTCCAACAGCTTGCCGAGTTTCGTATGGATGTCCGCGCCCATTTCCTTCATCTGCTCAGGCGACGGCCGCTGCCCATCCTTGAACTGGCCACCACCCTGAAAGTAGTTCGTCATCATCTCGCCGATCTCAACGCGGGCCTTCACGAATTTTTCCACCTCGGTCGGCTCTGCCGCAAGGCCGACGCCTGAGAACAGCAGGACTCCCAACGAGATTCCGATGATGTTACGCGCCAGATTCATGGGCATGGACTCCTTGTAAAAGTAGAGATAGGAAACACGTTCTATGGCACAGCGCCTATCATACCATCCCGGCACGGCAAAAATGGAGAAGGATGGAGTCTGATGATCTTCTGTGCTCACGCAACGCGCGGCATCAGAAGGATGGGGCGGGAGCGGCCAGGTGCCCTTCTTGCTCGCAGAACGCGCACGTTCAGAAAGTGCTCGTTCAATGCGCGCAGTAAAGGGCAGCCTTGGCCGCTCCCTTAAAGAGAGTTGAAGAGGATTGGAAGGCCCTCGTCCGGGCTGATGGCACGTCTCGGCGTGCCAGCGGGTGGGCGGGTGAGAAAGTCGCGCGCAGTGGAAGATCAGTCAGCCCCCATTCCTGATGTGAGCGCAAGCAGACTTGGAGGGATCATTTAGTTGGATGCGTGCGGTACAGTACAGAGCCGCCTTGCCGACTCCTTTAAACCGCCTCTTGATCGGCCTATCTATCCAAGGCAGTACACGCAACCTGAAGGTTTTTGAATAATAGGTTTTCATGGGGCCGTTTCTGCCAGGATGGCGAAGTGCGGTTATTAGTGGACCTGTGACCTCGATAGAAAGGACGCGCTCGCATGAATACAACAAAGCTCACAGCTTTACCGGGATTCTTCTCATTCTTATGCTCTTGGGAGCAGGGGCTTTCTATAATTTCCTGAATGTACGACGACCCGTCCATGACTTTTCAGGAATCTCACGGAGCAGCGCAGTCAACGGCAATCTGTTATCAGACCCTTCCGCCACGACCCTTCAGACCACGGCAGTGGCCAGTGAAGTCACCTCCGCTGATCGGGCGGCCTTTCAACAACTGCTCAACGATGTGCAAATGGCCTGGAGCAACCAAGACCTAGCCGGATTACAGCGGTCCGTCACACCGGAAATGCTATCGTATTTCAGCACC
Source organism: Nitrospirales bacterium (assembly GCA_038200765.1). Lineage (GTDB taxonomy): Bacteria > Nitrospirota > Nitrospiria > Nitrospirales > Nitrospiraceae > Palsa-1315. Next base: position 17,516 of record JBBRRK010000003.1, read on the forward strand.
GCCTAGGCGGAACAGACCAGTCTGGATATCGCAAATCATGTAGAGGACGTCGGGCTTGTACAGGCAGATGTTCGGAAAACCTGGATCGAAGATACGACGCACTACGCGACCATTGGGCTTCGCTGGAGCGCCCGTGACTACATGGTGTCTTTGACCAAGCTGCGAGGAGAACCAGGCTATCTTGTCGAGGGCAGCGAAGAGACGCCGACCGAGTCCGGCGAAGTATGGACCTTCATGCGATACCAGAACGGAAAATGGTTGCTCTCCGCGATTCAGCAATAGAATGAGGAGGAGCGATGTAAAAAATGGAAACGCGCGCTGAGAAGGGCCTCGTTCGATAGCCGCACGTCAAGCAACCATTGGTGGGCGAGGATCGACTGACCAGTGTAGTCGCCCATCCGTTCGCTATGGCAGACGTGTGTGTGGTACAGTCAGTGGTAAGGTTGCGTAGGACCATGGGTACGATCCTATTCTTCTCGTTGCATTTCGTGCTGGCGACGCTCCAGTGGATTGCCCCTATAGGTAGTCTACGCTGTTCTTCCGTCAACGACATACCGACTCATGTCATGCTCGGTTCAAGGCCCCTTGCAGAAGAACGGCGCTTCGACATCTCGGCAACAGCGGCGTAGGTGATGAAAAGGCCGACAGTATTCTTCACTCCATAACGGATTACAGGGAGAGACCATGATCGCGAATACCGTCAAGCCCACAAAACCAGGAACAGCCAAGACCTGGGTCCGCATTCCTGATGGCACTAAGGTCAAGCACCGGCATGAAGGACATGTCGGATTCATCGATGGGCTCACCGAGATTGTCAGCGGACCCGATCGGAATCCGGACGGGAAGACACAATATCGTATGAACATCGGGGCTCCGGACCGACAGCTCGTGACCGAAGGCGACTTGTCTATTTTGATCGACGATGAGGACCTCGTCATCATGCTGCGACAGAAGGCTCCCTATCGCCGCGCTGTGACGCAATCGTTGCACAGCGTGCTGGCTCCAGATCGCTTCGTCAAGCTATCCTAGCAGCAGGCCGGGACTCGCGAGGCTGGCTGGGTTGGTTGATCGACAGAACCAGCGCGTGCATATCGCACTGGACTCGCTTGACCGACCCATGGCACACATGAAATTCTGGCAAGATTTTCAGTACTTTACTCGAATTAGAGGCACCCATGACAGAAACCTGCTACTCCAAAGGCCAGAAAGTCATCTTGGTCACCAGCCAGATCAAGAATGGTAAATGGTTGTGCAAGTTTTCGATTCCGGGGTTCAGCGATCCTGACGGCGGCCTACGAGGCCAGGATTCGTCGAGGGCTTACAAGACGGAATGGGAAGCAAGGACCAATGCGTTTCAGCGCGCCAAGTTGTTCCTTGATAGGTCACAGGACATGACACCTGGGGATCTTCTGGAGAAGGCCTAACGAACCCGTATTATTCGTGACGGCTCGTCTTGAAATCGCTGAGCTGTGTCGCGAGCCTGTCGTGCGGACCCGTGAGGGCTCGGTGCGTACTCGTGTAATACGTTGAGGAGCCGAGGGGGCAAGTCCGCTGGCTGAAGGTTCGTCATCCAGCGGATCGGCACTTGCGGCAAACGCGCTCAGGAATAATGCAGGCTACGCCCAGGTCCGATGCACTTCGCTGACGTGTTCTACCCCACCCACGGCACTGATTTCCCACCGGACGTCATCCGGGATCGTCACGACCCTCAACTCTGCGCCATGACCATTGGCGGCCCCACCGAGTTCCTCCACAACTTGAGCCAGCTTCAGATCATCACGCGGGATCAGTTTTCCGCACTGATTGAGACTCGGTTCGTTCGGCGTTGCGGCTTCGGGCCAATAGGCGCCGAGATCCGTTTCCGTTAGCGCGTCTTGCTGGCCCAGTTCACGCAATCGTGTAAACGCCTGATGACTCACGCAAAACTTGTCGTAGCTCTTATTGATCACAATCTTTTTCATGGACCGATCCTTTCCTCTCCCTCGTCAGGGCTCTCATTGTCGCGATCTTCGTGAGCGGGCTGTGCATCGGCCCCTCTTCTCGTACGATCAGCCCGTGCCTTTCGTCAGGCTACCTTCACCGGGTCTGCATACTTACTCGTATAATTCCCGGACCAATGGGAGTAGCGGCGGTTGGCCCAGGTGTTGACCTCGCCATTCTCAGTTGCGCCATATCGTTTCGCCAGCACGGTCGTAAACGTGGCCAGATCGCCCGCGATCTCCAGAAGATCCGCATCCGTAATCTTCTCCCACTTCGCTTTGAGTGGCGCCTTGAGTTGGATCCAAAACGCACCGAATTGTTCTTGATTCATGTTGCACTCCTTTCTCGCGTGACTGATTACAACGATACAACACGATGACCGATCCGTCCCATCGGCAAGACACAGCCACCGTCTCGTCGGAAACAATGGTTGTGGACGCCGCATGTGCGGAACCAATAGACACTCTGGCGTAGAAGCGCGGAGACCGGGGAATCAGACGCACGGAAACGTGGGAGGGAGTGCTGTGCGAGAGATGGGACAGTCGGCGTGGCCCAATACGTCGTCCCATTACTTTACAGGGATCAGAGGGAAGAGTCAACGCAAGGGAGACAGAGGCTGTTTGTAACGACAGGAGATCATGGGTCGATAATTATTCTGTCTGGCCGTCTCCAACAGAAGGTGTGCAGAAGATCCAGGAACAGCCTGCCTCACAAGACCACAGGCGAGCCGAAACCGGAGGCGCGCCCTCAGGGACACGTTGAGGATTTCGATGAGCCGAGAACGCCGCTGGCGGACTTTTTCAGCATCCTGCTAGATGTCTGGAACCTGCCAGTCGATCGGAGAAGACCCCGCATCGGCAAGGTCCCGGTTGACGCGCGAGAAGCATCGGCATCCGAAAAACTTTCTGACTGACAAGGGCGAGGGGTGTGCCGTGGCGATCACGGTATGGTGCGATTGCGTGATCAACACTCGTTTCTTTTGGGCTTCACGTCCCCACAGAACAAAGACCACCCGCGTCTGCTTGGCCGCAACCAGCTCGATAATACGATCGGTGAATCGCTCCCAGCCGCGCCCATGATGCGAATGGGCCTGGCGCACCCGGACCGTGAGGACCGTATTGAGCATCAGCACGCCCTGTCGAGCCCAGGGTTCCAGATACCCATTATTGGGGATCCGGCATCCGACATCCTCATAAAGTTCCCGATACACATTTCGCAGCGACGGAGGCAGCGGCCGAACGGTTGGCTGCACAGAGAAGCAGAGGCCATGGGCATGACCAGGTGTGGGATAGGGGTCCTGGCCGACCAGCAGCACGTGGACCTGGTCGTACGTTGTTGAAGCCAACGCGTTGAAGATATCCTGACGGGCCGGCAGGATCATCTGCCCAGCAGCCAATTCCTTGTCAAGAAACGCATCAAGCGCATGGTAATAGGGCTTGCGCGTCTCCTCTTTGAGCAAAGATCGCCAGCCTGAAGGAATGGGAGGCAGCATAGGGAGAACTGATACCACAGAACCGGCGGTAATACTCTCCCAAAATCACGCCACCTGAATGAGTCGAAGACCATCTTTATCAGTGGTCTTCAAATACAATCCGTTCGACCTCCTCCTCGGTGAGCACACCAGTCTTGCGAGCGCGGCGGGCCATCCTTCGCTGGAGTGCGACAAACTCTTCCTCCTCACGCTCCGCCTTATAGATAGTCACCATGCGGCGGAACAAGTCGCTCTTGGTCGTCCCCTCGTGTTCCGCAAGCCGTTCATACTCCTTCGCCAGAGCCGGACTGACCGAGAATCCCAGTACTGACCTCTTGCGCGCCATGACCACCCCTCCTTCAGGGTTTACCGCCGCCCTCGACCATGGGCGACAAAAGGCTGTAGGGAGGTCATCGTCAGCTTCCTCACCACACCCATGGGACGCGGACCTCAAACAATTCATTTGGCAGTCACAGTGAACACGCTCGCCTACCCATCCCCCATCTTCTTCAACGGAGGTGTATCGGTTTGGATTCACCTCTGAATCGAAAAGGATTCAACTCCGAGCTGAGTCTCACCCTGTGCAGCTTAGAAACTCCGCATTTTTCGCCATGCGTAGACGCCATTAGGCGTGGCTCATAATTTGCCCTGAGTGTTAGACATGTATCACAGCAACCACCTGAACAGTATGCAACAGTCACACGACATCGAGACCGTCCCGCGCATCGTGGCTCATAAAATGATTCTTGATGCCCTTTCACATCACACACGATCATCAATCAGGGCGTTACAAACCTTCTTCGGAATAGCCATTCTTGTCGGCAGCTGCACCTTGCCTATCACTCCGCTCATATTCGCCTCCGAACTGTTTGACCAAGGTGCAGCGATACGAACCAAGGTTGACGAGCAACTGACCGCCGCCACAGGAATCCTAGGAGCTATCGCCGGCAATCTGTTTGGCAAGACAACAAAGGGCCTTGACGGTAAACGGAAACCAGACATGACGAGCCCAACATCAGGGGAGATTTCTTGAAAGAGGCCAAAAGCAAACAACTGAGGGCAACCATTACGAGAATGGTTCATGCGATTCCCCACGAGGCTCACAATTTACTTTCAGTGCGGAACATGCACCACAGCGACGAATTGAGCACAACGCAACAGACGCAAAACAAGGAGGCCGGGGGCTCATTGCTCGAACCTGGCCATACGATGATGTGGCTCCTGGGCATGAGCACCATCTTCTCCTACAAAGAAATGGCGCGCCGAATACCTCCCAACATCATGGCAACTCGCACAATATGGATGAACGCCTCTAAGCCGACAAAATTACCAGAACGTACGTATCCCCCTAAAGATGGGGTAGACAAAAATCATACATATGCTACAGCCTCGCGCATCATGGATCATACAATGGTTCTTGATACCCTTCCACATCTCACGCGATCATCAATCACAACGTTACGAACCATCTTCGGCGTCGCCCTTCTAGCCGGCAGCTGCGCCTTGCCTGTCACGTCACTCCTTTTTACCGCCGAACTTTTTCCCTACGCGCCCCCATCTTCTCAGCAGCATCCATCCGAACATCAACCCCCAGCATGGCCTCCGCTTTCATTGGAAGAGAAAACAGAGATCGAACCAGTCAACCACTCCTTGCATATCGGCAACGCCACCTTTGTCAAGAATCCGTATAAATCCCCGGCGGGCGATCTCGACCGGACCGTGTTTCCAACAAGAAAATTGGATGGAGAGGGCAAATTATCGCTGGTACAAGCATGACTACAATACTTTCCAAAGGAGCGAGGCAAAAATGAGTCATAGGTGGAAAAATAGAAGACTCCCGACCCCTTTTTTTCTCTCATGGAGCGAGTAAGAGATGCTCGGAGCAACGACATCGGTACTACTCAGCATGGCACTCTTTGCTAGCGGTTGCGCGGTTCACTATTTCGACTCTGATACACAGACAGAACATATCTGGGGAATCGGACACATGAAGATGAGATTTCTGGAGCCAGCAGAAGGACTGCAGGCAGTAGTGCATGGAACAGATGTGTTCGGGGCTTCCATTGGAAAGGCTGGCAAACATGGATATCTCACTCTTGGATGGCAGAGACTCGAATTTATCGACATCGTGAAGGAAAGCACAGCGGTTCGTCTGGATTGGCCAACTAGTGACTTTGTTAATGTGCGAATTGGATCAAGGTTCTCAAATACAAATATTTCGCCGTTCGAGTTGCATTCAAAACAATAAAATTTCCGAAGTGCTCATGATGGATCTGAAACGATGAGACAAGCGAACAAAGCAATCACTCTCTGTTTTCTTTGTGGAGTCCTATCAATTCTTGCGGGATGTGGGATTGGCTACAATCGCACTCTTTTCATAACAAAAACCAATGTGGGATTCGAGGCATCGGCAGAACCTCCCACATTTGAGCTAGACATATCTCGATTAGAAGGCACAGTAGGACCACAGTTTGAGAATGGGAAGAAGCTCCCGGTGATGGCAAGTTTTAAGTTCAGTAATAGAGGGGCTTTTTCTCCTGCTATTGGCTCGACGTTTGCCACTGGTGATGCTGCTACAACCATGGCGGCACTCTATAATGCAGCGACACCTGGAGCTGGATGGGAAGAGCGAGCCGATATGGTCTTTGAGCGGAATCAGAAAACTCTAAAAACGAAGAGTACCCTTACGCTCAATGCAGAGCCCACGGCAATGAGTTGGTTGCCTTCATGGTTTGACTGGATGCGGCCTGAGTTCCAGAAAAAGGATGTTCGCCCAGTATTTTTTGGGACCGATACTTCACTGGGCCTAAAGATCGCCTGGAGTTGAATGACCGGAGGGTTTCCCGATTCAGCAAAGTTTGGATACAACAGAACAGAGCTAGCATTGGTACCCATCGCCATTGAAGAAAGGTCTAGGAAGGACACGGAGACCGGGTTAGTCGTAACTTCATTTGACATGAACATGGCATCGCTCATGGCCACCGTGGATTCAGGTGTCAGTGGCATAACGAATTCTGATGGTACGCCGAAATTAGATAGCCAGCACCTCCAATATTTTGCAACCGGCGCAGCGGCAACTTTACTTTCTCTTCAGCAAGATGTGCGGGCTGCAATGCTGGCTCGTTTGGATCCCAACAAGGATACTTTCAAGAGCCAATTTGGCCAGCTTATTAAGAAAGAAGGCGAGATTAGCCTTCGCGCAGAGATCGTGATGGTTGACATATATGGGGGGCTTGAGTCACTGAAGAAAGACGGTGATCAGAAAGCTGCTGATCATATTCAGGCGCTAGACAACTTAGGCAAATTCGCACCAGACCAGATGACTATCTATACAATTTCACCAGGTGGGATTCTTCTTCAAGAGGAAAAGAATACAGCAGCTTTGCAGCCCAACGGGAGGCCTGACTTTTCAACTTTCAGAATTTATCAAACCTATTTGAGGGGATCAGTCAATACATTATCCACCTCACTTGGCCAAGGGAATTTTCATTACCAACCCATTGGGGTTGCTGGCGCCAGCGCAGTCACAAACGATCAAAAGGCTGAGCTAAATGAAAAGTTGTCCCTTCTAAGAAAACAGAAGGAAGATTTAGCTGCGCTGGTAGCAAACAACTCTGCTGCTGCCGCTGCCGTTCAATTTTACCAAAGTCTTTTAACCACAAATTGATGCGGAGGAGACATGACGGGTCCATACCTGGTGAGTGACATTGAGAGCTTGGGGCACACCGCAGGCGACAAGAGAGAAAGAAAATTGGCTCTTGACCTATGCTTAACTGGTCAATGGATCGCGGCAGACATCGTTAAGATTGAAAGAGAAGATTCGACCAATTGGAATGGATGGAGGATGTGGGAGAAATAAACTAGCAGGCTGCCATGGTGACATCTGACGAGTAAGGAATAAGGTCTTCTTTTCTTGATGTAGTTAAATGTGTCTTCCTGTCCCGACATCGGTGGCCCCCTTTGGTCATTCGGGAAAGGTTAGGTAATGCCACTCGTCTCTGACCGCTGGGCGGTTATGCGACTCGAGTCGCTCACGCCCCTAACAATCATTGAATACCGTGATCAGAGAGGGATGCCGCGTCTGCTGACGTCGTCTCCTTACGGGCCACCATACCTGCCAGAGGTCGGCTGGCTCCGTGATCGCTTGCGCGAGCTCGACAGCCAGTGGTCATCGCGCACCGGGCGTCCACCGATCTTCCTCGACGCCCATCCTTTGCTGGCAGCCCTTAATCTAGAGGAGTTCTTCGCGCCAGTCCTGATGGCGGCTGGCAGCCCGGTGGGCGCGGCTCTTACCTCGGTGAGGCTGACGCGCGCTGAGTGGCTCCCGCGAAGCACGTTCACCCTCCCACTCCGGGTCGCCGCCACCGGCGTCGATGCGGTGGGCTGGTTCACCGAACTCCTGCAGCAATCCTGGATGCAGGACGAGGATGTGCGGCAAAATGGGCTCGATCTGCACATTGCCGCACGAGACGTGGAGCCTCTCCTCCACCTTGCCGGCCCACACATCGTGGTGACGGATCGGCCCGCACCGGTTCTCGACGTCGCGGTCGCTCTGGCCGAGCCGTGCCGGCCCCGCGTTGTCATCTGGGTCGACCCCACGCTCGACTCGCCGGCGCCTGCTCAGGCTCCCGCTGACGTACCGGGTGTCTCACTCCTCCGGGTAAGCGTTCCTGGCCCCGAGGCCCCGGGTTCTGGATCGCTCGCACGCTTTTTCATGACTCTGATTTTGGGATTCACGCATGACCTACCCCTGCACGAGATGGCCGAGCAGGCGGCGATTAAAACGGCTCTACGGACGCGGCTTACTTCCGACCCATACGCTCTACACTCCCTGCGATTGATGGAAGCGCTGGGTGAGTTGCAACGTAAGGGACGCCGGTGGGAGACGCTCCTGTCAACAATTCCTGGCACGGCTATGAGTGACTGGATCGAGGATAGCCGTGGCCTAGGCGATTTCCTGGGCGAGAGCCATACCTTCGTGCCGATGGCCGGGATGCTCGGCCGTGTCGATGCTGCGCGAGCCGCTTTCCAGACGGCCAGCGACCAGGCCCGGTCGGCTCTGCGCGGCGTCCGCAATCTGCGCGAGCGCGAGCCTGCCCGCGCCGTCCACGTCGCGGTCGAGCGCCTGGAGACGGGCCGGTATTTCAGCGCGCTCGACGAGCGGTCATCGCTTCAGGCAGGCGCAGCCTATCAGGTGCGCCTGCACATCGGCGTGCGCCTCCCGGATAGCCTCGTCGAGACCGATACTCCGATTGACCCACTCTTGGGGCCACCTGACGAGGAGACCGGCCATCACCTCGAAGTTGCCATTCAGGGCAAGGATTTCGAGGTGCTGTCGGAGCGTGCCGTGCCACTCTTCCTACCGCGAGAGGGAAGTTCAGAGCCCGTCTACTTTGAGATCCGTGCTCCCGAACGCTTCGGCGCCGTACAGCTTCGTCTTTGCGTCTACCACCGCAATCACCTCGTCCAGTCGTTCCTGCTCGACGCGAAGGTCGACGAGTATGAGCGTTCGTACCCCGAGCGTATCCTCACGGTGCGACTGGAACTGTCCCGCTCAGAGAACTTTGCTACAGTGGATGCGCTGGGCCCTCGCGCTCTCTCGGTCGGACTCAACCGCTCCGTCGGTGGCGCCACGCACGAGCTGATTCTCAAAGCCGACGGCAGCTCGGGGGAAGTTGCTCTGCCCGCCGCCACTTTCGAAGACGCCGCCAAAGAGATCCGTCGGCTGCTCGAACAGGCCGCCCGCGACCGGACTAGCCCAGGGCTCGGACGTGACTACGCTACGCTGGCCAGGGGTGCGCCCGTTCCCGCTGACGTCGCGTCCACTATTCGCGGGCTAGCGGGGTGGGGCCGAAAACTCTATAGGGCCTTCTTCCATCGAGCAGCATTGCCGTGCTCCAGGCTCCGTCCGCATCTTGTCGCGTTGAAGGGCTCGCAGGCGCAGCGCATCCAGGTGATCCGATTCGAGTACAAGGACGCATTCCCTTGGCCGCTCCTGTACGACTGGGACTTGCCCGCCGACTCGGATGCGCCTGTCTGCTTGGGGTGGCAAACGGACGCGATGGGCAAGGCCGCTGTCTGTTCGCACGATGGCCGGGTCGCTCTCTACTGCGTGCGAGGGTTTTGGGGTGTGCGCCATTATGTCGAGGAGTTGATCGATCAGCACGGCGGTTCGGTGACAAAGGTTACCCCGCCCACTCAGGGCCAACCTGTGCGACTGGTCGCTGACGCTGGCCTGCCTGAGTCAGTGTGGCTCGCCACAGCCCTCACTGGTGACTTGGGTGCAACGGAGGTTGCCACCGGGCCCGTGCAGACGGCGCCGTTACTCGATCTGCTCTTCCAGAAGCCAGATCATCGGCCGGCCCTGCTGATCCTGCTCGGCCACCACGAGCGCCAGCTTCGCACACCCCAGCCAGATGTTTCACGCATCAGGATCGACTCGACACCCCAGTGGCTTTCCGACGAAGATGTCAGTTCGAGGGCCGAGATGGAGCCGAACGCCTGGGGGCAGCCGCGTCCGATCGTGCTCCTGGCAGCCTGTTCTTCGGCCACCACCGGCATCGACACACTCACTGATTTCGTCACGGCGTGGACGGTCTCGGGCGCGTCGGCTATCGTGGGCACCGAATGTGTCGTTGGCTCCAAGCTAGCCGCCAGCTTTTCTCTCAGCTTTGCGAATCGAGTGTCGAAGCGGAAGGAGCCGCTCGGTAAGGCCATGACAGGGATCCGTGCCGATCTGCTGGCGGATGGCAACCCCCTCGCCTTCCTATTCCACGCGGTAGGCGACGTCGACCTGGTGCTGGAATGAGGTTTTATCAAAGATATCGAGTGATCATGGCAGCAATGCTGATCATGGTACTCCTGCCGCCAGAGATCGCCCTTCCAACACCAGCGATTTCGACACCGGCGGTAGTACTTGAGGGACCAGCCACGATCGAATTCGTTGACGTGGCTGGGGCACGGCGGGCGCGCCTGGCTGTCAAGCCAACCGCCCAGAAGCCAGTAAAGGAGGATGTGCCAAGGATCATCGAGCTGGCACTAGGTAACCTTCGCTACTCGGATTTGGGAAATCCCCTTTCGTTGACATGGGAAACGGCGACGGACGGAACACCATCGGCGCTGCAGGTTGAGCTGAAGGACACGGTCCGCCGTCCAGGAACCTATCGAGCCCTACTGGCTCCGCTTCCAAAATCGCTTCCCGCCGCGCGACTCGAAATCCAGATAATACTGACAGCGGCGAAGCTCGGACTGCCCGAAAAACTGGTCGTCGGTCGAACCGTGTTCTGGCCATTCTGGACGAGCGAGGTGAAGCAGTCCCTAGTCGCATGGGAGGAGAGTCGTGCAACTCGGATATCGGCCCTCGAAGTTTCACGGGTGACATCAAGTACAGCAGGGTTACCCGTAAGCATAGGCATTACGCCAGGGAAAGCGCCTGTTTCCATCGGCGCAGGCCAGCAGGGTGAGATTCCATATATTGCGGACATGGATTTCACCCTGGGTAACATTACTGGAAAACTTCGTTTCTCTGCGATTGAACTGGCCAATTCGGTTCTACTTGATTACGAAGTCCGGACGCGCCTGAGCAGCGCCTACATCCCATTGATCATCGGGCTCGGATTCCTGCTCGGGTGGCTCGTGCGCATCCGCCTGGCAGAGATAATCCAGCTTGGGGAAGCTCGTAGCGCCTCCGCACGTCTTCTGTCCTCCGTCACTGACATGCTAGCCCAGCGACCTGACCAGGCTTTCCAAGCGGCCGTCCGGCCAGCTCAGGAGGAGCTCGTTACAGCGCGGAACGGCAGTGATCCCAAGGCGATCACCACAGCCGTGGCAGAGCTCGACAAGATGTGGCGTAGCGCTATTACTGATTTTAGTGAGCGCCAAGCTCTTGCCTTAAAGGAACTGGACGAGCTGCGCTCGCTCGCTGCGCCACCGTTTCCGCTGCCACAGGTGGCCACCGCACCTATACAGGATGCCCGCGCGGCTGCGCAGCGTGCTCGCGCCGCCCTCGACCGGAACGATGTCACCACCGCGAAGCAGGAGTTGGGCGCTGTCAATGTTCTGGCCGGGGCTATCAAGCAGGCAACCCTGGACTGGCAGGATGCGGTGGGAAAACTGCTGACCAAACTTCAAGAAACCAAACTCGGCTTACCAGCCGTTGTCGTCAAGCAGTTCAACGACCGCAATCGAACGGCACCTGCTCTCGATGCCATCAAGGTGGAGACATCCCTTTCGACTCCGGACGAGCGCAATGCTCTTTTTCTCAAGTTTCATGAGGAGTACCGTAACGCCCGCAACCGCCTCACGGAACTGTCCGCAACGCTTGAGGCTGAGTGGGCACTGATCAATCAGGCGCTCGAACCTGTGCGGGGGAAATTAACGGGAACCTACCCGGCGCTGGCCGAGTCGTTGGTCACGTTCCGGAAGGAACTGGAGGGGGCAGCCGACAACCCTTTGGCGCTGGAATTGGTACTCACCACGCGTCTTCAGGTCCTGCACACGCACTGGAAAGAGGGCTTGCTGAGGCAAGCGCCAGAGGCCAACTCGCAGGCCCTCATGACACTCTACCAAAATCGTGAATTCCTCCAGCTCGCCCAGGAGGTCGTCTCGCTCATCCCGGGCACCCTACTTGGCGGGCAAGCCCAACCCCCTCTTCTGAGCAGCCCGTGGGTGTCCCTCGCCGCTACTGCTCCAATGGAGGCCGCGGACGTCGTGGGATCGGCTGTACCCGGTGCCCTCGCCGTGCCGGCGCCACGAGAAATACTTACGGTTCACCAGGCCAGAGGACTCCAGAGCGCCATCCTCGCTGGGATCTTCATCGCTATGTACTGGACACTGAACGCCGACACCTTTGGTGCCCAGCTTTCGGATGTGGGGACGCTGTTTGTATGGAGCTTCGGGCTCGACTTGAGCGTCGAGGCGCTACTGAAACTAAAGAAGTGACCTCGTAAGCTCCACTAAAAACGAAATGGTCGCAAGCAAAAAGAAGTCGCGTCTTGTAACCTTACATTGGCACGGCAGCCTAAGTGATACATCCTTATGCTCAACCAAAGAAGCAGACCAACGGATCTGCATCAACTCCCCACGTGAAGAATTGTTCGTGAAGCGCAGGACTAAAAGAGCGGGCCTGATCGTTGCCTGAGAGATACATCCTTCGACGGGATCAGGGCGTCCCGAGGCTCGCGTTTGGACGCTTTCGCGACGAATTGTCATGGATAAACAGGGCTAGGCGGCCCGGTGAGTGTTCGGCCCAGGCTCCAGGATAATATCATGCCGGAGAAAACAAAGGGGTCGGGAGTATTTTCTGAAGGCCACTGGCTGACAAGGCGGACCGCCTAGCCGGTTCGCACTTGCACTCACCCAAAAAAGCAGGCTGAAGGATCGGCATCAAATTCGCGCACCAGATCGCCGATGCAGTCACTCGATGACTGTCCCGGATACTCGTGCACTTCAGATCGGCCCGCTGCCAATAGAGTCGCCACTTACTGGCTGACCGGATAAATTTAAGTTTGGTAGCTGGAGATTCCATCCACTCCTTCGGATTGTCCCACTTGGGACGCCGCTCAACAATCACGACCTCGTGGCCCTTGACGGAATACTCAAGACGTAGCTTGTCTCTGAGATGTGCCGGGGTTCTCCCTCGGAAGGGTGGAAATAAAGGGGTCGGGAGTCTTTTTAAAAGCCACAAACGGCAAGGCGGGATAACCTCTGCTATCACACTGGTGTGGCAGCCTGACTGATTCGTGCTTGCGCTCAGCTGAATATGCAGGCCAGGGGATAAGAAAAGGGGTCGGGAGTCTTCTATAGGCAGCACCCCTACCATCTCCACGCACAATCTCTTGCCATTCTGCAAGTGCAGAAGAAACCAACGGACGAGAACCTTTCCTCCATGAAGCCCCGCGCCTAGCAAGAGCGGCGGGATGGCTGTGCGACGGCCACCAAGCTTCCGGAAGCAGCCACTGAATCGATGCCGTCATCGACTCGATGATCGCCGGCTATCCGTACCGATAACCTCGCCTACTCCCCTTTCATCCACTAATCCTCTTCCGGATTAATGACATGGAGGCCCGCTGAACGACAGACCGTCAGCAATTGTATGTCGGCACTGACAACGGTCAGGCGCAAGGGCTTCAGTTCCAACGCCAGCGCTAAATGTAATACTTGCGGTGATCGGAGCGCAGGATACTCCAGCGCAAGTTCTTTGGTCGCCAAATACGTCTGCATCGTCGGGGCAATGAACGAGTAGAGGCCTTCCTTCGACTCTCTCTCGAACTTATGGATCACCGAATAGCAATCGTCCCGTGTAATCTCTCCATGGTGGGCTCGATTCGCGAGCACTGTATAAAAATCCGTCACGGACCACGTCGGCAGAATGGCCACTTTACCCCGCTTCACCAGAAGCCTGCTGATGATGCGTGTGCCACGCTCCATGCTGTACCGTTTCACCAGAGCTGTTGAGTCAAAATAGTAGTATGGCATGCGATCACACTCTCCCCTTCAGAATGATGGCGGCCAAGGGGCCCGACATTTTCGAGAGCCGATCTTGGAGTTCATCCAGTGGTAGATCGTCATACCCCTCCTTACCGAACTTGTCGGCGAGGTTGCCCAGATTGAACGACGCCGTATCGTTCTTGAGCCGCTCACTCAGTCGGCGTTTCGCCAAACGACTGGGAACCCGTTGTGGAGTGACCGTCAACCCGCGGCCACGGCTGCGTGGCGCGCGAGTTGATGTGCGTTCTGCTTCCGACTTTGATGTGGCCATCTTGTCCCTCTCTCTCCGAATTAGTGGGGTACTGACGCCGACGTAGAAACCAGCTCGTCCCGCGGACATCCCGCAGGCTGGCTCACCTGTGCCGGCAGTTCCGACTCTCCATACACATGTGCCGCAATGGCCTTCGCCACATCGGCAGAAAACTTCTGCTGCATCACACGCACAACTTTGGCTGTCGCTTCACGCTCCGACAGATGGCCTTCCTTTCCACCCTTTGACAAGGCGCCGACCACCCGCTGGCTGGTCAGATCCACGACTTCCAAATCGCTGCACCAACGCACGAACTTGAACTGCGGATCGCGCACATCGATCGGCCACACCCGCACCACGCCCCGCACGAGCAGCTCCGGGGACGGACTGCTAGAATCACCGCCCATCGAACGATCCCCCCCCCACGGTCGGCTTGTGACTTGGAGCCCCTCCTTCAGCAGTCCTTCCGTCAAGGCACGTTGCACCGGTTCAGCCTGGTCACCGGTCACCGCAATCGACAGCACCAGATTCGTAGCGAGAAACGCGTCGAGTTCGCGCGTAAGTTCGCTCACGCGGTACGCCGCAGCGGTACCCTGCCCACTCGGTCGAATCACTCGAAGGTCGGCATTATAGGTTTCCCGCAGCACCAGATTTCGGACAGCCCGTCTCAAGGCTCTAACCCGTGCGAGCTTATCGGATGGCCGCTGAGCCTCCTCGAGATCGTCGCTGATTGATCGGTCCAACGCGGTAATCCGTTCCATGAACAGGGTCTCGGCCTGAGGCCGATGCATCCCCGCCAATGCATAGTGGAGCCCCTTAGGCACATCGACCCACCGATCGACGATCTGGACATTCTCCAAGACTTTGTCGGTCGACACACGCGTCAGATTGTCGAGCGTCAACCGTCGTTCAGCGCTGCTCTGTCCGCGCTGCTCAATCACCAAATACGACTCCCAGTCTTTCGCCTGCGCACTGACCTCGGCGTTGAAAATACGAGCCAGCGCGGCATAGGCACGATCCTCGGCTGCGGCACGACTCTCCGCCTGTCCTACGCCAACGAGATAGTGCTCGGGCGGATAGGCGGCACTCATCCCATCGATCCAGTCCGGTTTCGCTTGTCCTCCAAACCATGCACAGCCGGATAGCGCGACTAACGCGGTCAGCATCATCCCAATCCGGCGCACGAACAGCAACCCCTCCGTCATGGCATCACCCGTTGAAGCAGCAGAGCGGTTTCGCCAGGCCCGAGGAACAGGGTCCGCATGGCCTCAGGCTTTAGAGGGTCAGGCCACCCACCGGCGAAGGTCTGCACCTGGTAGCGGCCCGGCGGAACCCAGACTCGCGCAAGATGGATTTCATCGGGCAACGTCTGCCAACTCCGCTTGTCGACTTCTTCTGATACCACCGCCAGTCCTTTCGTCAGCAGCCCAACGAGAAGACCGACCCACGGTGCCGCATCTTTCCCCGCTGCCTGCTGAGCCCCTCTCGTCACTCCCTCGGCCAACGCGAACTTCGTGGCGGCACGGGCGAGAGCCTTCACCGTGATTCCAGCCATTCGTTCCGAGAGCGCCTTCTCTGCCAACGCCGTCACGTTATGCACTAACTCAGTCTCTACCCTCACCGGCGTACCATTGTCCGGGATGAGACTCACCCGATCAACCGGCACCTGAGTCTTCTGCGGAACGAGCCGTGGCAAGGCCACGCGAACAACGCGTCCGTTAAGCCCATACAACACCGTGTCCACTGCCTGATTGGGCTGTCGGTTCTGCTGCAAAATCCCGCGATTGAGGAGCACCAACTGGAGTGCGTTGAGACTGATCGGCAGGTCAAGAAACTGATCCTCCTTGCGTGGTGCGCGGCCATTATAGCTGATCACAATAACTTGAGCGAGCTGTTGCAACGACTGACTCGTTTCCCACTTTGTATCGGGAAACACCTGTCGGTACTCGGCCAATTCTTGAGTGAAGTGCAGGGCCTCGGTCGTGCGTAACAAATCTTCACGAAGCTGGGACGGAACAGCCGTGTGTGACCATGCGCGGGTGGCATCAAACGTCTCGTATGCCTTCCGATAGGCAATAAACGCATTATTCACATCGCCGGTACTCTCATAGAGAATGCCGCTCAAATACCGTGCCAAGCCGTCATCCCGATAGGCATTCTTTCCCTGTACTCGATCAGACAGGACGTTCAGACGATGGTCGATACGACGGGCTTCGACCAGCGCCTCCTGCCACTGGCCCAACAACGCATAATTAATGGCCTTCAGCACATTGATGAGTACCTGTTCGTAGGGATCGCCCTCGAAGGGTAGCGCCGTATCGTTCGTCATGAACGCGAGGGATTCCGTTCGAATTTTTCGCGTATAGAGACGATCCAGTTCATCCTCAGCCTGTTCCAAGACTGCGTTGCTCTGCTGATAGTCACCGGCAAGTTGAAGCGTCATCCCTCGATCCATGCCGTACAATACACGGCTTTTGTCGCTGTATTCATTTTCAGCCTGCTGCACAATGGCATCGGCACCCTTGGGATCGTGAATACGCAGCTTCGCGTCGATAAGGAGATACCGATTGACCGAAGGGCTGCATCCGGCCAGCAGCACGAACGCCAGCGCAGCAAAAAGAAACTGAGTGGAAATAAAAAAGCCCCACCGGGCTGTACTACAGGCGGTGGGGCGTGAGGCAAGAGCGCTCAACGGATGTCGTGGAGCCTAAAAAATTGAACGTTTCTTTTCGACGACCTTCTTAATCTTCTTCTGACCGTACCAGACCTTGGCGTTGCTTTCCAAATCCACCATTTGCAGATCGACCTGGTAGAACACCGCCTTCGTTCCATCGGCCTCATCGAGGATTGTCGCGATCGTGCCTTTCATCATGTAGTCGGCGCCGATCTCTTTTCCCGGCGCTTTCTGCGTGTCCTCGCGCGCGTACATCGCCTGCTCTTTACGCTCAGTGCGAAGTTCCTCGCGATCTCCTTTTCCTGCCACAAACGTCACTTTTTGTGAGATCGTCAGCTCACGCTCAAGATCGGTCACAAACGTGTTGACGTTGATATGTTCATGGCTGCTGTTCTGAATGGTCCCGACGACGACGACCGGCTGGCGCCGCTTCGAACTGGAAAAATTGTTCAGCCAGGGATACTCCAACGCCTCTTTGACCATGAATTCCGCGACAATCCTGGAATCGGTATCGTTCCAACGGCCGCTCAGATCCGTGGCGACCCCGGAGTCGACCCTCGTTATTCTCGTCTCCTGGGCACAGCCGGCCAGCGACAACAGCGCCAGCGCCACGAACCCGATCCGTCTTCTACCCATTATCATTACACGATACCTCCTCACAGATGCAGCCATTGACGTTCACTCAGTGGGAAGCCTTAGCGCTGCTCCCGCTTCTCTTCTTCTTTTTCAAGCCGTTCAAAGAGCTTATCCGCATTCTTTCTGACGTAATCGCGAACCTGCGCGTTGAGCTCCCTCGCCTTTTCGAGATTGTCCTTCATCTCCTCGAGATTCAACTTGGTCAACACGTAATACGTGCCGGTTTTCTCATCCTTGTATCGCTCAATGGGGCGCACGCCGCTGAGGGTCGTCGTCGTCACCGTCTTAATGGCCCGCTCGACATTCTGCTCTTCCCTGTTCTTCGTAAAGTCTCCCGCCGTCGTAGAGGCCGCATAGTCACGCATCAAGTAGCCGGTATAGGTTTCAAAGGTCTTGGCGATTTCCGCTCTGGCACGATTTTCAGCTGTGTCCCAGGCCAGCGGCTCGTTCCGAACACCGGACACGGACCCGACGCCATAAAAGGCTTTACTGTCTTTTTCGTTGAACACCCCTGACCCTTGCTTTACCCACTTCGGAGGGCCGCCGCAGGCAACAAGTCCGATCATCAGGGCGATCGCCACTCCTCCCCCGATCAACCTCGACCTGAATCCCAATACCCTATTCATGCGTATGCCTCCTTCGTGATGATCAGGACAGTGAAACGATGTCGGTGGTTCGAAAATTCACACAAAATCATGCTAACATGCACCCCTAATCCAGTCAACGAAACCAACGACCGATGGTTGACCATCTTGCTGTTCCCCTAATGGAGGATACCAATGGCAGACGTTCAGATCGAAGACGGCATCATTAAGATTCTGAGTCTTGAAGTTCAAGATCCCAAAGCAGCCGCAGTCCTCGCCGAATTTCCTCAAACACGCTGGGCAGAAATGACGCGGAAGGCAGTCAAGATTGGGCTGGGGTATCTCAAAGGTGGCGAAAAACCGTAGCAGGTTGCTGGAAAACTCTGTTGGCGCGTGTGTTTTCGGTGATCCGCATGTGTGGCGCAGCGGAAAAACACTCTCGCCGTTCGCCCTTGCAATGGGTCTTGGCAAACGGAAAATCCCCTCCAGTGATTCCGATATCCGAATGGGTCACCTCAATACGTTGAGCCTCTGAGCGACGCGAGAACGCCGCTGGCGGACTTTTTCAGTATCCTATAAAACGATTAAGCCATCTGAGTGGCACGATTACGCTGGACCTTTCAGAACGATGTCGAGCGTAAAATACTCAAGTGATTGTCAGTACCGACGCGTATCTCCGAGACAGAAACGCTGAAATCGATTCGAGTGAAAGGCCAGACTCGCGTCAAACCGCTGATAGCAGCGTGAGAATGCAGACTCGTTCAGAGCCCACGCTTCTCAACAGACCCATGAGCCCTCTCACGCATTTCCTCTCGGGTTCGAACGCTACATCCTGGCTATTCTTCTTTGAATTGGCGATCCCGGTAGGCAGCTAAGGTGGAAGCGAGACGGGTTTTCAACTCCAATCGTTTGGGTTTGCCGGTCGAGGTGTAGGGAGCGTCTTGTCCGAAGAGAATAACCTTGGGGCTTTTAGAGAATGGGAGTAATCGGCGGCAGTGCTCAAGCAGCGCCGTTTCTGTGGCTGAAGGGACACCGTCTCGCAGGACGACGTAGGCGGCAATCTCCTCCCCGTAATAGCGGTTGTCGAATGGAACGGCCATGGCGAATTGGACGAGTGGATGACGCTTCAACGCATCGTCGATTTCGAGCGGGGAAACATTGACCCCGCCTCGAATGATCAATTCCTTCAAGCGCCCTGAAATGAAGAAAAACGGTCCCCCCTGCTTGTCTTGCGCGTAGAATCCCTCGTCGCCGGAACGGAACCAGCCCCATGCTTCAACCGCTCCCCTGCTTTCCGTTGTAGCCATAACCACCCTCCCGCCTGCGCGGGCTTTATCCCCTGCGCGAGGTACCGCCCACGCCAGCCAAGAACCGCTGTCCCGTGCGCTGCTGATCCCGCGCCGATACGCCCTCCGGCTTCCGGGCTCGTCCCCCTTACGCATGTCGCTTGGCTCTCTTGTGCGGTGAGGGAGCTTCCTCCGAAATTTCGTCTTCCACGGGTGACGTATAATCGCCGTCACCATGAAAGGGGAGACGATGAAGATACCGAAGCAGCCATACATCTCCGAGTTTAAGAACGTGGCAGTCACGCGAGTCAAAGACGGGCTGACAGCCGGA
>JBBRRK010000004.1:0-36473 GCA_038200765.1 Nitrospirales bacterium
CGACTCCGCGTGCTCACGATGAGACGAGAGGGACATTTAGCCACAGTGTAGCGAGCTGCCCGGGGCAAAACACCACAATGTGAACCCTGACTGTTGCTCGATGAGATAGAGATAGAAGCGCGTTCGACCGCCGTGAGCTCCTGAACGCGACGCAACGCTCACGGTTACACGCGTATGGTTGTTCACACTGTTCCGGATCACCACCCGGGCGAGAGCCTCACCGCAGGCGACAGCCTAGGCCGCTACCGAAGATGGGTTCCGGATTCCCCAGCTGGTTCCCCGTCAGGGATTTTCGACAAGGGAGACGTGACCTCCGAGGAGCCGTCCGTGATCGATATCGGCATTGCCTGGTGAATATGCACCGCAGGCAATACGCGCAACCCACCAAAGGAGGCTTCTGATGTCTACAACACCACATGACGAAGCCAGGCATCTTGCTTGCTATGACCACCCTTGAAAGACCAAATTCCAACGAGAGGGTCTAAATGGCGGAAAGGAGGTGTCTGTGACACGGGAAGCGACAGCGCTAACCGGCGATGAGGCTATTGTCGCAAGAGTCAGCCAACGCTCAAATGAGTGAGGCATCGAATGATCTGCATATGCTAGACTCAACCACTCACAATAATCAAAGGAGAGAATTATGTCCTTCACTGAACAAGATGCAATGTATAAAAAGGAGAAGCGCGTGATGCACACAGGGAAAACACAAGGTAAGGCAATGCTGGCAGGATTCGTCATTGCAGGAGCATTGGTTTTGGCGCTGCCACTGCCGAGCCAGGCGCAAGATAAGAGTTTTGCCGGTAAGTCGCAATCCCACCTTGATCCCCATTACCTAAAAAACAAGCACGACATGCGGATTAAATTAGATGTCAAGTGGGAGCTGTCCATGAGTCCCTTTGTCGACGCCGATCATATTCACGTCGTAGTCAGGGATGGAGTGGTCACGCTCCGAGGATCGGTAGAGGATCAAAGTGCCTTCGATGCTGCGACGGAAAACGCGATAGAAGGCGGTGCCACGAAAGTCATCAACCTGCTGACAATTGAAAAGAAGGGGTGAAGACGTGAGACACCCCTGATGGCGGGAGGGGGCAGCGGTTGTGCGTATGAATGTGCCGAACGCCCGCGAGCGATTCTCGCTCGCGGGCGTTCGGCATCGGTCCACTGCTCCGCAGTGGCGTTCAGTGCACTCAGGACGCCAGACAAACCGGTCAGCACGGCTTGTCTGGCCGACTTGCTTAGCGTGCAAACTGGTGATGGTGAGGCGCGTTGTCCAGCGTGTTGCGTTTGCGTGGCGACGCCCACGGTCGGTCGGGTCTGTCATGATCGAAGTCTCGAATCCTGGCGATGCGCAACGGATCATTCAGTCCACGGATGGAGTTGAGATTGCCGGAACGGCAACCCGCGTTTCCCATGTGGAAGGCCCGCCACAAGAACAGGGCCTCGGCCATGAAATCGAACCATCGACGCATAGGATTCATGCCTCAGGCCGAACAGCCTAAACAAGGCAAGCGCAGAGCCTTTTGCTCTATTAGTCATGGCTATGGGGGGCCTTGCACCGCACCGAAGACTCAGGCACAATCCACATCCTATCTATGGCGACAGAATCTCACGAGGCCGGTCGGAATATTCGCAGCGAGGGCACGCGGCAACCCTGTGCGCATCAGCGTCTCATCGACGACCTGCGTGATGAACAGGGCTCCCCTACGGGCAAGCTGCGGTGCGTCGAATGCAACGCGGTACTCCCCGACCCAGATGAGAGACCGCACCCCTCAACAAGCAGCCAATAGACCATAGCTCGGAGCTGTCGGCTGTGTGCCGGGGGCTATCGTCTAACAGGCTGCGGAAAAAATCAGTTGACGCTCAAATCCCGCTGTGTTCTTACGCGTGGCGTTGACACATGAACAACTCGCATGATGCTCAAAAAGGCCGTCCAGCAAGGCCGTAGCGAGCGAAGAGGCGAGGCGTACGCTTCGGTACGTTGAGCCTCTGAGCGATGCGAGAACGCCGCTGGCGGACGTTTTCAGCATCCTGCTAGACGGTCTTCGTATTCGTTTTTCTCACCGAAGACGACGGCAATGGCATCCGCTCCACACACCACGTGAAAATTCGTCACGATGTGGCCCATCTGATCCCAAATGAATCCGGACCCGGTCCCTTGCGGCACATGGACCGGTGGCGTGTATTGTCAACAACGCGCTCCGGCGGAACTGTTTTTCGCTGAACCCAGTGTGGGTGAATCATGATGCGTTCTTCGAGACTCAACTGCGTGTAGATATTCCCCTGCAACACTTTCTCCCAAAAATGTTGCACTTGGTATTTGAGCGCGCCGTCCCTTCAGACGTCCTTACCGAGCCGATTCTCGACCGGCCGATTCAATCAACGTGATTCGCCGCCTGATCGATTTCTCGATTCCCACAACCACGTAGATCACCATCCCGATCGCGAGAATCAACGCCCAGGCCAGGCCGTCGATCGGCGCGGTGTGAAAGAGACGATTCATCACCGGCACGTAGGTCAGGAAGAGTTGCAAGCCGACCATGGCCAGCACCCCCCCGACGATCCAGCGATTGCTGAAGACGCCGATACGAAACATAGACTGCTCCAGCGAGCGGCAGTTGAAGAGGTAGAACAGCTCCCCCATCACGAACACGTTCACGGCCGCGGTCCGCGCCGCTTCGATCGGCACAGCCCGCTGCTGCTCCCACAGAAAGACACCGTAGGCTCCGGCCAGCAGGAGCGTGGACACCAGCAGTATCCGTCCGACCAGCGGGCCGGTCAGCAACGGTTGCCGCGGATCCCGTGGGGGCCGTTGCATGACGCCCGGTTCCTTCGGTTCGAACGCCAGCATCAGCCCCAACGCCACAGCCGTCGTCATGTTGATCCAGAGGATCTGCACCGGCAGGATCGGAAGCACGGCGCCTGCGGCAATCGCGGTCAAGAGAACGAGGCCTTCCCCTACGTTGGTCGGCAGCGTCCAGACGATGAATTTCGTCAAATTATCGAACACGCAGCGGCCTTCTTCGACCGCCGCCTCAATGGAGGCAAAGTTATCGTCGGTCAGCACCATATCTGCGGCCTCTTTGGCCACCTCCGTCCCGCCGCGTCCCATTGCCACGCCGATGTCGGCTTGTTTGAGCGCCGGCGCATCGTTGACGCCGTCCCCGGTCATGGCCACGATGTGTTCTCGTGCCTGCAACGCTTCCACCAGCCGAAGTTTCTGCTCCGGCGAGACTCGCGCAAAGACCGCCGTGCGCTCGGCAGCGTCCGGGAGCCTCTCTGGTGCGGTAGCCGCCAGCTCCTGACCGGTCACCACAATTAACTCGCCGCCCTCCAGAGCCCTCGCCCCATTGAGCCCGATCTGCTGCGCGATCGATCGGGCAGTCAGCGCGTGGTCGCCGCTTATCATCTTCACTGCGATGCCGGCGGTCTGACAGACACGGATCGCCTCAATGGCTTCCGGTCTGGGCGGGTCCATCATGGCCTGCAAACCTAGAAAGGTCAGACCTCCTTCCACCTCCTGCTCGCCAAGGACGGCGGTCGCAGCCGGCAACGTCTTTCTCGCGAATGCCAATACGCGCAATCCTCGCGCCGCAAAGACCTCGACCTGGTCGAGGATACTCCGAGCTTCGACGCTGTGCTCCGATCCATCGGCACCCAGATTCCAATCGCACAGGCGGAGAACCTTCTCGACCGCACCCTTGAGGTAGAGAGTCCCAATCCCGCCCGGCTCGGCGCGATGGAGCGTCGCCATGTACTGTCGTTCAGATTCGAAGGGGATCGCGTCGACCCGAGGAGACACGGTCGCCGCCTGGGCCGGATCGATCCCGGCCTTGCGCGCCGCCACCAACATCGCGCCTTCCGTCGGGTCGCCCACAATGGCCCACCGGCCCTCACGCTCCACGAGTTGCGCATCGTTGCAGAGTGCCCCGGCGAGAAGACATTCGCGCAACGCGGGCCTGTCTCTTGAATCGACTGCCTGGCCATCGAACCACATGCGGCCGGTCGGCTCATAACCCGCGCCGTCCACCTCGAAGGATTCGCTTCCGGCCAAGATCGCCTGGACGGTCATCTGGTTTTTCGTTAGCGTGCCGGTCTTATCTGAGCAGATGACGGTCGTGCTCCCCAGCGTTTCCACCGCGGTTAGTTTGCGGATGACGGCATGCCGCTGCGCCATCCGGCTCACACCGATCGCCAGCGTAATCGTGACCGCCGCCGGCAGACCTTCTGGAATCGCCCCGACCGCCAACGCGACCGCCGCCATGAACATCTCGGACGCCGGCTGACCACGCCAAAGACCCAGCGCGAACGTCATCGCCGCCAGACCGAGAATGGCAACCGTGAGCACTTTGCTGAAGGACGTAATCTTTTTCGTGAGCGGCGTGGCGATCACGGTCGTCTCGTGGACCAGTTGATGGATGCGACCGAGTTCCGTATTCGCGCCCGTGCCCACCACAACCCCGGTGCCTTGCCCATAGGTCACGAAGGTGCCGGAGAAACCCATGTTATGCCGGTCTGCGACGAGCGTTTCCGGGGGGAGGATGCGGTCACTCTTCTCCACCGAAACCGATTCCCCGGTCAGCGCCGATTCGTCCACCTGCAGCTCGCGCACCGTTACAAGACGCAGATCGGCCGGCACCTTGTCACCGGATTGCAACAGGATCACATCGCCGGGCACGATCTCCTCGGAAGGGATAGACCGTTTCTGCCGGTCCCGCCGCACTGTGGCTTCCGTTTTCATCAGGGCGACCAGCGCTTCCAGGGCCTGCTCCGCTCGAGATTCCTGGATGAACCCGACGATCGCATTCACCAGCACGACGCCGAATATCACGCCCGCATCGACCCACTCACCCAGCAGCCCAGTGATGGCGGTAGCGGCCAGCAGCACGTAAATCAGCGGTTGGTGAAACTGGAGCAGGAACCGGATCAGTGGCCCGTGCCGTTTGAACCGCGGCAGCATGTTCGGCCCGAACCGCTGCAGCCGCGCGGCAGCTTCCTCAGTCGTGAGGCCCCGATCCACGTCGGCTTCCAACAGCAGTAGCACTTCGTGGGCCGGCAGATGATGCAATGTGCGCTCGACCAGGCTCTCCATCAATAACCCCTTTCACAACCGGACATGGCTGGCCAACAGATTCACAGTGAGCACCGGACAGCCCGCGCGTCTGACCACCATTTCGGCCAGACTACCCAACATTAGTCGACGCAGCCCGCGCCGGCCATGCGTCCCGATGACAATGGCATCGACACCCCACTCCGCAGCCTGGGTCAAGATAACGTGGATCGGTTCGCCTTCCACGCAGTGCCCTTCAGCCGTCACGCCTTTGGTTCTCAGCACAGACAGCAGCCGGGTCAATTGGCGCTGGCTGTGTGCCTGCCCAAACCTCGATTCGGCCTCATCATCGGCATCGGACTGACCAGCGCCCAATCCACGATCCGGTGCCTCGACGACATGCAGGACCACCAGCTCACTCTCAAGGCGTCGCGCCAGCCCGGTAGCATAGCGAAGGGCCGCGTGAGCGCAGGAGGAGAAATCCGTGGCGACGAGCAGACGACGCAACCGGACAGGCCTGTGACTTCTCACCGCATCCCCAGCCACCAGACCCCGAACGGTCATCACGGGACATGCGGCCTCCCGGATCACCGACTCCGCCATACTGCCAAGTTGTAACCGGTCCCAGCCGGTTCGTCCGTGCGTGCCCAGCACAACCAACTGCGCATGCATCTCCGCTAGCGCGTCCATGACACAGGCCGACGGGTGTCCAACCTGCAGACGCGGCTCGGCCCGGACTCCGGCTTCCTGGGCTAGACGGAGGAGGCGTCCCAACTCCAACAACGCCGCCGTCTTCAGCGGGTTCAGGTAGCGGCTATCGGATAGGACCGGAGAGCCCGAATCCCCCACCCCCTTGATCACATGGAGGATCACCAGGTGCCATTGCAGCGCCTTCGCCAGCGTGAGCACATAGGGAAACGCGCGCTGAGCCGGCTTGAAAAAATCCGTCGCGAACACGATTGTGCTCGCGGCTCGCTCTTGTCTCTTCATGAGCCCTCCGGTTTCCGGTGTACGGTCTCGCTGCCAGGATACGGGAACGACATGCCGAGTTGAACCGGTCGCGGCCCGTTCGAGTCAGATGCGATCCCATCGGGATCCTGCGCCTCCGAATCCCGCGGCCCGGACGGCGGCAGGATCGAGCCGATCACCACCTCAACAGCGCGCTCGGCCGCGTCCGCATAGGGGACCAGCACGAGATGCGCCCCGGCGGCTTCCAGCGCCGTCTGTTCCTCAACCGTCGTGGCCGTCGTCGCCACATGCCCCGTATATCCGTGGTGGCGAAGCGCGTGCAGCAAGGTCAGATTCACGTCCGGGACCACGATCGTGCTCAGCACCCAGCGACATCCCTGCAATGGAAGCATGGCGGGCAACTCCGGGTCCTCGGCATCGCCATAGTGCACCGCGAACCCCAATCGCTGACAACGGGCCACAACTTGTGGGTCGAAGTCCACTCCCAAGACAACCAATCCCTGCCGGCGTAAACCTTGCGCGATCCGGTTGCCATAGCGCCCCAACCCGAACAGGATCACGCTCACAGTCTGAGACTCAGGCTCCCCGTCGAGCTGTTCTTCGCGATGCGGGATGCGTCGTTCGAACAGGCCGAGCCAGGGCACGAGTCGTTCGTACAGGGGGTGAGAATAGAGAATCAGGTAGGTCGACAGGCCGATGGTGACGAGCCCGACCAGCGTGATGAGTCCCAAGACCGACGCATCGATATGCCCCACGCTCACGCCGAGGGCCCCGAAGATCAAGGAGAACTCGCTGATCTGGGCGACGGTCAAGCCCGCCAGAAATCCCGTGCGTTTCCGGTAGCCCATGGCCCCCATGATGATCATGACGATCAGGGGATTGCCGATGAGCACGAACAGCGAGAGCGCAGCGGCGGGACCAGCCTGGACTCCCAGCAGACGAAGATCCAGCTGCGCCCCGAGGCTCACGAAGAAAAACAGCAGCAGGAAATCCCGCAGACCGGTCAGGCGAGCGCCGATGGCATGGCGGTACGGAGACGAGGCCAGCGACACCCCGGCGACGAAGGCGCCGAGCTCTTTGCTAAACCCCAGCGCATCGCCAAGCGAAGCGAGCGACACCCCCCAAGCCACGGCAAACAGCACCAACAGCTCCGGCGAGAACGCCAGGCGACCGAGCAGCGCCGGGAACACCACCCGCATCATCACGCCGACCCCGACCAGAAATACCGCCCCTTTGAGCGCTACGGTAAAGAGGACGGCGGCCAGGCCGGTTCCCTGTTCTCCGACGCCGAAGGCGGACAGGGCGATCATGACCAGCACGACCACGATGTCCTGCACGATCAAGAATCCCACGGCGATGCGCCCGTGCAAGGCGTCGATCTCCCGTTTGTCGGTCAGCAGCTTGACGATGATGATCGTGCTGGAGAAGGTCAACGCGACCGCCACATACAGGGCAGCGACCGGCTCCAGCGCCAGCGTCCTGGCGAGGACATACCCAATGACCGAGGTAAACAGGACTTGCCCCAGACCGGTCGCCAGCGCCACCCGCCCCATGCTTCGAATCAGATGCAGGTCGAGTCTCAGCCCCACCACGAACAACAGGAGCGCAATGCCCATCTTCGCCAGCAGATCGACCTGATCGGCCGAGTGGACCCAGTGCAGTCCGGCTGGCCCCACCAGAATACCCACGACGATGAAGGCGACGATCAGCGGCTGGCGCAGTCGCACCGCCACTGCGCCGCAGACCGCAGCGATCAGCAACAAGGCCGCGATTTCATAAAAAACGCTATGAAAGACCGGCATCGCCACCTCGGTGCTGTGACCCTACATCTCCGTTACCCGACCTGGGGACGCTCCAGCTCCAGCACGGCCAGCGTCGTCTTGATCACAGCGTCCGGATTGAGCGACATGCTGTCGATGCCTTGCTCCACCAAGAACCGAGCGAACTCCGGATAGTCGCTCGGCGCCTGCCCACAGATGCCGATTTTCCGCCCCTTCTCCTTGGCCACCCGAATCACGTGCGCCACCGACTTCTTCACCGCCTCGTTTCGTTCGTCGAACAGGTGCGCGACGATTTCGGAATCACGATCCACCCCGAGAACGAGCTGTGTCAGGTCGTTCGATCCGATCGAGAATCCGTCGAAGATTTCCGCAAACTCCTCGGCCAGGATCACATTGCTCGGAATCTCGCACATCACGTAGACCTCCAAACCCTTCTCTCCCCGCTTCAGGCCATGCCGCTCCATTTCAGCCAACACGAGCCGTCCCTCGTCGACCGTGCGGCAGAACGGGACCATGAGTTTCACGTTGATCAGGCCCATCTCGTCTCGCACCTGTTTCATGGCCCGACATTCCAACGCAAACCCCTCGCGATAACGTGGGTCGTAGTAACGAGACGCCCCACGGAATCCCAACATCGGGTTCTCTTCCTTGGGCTCATAGGCGCGTCCACCAAGCAGATCTGCATACTCGTTGCTCTTGAAGTCGCTGAGCCTGACAATCACGTCCTTCGGATAGAAGGCGGCGGCAATCATCGCGACGCCCTGCGCCAGCTTATCCACGAAGAATTGGGGTTTGTCTTTGTAGCCGGCCGTGATCCGCCTGATCTCGGTTTTGAGCGTCTGGTCCTCCAGTTGGTCGAAGTTGAGGAGCGCCAGGGGATGCACCTTTATATAGTTGCTGATGATGAATTCTTCCCTGGCCAGCCCGACACCGTCGTTGGGAATGAACGACAGCCCAAACGCTTCTTGTGGATTCCCCAGATTCATCATGATCTGGGTCTTGGGCTTGGCAAGTCCGGTCACATCCACCTTCTCGACATGAAACGGAAGCTCCCCTTCGTACACAGAACCGATATCGCCTTCCGCACAGGAGACCGTCACGAGTTGTCCGTCGTGGAGCATGTCGGTTCCCTGTTCCGTTCCGACGATGGCCGGCACGCCCAGCTCGCGGCTGACGATTGCGGCATGACACGTCCGTCCACCGCGATCGGTGACAATCGCTTTGGCCTTCTTCATGATGGGTTCCCAGTCGGGGTCGGTCTTATCGGTGACCAGAACCTCACCCGCCTTGAATTCGTGGATCTGCTGGACGTTCCTGATCACGCGAACCGGACCATGACCGATCTTTTCGCCGACACTGCGCCCCGTAACCAATACCTTCCCCTTCTCCTTCAAGCGATACGTCTCCAGCGTATCGCGCGTTTTGAGGGATTGGACGGTTTCCGGTCTGGCTTGGACGATGAATAGTTCGCCCGTGAGGCCATCCTTGGCCCATTCCATATCCATCGGGCTGGGAGCCCCGCGTTTCACACTGTAGTGATCTTCGATGACACAGGCCCAGCGGGCGAGGGTGAGGATATCGTCGTTGGTCACGGCGAACCTGGTCTGGTCGGCCTGGGGCACCGGCACATTCTTCACCATCTTGCCACCGCCGATATCGTAGATGAGCTTGAACTCCTTCGTCCCGAGCATTTTCTGGATGATCGGTCGATAGCCCTGTTTGAGCGTCGGCTTGAACACGTAGTACTCGTCGGGATTGACGGTCCCCTGCACAACATTTTCGCCCAGCCCGTAAGCCGCGTTGATCAAGACGGCGTCGCGGAAGCCAGTTTCCGTATCGATCGAGAACATCACCCCTGAGGTTGCCAGGTCTGACCGCACCATCCGCTGGACGCCGATCGAGAGGGCGATCTTGAAATGGTCGAACCCCTTGTCGGCGCGATAGGAGATGGCTCGATCGGTAAAGAGCGAGGCAAAGCAGCGCTTGCAATGCTCCAGCAGAGACAGATGCCCCTGCACATTGAGGTAGGTTTCCTGTTGTCCGGCGAAGCTGGCATCCGGAAGATCTTCGGCTGTCGCGCTGCTGCGGACCGCCACATCTAATGGTTCGGACTGTCCTTTGCTCAGCCGGTCGTAGGCGTCGGTGATCGCGTCGGCCAGCTCCAACGGAAGCGTTTCGCCGAGAATCGCTTGCCGCACCTGTTTCCCACGCTGTCGCAGGTTGGTTAGATCGTGCGTGTCCAGGCCTTTGAGAATCGACTGCATCGCGGCATCGAGCTTCGCCTCTTTCAGGAAGAGCCGGTACGCCTCCGCCGTGACGGCAAAGCCATTGGGTACCTTCACCCCCTTGGCAGCCAGTTCACGGTACATTTCACCCAACGAGGCGTTTTTCCCGCCCACCGACGGCACATCCTCGATGCCGATCTCCTCGAACCATTTCACTAGCTGCACATCCCGTGTGACTGTTCCCATGGATTCCTCCTCCCATGCTCCCACACCAGACCGGCCGCCCAGGTCAGCCAGCAGATGTAACGCGTCTTAAAACACGATCCAGCACCCTTTCACAGGCTCCGGACCAACTCACACACTCTTAGCCCGCATTATTCATAAAGGTTCGTCGCGAAAGCGTGCAGGCGCGAGCGAGACGGGCGCTCGGAGCCGTGAAATCCTGAGGCATACTCGTGCAGTATGTCGAAGGGGTGAACGGCGAGACTGCCCGTCGTAGCCGCGTATCCGCGCTTGTAGCAGAAGCTTCATGAATAATGCGGGTTAGGCTTGTTCACTCCAGCAGCCTTCGGGATTATAGAACGAGCGTTGATACATGTCCTGATATCGTTGCTCGGTGATATGCGTATGCTACCGAAACTCATCGGGAACGGGGTAGATGCCTTGGCTCATCGGCTTCATTCAGCATGGGTGTAGAATTTCAATTCCATTAGCTTCCGGTGGACCGCTTGATTCGCCGGAGTCCGTACAAGGTGTCTGCTTCCGGTTTGGCGGAGAAGACTGCACCGGGTTCGGTTTGCAATGGACCGAGGCCCTGCATTACGCTCTCGATCGGGTTCGGTTACCGGCCTTCGGTTTTGTTTTCGGTTCCGGTTCCGGTCCCTGCCACGTCACCCGAACCATCATATCGCGATGGGCCCAGTTGTAAGCCGCCTTCCCTTTATACGACCGCACCAGCGCACGCCCGGGCGCTGCGCCAGCCGGTCGTTGGGCGTCTGCACTTCCAACTCTTTCTTACGCCGTACGATCTTCATCACTCGATCGAGGGGATTGACCGATACGGCGCGCGGTTCCACATTAGCGATCAACCCCCTGATCTCAGTCTCATGGTCTTGGAGGCCGGACCACTTCAAGGTGACAATGCCTTCAGGATAGTCATCCCTGATCTTCTGGCAGGCAGGACAGACGAGCTTCCGCGTGCGAGTGGACGCCGCCAGCTTGGGAGCCCTGACCGTATCGAAGTGCCACCGCTTGTCTGCATAAATAGCCTGACACTTCCGGCAGATCGCCGGCCCTTTTGGAGCCTTGAGCATCGCGTAGAGATCTTGCTTGGGATGCTCTCTTTCCTTGTACGACGTCGTATAACGTTTGCCTTGTCTTGTGCTCATATGCGCCCTCTCCTCCGGTCAGGCTCTTTGCAAAACACTCCCCTGCTTTTCCCTTCTCCATGAGTTGTTCTGCCTGCAACCAGAAGCACATAGTCGGATCTGCCCGTGAACACACAGATAGGCCTACCACTCGCTTCCTCTGCTCGACCGCATTACTGCTCTCTTATGCTCCTCGGTGAACTGCGGGACCCCGGCTTCTCCTCCTCCATGTCAATGACGGCTCCCGACTCCGCATCAATGTAGACCTCCATGACCTTGTTCTCCGCCGTGACGACTTCGACTTCCCAGACAGCTTTATCGTGTTTCATCTCCAGTTCAGCTTCGACAACCTTGCCGGCCACTTTCTCCGAAGCCGTCTTGATCGCCTCTTCGATCGTCACCTTGGCCTTGGCGGCCATTTCAACCGTCTCTTTCGATTCATCTTTCTTCCCCTTGCCTTTGCCATCACTCCATGCGGGACCGTTCAACACCAACATGGCGCCGATCGCCACGGCCATCATTCCTAACAGCTGCTTCATACGAACCTCCTTGAAAGTGTGGTTGTGTGCAACGCTCGCTCATGACGACCACAAGTTCGCGTGGGGCACACACACTTCACGTGCAAGACGTGGGCCTCTTCAAATCTTCCAGTGAGACAGGCCTGAGGGTCCGTTCTGGCCCGTTACGCAACAGATCGATGGGACACCCTTGGGGAGTTATGCCTCAGGTAGCCCTCTCTCGATCGAAACCCGCGAACCGGAAGCGGCGACACCGGGGGGTGATGCTCGCGTCATCCAACTGTTGTTGACGCAGTGCTACGAGTTCGAGTTATTGCGCTTGGAACATGATGGCGTTGAGACGGCGTGTCGTCTCCTTGTCCGCTCATCTCACGGGCGAGGTGCAGCAGGCGTGTGATTCGATCATTGTCTGCTGTGGCTGGCGCGACCGGCCTCTCCCCACTCGGCGTTCGTCTGGTCTTCCCTGCGGCTTCACCATGCTGTCACCCGCGTGCACCGCATGAATCGCCGCTGCGAGGTCGGCATGGACCGACTGTTTCTGCACAAACCCCTCCGGCCCTGTGGCGAACGCTTCCTCGATCATCCGCGGATTCGGATGCACGGTGCAGACAATCACCTTGCTCTCCGGCAACGGATAGGTTCCCACCCTATCAGTCACATACCCACATCGCGAACCAGGGTCGATCGCATCGTGAGCACCGATCCACTTGTATGTAGAACGGATGGTACCGGGGATCGCGACTTGGAGTAGAACAAGATCACGAGGAAACGGAGGGACATTCCTTCTGATTGTCCCTAGCCCCTGGTCCAGCGGCTTTCGCCAACACACTGGCGGTTACAGCAGAAACTTCATGAGTCATGCGGGCCCGGGGAGGGGAGATTCAATGGGGCGGGTCGGGATTCCATGCACACCAGACCTTCGGCGATGGCGAACTTGATGAGCGCGGGCGTGGAATGCAGATCGAGCTGTTCCATGATGCGATTCTTGTGAAACTCAACGGTCTTCGCCGATATGCTCAGGAGATTCGCCATGTCTTTCGTGCTTCTCCCTTCGGCGACCAACTGCAGCACCTCGCGCTGCCGCGGAGTCAAATCCATCGCCGAACTTTTGAGTTCCGCCTCCCCCGGTCGCAAGATCCTATCGAGGACCAGCTTGGTAACTGACGGCGTGAGATAGGTCTGTCCCTTGAGCACAGCTTCGATCGCCTGCGGTAGCTCGGTGGCCGCCGACTGTTTCAATAGGAAACCGCTCGCACCGGCTTTCAATGCTTCCGTCGCATAGGCCGGGCTCGCATGCATCGTGAGAAAGAGCAGCTTTACGTCCGGCAGGGATTTCTTAATCTGGCGCGCCGCGTCCAGGCCGTTCAAGAGCGGCATCGAGATGTCAGACAGAATCAGGTCCGGCTTGAGCCGTTCCGCCGCCCTGATGAGTGCCTGACCGTCTTCGACCGTCCCAACGATCTCGCAGGTGTCCTCCAGCAGTTTTCGCAGCCCTGCCACCAGGATGGAATGATCATCGGCGATCAGGACACGGGGCTTCTTCATGAACGTATCCGTCTTCCTTCTTGACGGAATGAGCCTACGCACGCATCACATTGTGATGCAAGACATCTGTTCCGCATGAATCGTCTGATGCAGCTTGCGAATCGTTTCACACTTTATGCCTCACGTTTGACGTCTTCAAGCGGCACCCAGACATGCACCTCCGTCCCGTTGCCAGGTTGTGTCCTGATGCGAAACGTGCCTTGGTACAGCTTCACCCGCTCCTCCATGCTCGTGAGACCCAGACTATGCCGGTTCGTGACGCGCTGCGCCTGCTCAAAGCCTCGCCCATCGTCATGGACACAGAGTCCCACGCCGTGACCGATCTTGAGAAGACGGACCAGCACATTCTTCGCGTCGGCATGTTTCCGGATATTCTGCAAGCTTTCCTGCAACACGCGATAGAGACAGAGGGCCTGTTCTAGGGGAACGGCATTCGGCAGATCTCGAACCATGGCTTCCGTCGATATTCCCGTCCGCGCGGCGAACTCCGCGAGCTGCTCACGAACCGCCACTTCCAGGCCCACATGCTCCAGGATCGATGGATGGAGCCGGTGGGCCATCTGTTGGAGATCCGTGGTCAGCCGCTCAGTCGCATCTCCCAGTCGCTGTAGTTGTGAGACGCTCAAGGAGTCCGAGCCAGGCGACGCCAATCGAACCGTGCGTAAGTCGATCGTGAGGGCTGCCAGCCGTTGAGTGAAGTCGTCGTGGAGTTCCCGCGCGATCCGCCGCCGTTCCTCTTCCTGGGACTGCAACAACCTGGCGCTGAGAGACTCCAATTGCCTTTCGCGTTCACGAAGGGCTTCCTCAATGACTTTAAACGCTGTGATATCGGTCAGCAGGATAAAGAGGCCGGCGATATTCCCCTGTTGGTCTCGATCCGGCAAGTACTGCGCGCCAAACCATTTTTCGTGCCCGTCCGGCAACAACAAGCAATATACAAACGACTCCGCTTGCCCACCAAGCGCCACGTCCACGTGAGGCTGCACTTCGGCGTATCCCCCAGGACCGAGCAGCTCGTGCATGGTCATTCCGATGATCTCCTTGGCGGGACGGCAGAAAAAATCCTCGTACTGTCTATTGACGAACTTATAGCGTCGATCGCGATCGATATAGCAAAAGAAGGACGGCACGTTGTCGGCCAACATCTGGAACTCGTGCGCTCTCCGGTGCACCTCTTCCTCCGCTGCCTTGCGCCAGGTGATATCAGTTTCCGATCCCAGCATGCGGACCGGTCGACCTTGCCCGTCCCACTGGGCGACACCGCGGTCGAGTACCCACATCAGCGTGTCGTCTTTCCGCCGGATGCGGTATTCTTCCCAGAACTCAGTCCGCTCCTTCTGCCAATAGGCGTGAAGATGCGCCATTACCTGTGGCCGATCGTCCGGATGGATCCTTTCTGACCACTCCTCGCTCGACTCCAGATTGTCCGTCTCCTGAAACCCATGCATCTTCCTCCAGTGAGGGGAAAAGTACGCAGTATCGTGAATGAGATCCCAATCCCACAGCCCGTCATGCGTCGCCTTGACCACCCACTCAAAGCGCTCGTTGGACTTGACCAGATTGGCCGTCTGCTCCGCCACGCGATGCTCCAAGACTTCATGGCTCCTGCTCAGCGTCACTTCGGCCTTCTTACGGTCGGTGACATCGGAGAGCGCCGTCCGCCAATGGGCGATATCCCCCGACTCCTCATGCACCGCGAGGCTCTGAAGAAGATAGACCGAGCGCGCTTCACCGGAATTTTTCTGGAACTGCACCTCGCAGGTCTGCCTTGTGCCCGTCTTCAAAACCTCCTGGGCATGCCGGTGGAAAGTGTCTTGATCATCTCGTGCCACAAAGTGGGCGAGGGGTTGGCCGATCAGCTCCTGCCGGTTGACGCCAAGCAACTCTCCGACCAGCAGATTGGCCTCCACAACCGTGCCGGACCTATTCAACGTGAGATAGCCGACTGGGGAATAATCATAGAGATCCAGATAGCGGTCTCGAGTCGATGCAAGTTCCACCTGGGCTCGACGAAGCTCCTCGTTTTGCATCTCCAGCTCGACCTGGTGTGCATGTAGCTCGTGCACGAGCTGTTGCACATCCTTGACCGGTATAGCCGCGACCTCACGCGTGGTCCCCCGGAGCAGTTCCTCCGCCTGTTGGCGGAGCCCGGTGAATGTTGTTGATCCGTCCGGTTTCTTGGCCATCACATTGCCCTTCTCGACGCAAGCGATCTCAGCCTTCCTGCCAGGCCCTGTCACGTCTTCCATCGCCTCCAATCCGCCGGCGGAAGCGCCGATTCCGACGATCAGGAAATCGAGCATCCAGGCAAGACCAGCGATGGAACAGGCGTGGCCGCAAGCAGCGTGGTTTTTGCAGGCTGTCTCTTGGTGCCACGCTTGACACGAACTGTTCTTCTCAACGTCTTTTGTATCACAGCCGCAGCCTGTTTTCCCTCGAAGTGACAGAGGCCTCGGCGCCGAATAGTCGCCGCTCGCGGCTGAGAAGCCTCTTGGGGACCAAATTCTAGGCCTTTCCCGAATATCAGACAAGTAGGCGATCGGCCAGGTAGGGCTCCGGCACCGTCTCCCTCCAGAATCAGGGGCACCCTAGTTTTCCTAAATGTGGTTCTGCGGTCTGTTTCTCATGGCAGATTGTATCTCAGGTAACCTTTCTCCCTCCTTCTGGTAAGTTCCCTAGTTCACGCGCGCGGCATGTCTGTGCATGATGCGGACGACAATAAGCACCTCACCTTGACCGGAGGTACGTTGCATGAACCGCCTGAACGACACCGTGGAAAATACCATCGTCAAAGCTTTGCAGAAAAGCGGTCCTTGCTGCCTGGACACTCTCGTCATGCAGCTTCCAAATCATGACTGGAATGAGATTTTCGCCACAGTGGATCGCATGTCGCGGGATGGCCGGTTGGCACTTCGCCGCATTCGCGGATCAGAGTACCAGCTGTCACTCCCGGTACGGAGTGCCGGGGAAGAGGAGGGTGTACGGATGAAACCCTTGCCGGTGCGTTTCTGTGTGGGATGCGGGTACGTCTGTGATGAAACTCGACCGGGAGATAGGCACCCGCTGTGGACCGACGGCCATACATATGTGATGAAATACGGCGTCCGCTGGAGGGATCTCGATCGGACGGACGATGCCTGCCCGGCTTGTGACCGCGTGTTCGCCCTTGTTCGGCGTGCGGTTCACCCTGATGTTCCCCAATCGGCAACAGCCGCGTAAAGAAAGCCCTGACCTTGTCGGGCTGTGCTCTTTGCACGGAGTGATTCAGATGCGTCGTGCCTCTGATCGCTGGGCTGCTGTTTCCCTTCCAGCCTGCTTCATCTCCTCGCTGCTTGCGGTGGAATGTGCCTCATGACCCGCAGACACACGAGCGCTCAATCAAGCGCTCGTGTGCTTCTTCAGGATTTCAGACTCCGTGATCCTGATATCGTTCGGCGCCAGTTCGACGGCCTTCATGAAGGCGGCCTTCGCCTCATCATGCTTGCTCAATTTGTCCAAGGCCAGCCCAAGATTGAATTGCGCTTCGCCCAGCTTGGGATCGGCTTCCACGGCCTTCCGGAAATGCCCCTCCGCCACATCCCAATGGCCCTGTTGAGCGTGGGTGACACCTTCGTCATTCGCCGTACGCCCAGGCGACGCCACGGGGGCCATGAGCGCCATGCTTGTCTCTGCCGCAGGCAGCTCTGGCTTTGCCTCCCCGGCCGCCGGCTCTACCGTGGCCGAGACAGCCGGTGGTTCCTTCTTAGCGTCCACGGCGACCGGCTGGTTCTGTTCACAGCCAGACAACCATGTCGTGACCAACACACCCGCGACAGCGATCCCGATGATTGCATTCTTACGTTGAGTCCTCTCATCCATACAGTACCTCCATTAATTAGTAATTAGGCCAATGGCCTTTCCCCTCGAATTCTACAGTCGTTCGTTCTTACTCGTTCAGGCGTCCATTACTTGGGAGCGGCATTCATCTTGGTCGCTTCCTTCACCGGCGGCGCAATTTGTCTTTGCCGCTTCGTTCAAGGCCTTATCCACGACCGCATTGTTTTGCCCCGGATCGTTTGCAAGGGACTGTCCCTTGACGGGATCGACGGCTTTCCCCATAGGATAGCCTGGATGCCCCGGCAACGTCGCAGGATTGGCAAGCGCGAACGAGACACCGAACAGCACGGTCGTGAGAGCAGATGCAGCAGACACGAATAGAGAAATCTTCATGGCGCATCCTCCTGTGTGGGAAGAGGATGAGATAGGGCCCTCGCTCGTGCGCGTCATGCTCAGAACATCCAAGCACGAGCCAGTCGATTCGGATGGACTAAAAGACTCTACCGCAATAGGGCAAACAGGCGAACTAGGGCTACCCCCAGTTCCTGGTTCAATAAATACCAGGTGACGACTATTCCACCTATCGCGTGAGGGACCCACCTGGCACGAACCATTCATTTAATCCGTCTGAACCCATTCAGAATGCTCCGCCCTCACACTGCAGCCATCAGCAGACTCCCAAGTTCTGGTAAGGATTCTTCGTCGCACTAGGTCATTTCCCAGTAGTGCGATCCCCAATCTCCGTGTATCTTGCGAACTCACGCGCGCCGTGACTCGGCTGTATGACGCACATTGTTCGATGAGCGCTCGACATCAGGCGATCGTTCCGACGTCCTTGATACCGCTCTTATGATTCACGGTTTCGCCACGCGACGCTCGGCCTGGCACAACACAGACTACGCTTCACGGTCATCACGTTCGCATCGAGGTGATAGAGGAAGCGCAAACGGTTCGCTTCTCCGATGCAGGCTGTCAGGAAGGAGGCGCGGCGATCATGAAGTATGACAATCCGTCCGGCACAAGTGGCGCGGTTCAGGAGGGGACCTGTACTCGTTGTCATGGCTTCCTGGTGCCGAGCTTCTCGGAGACCTTGTCGGCCGAAATTACCGGGCAATCATTTGCGCCGGCTTGGCGTTGCGTGAACTGCGGTGAGTGGGTCGATGAGGCGATTGCCGAGAACAGGCGGAACGGACGTCATCCCGACGGCTCCTCCGCCGCTCCCCCATCTCCCTTCAGCCGGCGACGTTGGCGGTGATACAGACCGGGCGCGAGTCGTACGGGGGAATGTCTCCATTCGCTCGGCGACACATCAGCGGTTGACGCTGGGGAAAGGATCCGGATCATGAAGGCTCAGCACACAACGAAGAGGAATGTCTGGTCTATCGTCTTGGCTGGCGGAGAGGGAGAACGAGTCAAGCCGCTTGTTCTTCGATGGTTGGGCCGACATCGACCGAAGCAATATTGCGCCTTCGTCGGATGCCGGTCTATGTTTCAACATACAGTGGACCGCACGATAACGCTCACGCCGCAGGAGCAGACCGTGGTGGTGGCAGCGCGCCACCATCGTCATGAGGTGGCGTCCCAGCTGTCCGGGCGTCCAATCGGCAAACTCCTCTTGCAACCGGCCAATCGCGACACGGCAGCGGGCATCTTCCTACCGCTGGCGTACGTGCGCGCGCGCGATCCACAGGCCACCATTGTGATCCATCCGTCGGACCACTTTATTTATCCGGAACATCGGTTTCTTGAGACGGTCCGACAGGCCATTGCCTCCGCCGAAGCCATGCCGGAACGCCTGCTGCTGTTAGGCGTCCAGCCAGATCGGCTGGAAACGGAATATGGATGGATTCAGCGCGGCACGCTCCTGAACAGCACGTCCGCCCATCCCGTCCACGCCGTCTCATCGTTCCTCGAAAAACCAGGAGCGGCGCAAGCCGATGCAGCACTCCTGGCGGGAAGTCTGTGGAACACCTTGGTCCTCACGGCCACGGTGGAATCGTTGTGGCAAGCGGGGTGGGCCTGTTTCCCCGACATGATGCCCCGGCTGGAGCGGCTGGCCACAGCCTGGGATACTCCAGACGAACCGGCCATGCTGAGATCTGTCTATCAGGGGATGCCGATGTACAACTTTTCCTCCCATTTGCTCCAACGATTGCCGGACCAGGTGGCAGTGATGGAACTGACCGACGTGCTTTGGAGCGATTGGGGTAAGCCGGAACGGATCGTCGAAACGCTTCGACGCATCGGCAAGCCTCCAACCTTTCCACTACATTGCCTCGACCAACCGTTCACGCCGCTCCCTGTTCCGCTGACTGCTAGGGAGATGCCGGCATCTGCGTAATGGAAGTTCACGATGACATCTCGGGAATCGAACTCTGACCCCCGAACGAAAAAGAACAGGGTCACGATGACGAATCGATCTGAGAAGCCTGCACAGACCGGGCAGGACCTTCAACCAACTGCCGACGAGAATGGAATACACCCGAGGGGCGAGACTATCGAGAGGGCTGCGACCTGCAAGATTGGCTGGAGGCGGACCAGGAGATTCTCAGCCGGCAACAGGAGGACTATGGATTGTTCAACCCCCATGGTCATGTTGACCACTCCTTGTATTCCCGGTAGCGCCTGATTAGGGAGTTGGTGGAGCTATCATGCGTGAGCGCAGACTCGTCCTTGTTCTCCAGTTCGGGTATGATACGCTCGGCTAGCACCTTTCCCAGTTCAACGCCCCACTGGTCGAACGAGTCAATGGCCCAGATGGCTCCTTGCACAAACACGCTATGTTCGTATAGCGCGACGAGCGTTCCCAGCGTCGACGGGGTCAGTCGCTCTAGAAGAAGCGTACTGGAGGGACGGTTGCCCTCGAAGATCCGGTGCGGGACCAACCACGCCGGGGTGCCCTCGGATTGAACCTCCTGCGATGTTTTCCCAAAGGCCAGCGCCTCGGCTTGGGCCAACACGTTGGCCAGGAGCACGTCGTGGTGGCGTCCAAGAGGGTTCAGCGGCTGAACAAACGCGATAAAGTCGCACGGAATGAGCCTAGTCCCTTGATGAATCAGTTGGTAGAAGGAATGCTGACCATTGGTGCCCGGTTCCCCCCAATAGATGGGCCCGGTTTGGTAGGCGACCTCTGCCCCCTCGAGCGTGACATGCTTCCCATTACTCTCCATGGTCAATTGCTGGAGGTATGCCGGAAAGCGCTTCAGGTACTGCTCATACGGCAGAACCGCCACGGTCTGCGCCTCGAAGAAGTTGTTGTACCAGAGGGCCAGGAGTCCCATGAGCACCGGCAGGTTGCGCTCGAACGGAGCCGTGCGGAAATGCTCATCCATTTGGTGGAACCCGTCGAGCATGGCGCGGAACTGCTCGGGGCCGATGGCGATCATCGTCGAAAGCCCGATTGCCGAGTCCATCGAGTAACGCCCGCCGACCCAATCCCAGAATTCAAACATATTGGCAGTGTCGATCCCGAACTTCGCCACCTCGTCGGCGTTGGTCGAGACCGCGACGAAATGCTTGGCCACTGCAGCCGGTTGTTTCAGCGTCGCCAGAGCCCAGTCGCGCGCCGTGCGCGCGTTGGTCATCGTCTCCATCGTCGTGAAGGTCTTCGACGAAACGATGAATAGGGTCTCGTCGGCATTGAGATCGCGCGTGGCCTCGACGAAGTCGGTGCCATCAATGTTGGAGACGAAGCGGAAGGTCAGGTCGTGCAGGCTGTAATGCCGCAATGCCTCGTACGCCATCACCGGCCCCAGGTCAGACCCACCGATACCGATATTCACAACATTGCGGATCGGCTTGCCGGTATAGCCTGTCCACTGTCCACTTCGCACT
This sequence comes from Nitrospirales bacterium, assembly GCA_038200765.1. GTDB lineage: Bacteria > Nitrospirota > Nitrospiria > Nitrospirales > Nitrospiraceae > Palsa-1315. The sequence continues at coordinate 21,103 of JBBRRK010000004.1, forward strand.
CGGTCGGAGAAATCGGCCATCTTGTCGAGCACGGCGTGAACCTGAGGTACGATGTCCTGACCATCCACGAGGATGGCGTGCCCTTTGGGCGCGCGCAGAGCTATGTGCAGGACGGCCCGCTTCTCCGTAACGTTGATCTTGTCCCCACGAAACATGGAATCGATGCAGCCTCGCAGGCCAGACTCCTCCGCCAATTGCAACAAGAGCATGCGTGTCTCGTCGGTGATGCGATGCTTTGAATAGTCGAGATAAATGCCGACGGCCTCGACCGCCAGACGCTCCCCACGGGTGGCGTCGTCCGCAAAGAGTGTCCGGAGATGGAGATGCCGGGCTGTTGCGTAATGGGCGTCGAGGGCCTTCCACGCCGCGCGTGTGGTAAGTGGTGTGATGGGTACTGTCATGCTGGTTCCCCTTTGGTTTACATCTCGCTGTTCCAAGCCAGAGCAACAACCAGAAACTGGTCGGTGCGCAAACTGGCGACGACGAATGACGAGGTGCGCCTCATACGCCTACTGAAAGGCGCGAGGTGTTCGAAACTCCCGATGGCCCAGACTGGTTCATACGCTATGCTCAGACGAGTTAGGGTCTTCGCCGACAGGCCTGCCATCACTGGACGATGTCGGTCGAGCACCGCTTCGGTCTGGTCGTCCTCCTGTTAGTCCAGCATCGCGCCGACGCAAACAACCACGTCGATGACGAGCATCAGCGTGCCAGAACATCGTTCATATTGTGTCGCGTCATGTATTCTTTCCATTCTTTTTCCGCGGTCTTACCAATTCGGTCGGTAGTGGCCAAGTGTGCCCTTCAGCCAGCAGCCCTTGCGTGTCCTCCGGCCCCCACGTGCCGGCGGCATAGTTAGGGAAGTCACTGGGCGGAGCCACCGCCCAGACATCGAGCACCGGCATCAACAACCGCCAGGCCGCTTCCACCTGGTCGGCGCGCATGAACAGCGTGGCGTCATTCTTCATGACGTCCCAGAGTAAGGTCTCATACGCGTCAGGCGACCGGCCAACGAACGTGTCCCGGTAATTGAACTTCATCTCCACCGACCGCAGGTGCATTTTGGACCCAGGCTGTTTAGCCTGAAATCGCAGCACAATACCCTCGTCCGGGTGGATGGACATCGTCAGACGGGACGGCTGCCAATCGAGCGTGGACTCGGGTGGAAACGACTGATGCGGCACGCTGCGGAATTGGATGGCAATTTCCGAGGCCTGCTGGGTGAGTCGCTTCCCGGTGCGGAGGTAGAACGGCACATCCTGCCAACGCCAATTGTCGAGGAACAGCCTGAGCGCGACAAACGTCTCGGTTTGGGAATCAGGCGAGACGCCATCTTCTTCACGATACCCAGACATTTTTTTGCGCCGACCCAACCCTGGCCGTATTGCCCGCGCACCACGCATTGATGGACCGCATCAGGGTGAATCGAACGAACGGCGTGAAGCACATCCACTTTCTTGTTGCGAATCTCATCGGCATTGAAAGAGACCATCGGTTCCATGGCCACGAGACATAGGAGTTGCATCAGGTGATTCTGCACCATGTCGCGCAGCGCCCCCGCATGTTCATAATAGCCTCCGCGATGTTCGACCCCGACCTCTTCGGCGGCGGTGATGGTCACATACTCCACATACCGCCGGTTCCAGAGCGGCTCGAAGAGTGGATTGGCAAAACGGAAAGCCAGAATGTTCTGCACCGTTTCCTTGCCCAAATAATGGTCGATGCGGAAGATCTGGGACTCCTCGAAACTGGCGGCAAGGGTGGCGTTCAAGGCGCGGGCGGATTCCAGGTCATAGCCGATCGGTTTCTCGACCACAATCCGCGCCCAGTCCCGGTCACGCGCCAAGCCCGCCTTGCCAAGGTATTTCGGGATCTCGCCGAACAGGCTCGGCGGTGTGGCCATGTAATAGATGCGGTGGACTTTGGCGCCCCATGCTTGTTCCAGCTTCGTACAGCGCTCCCCTAACGTCGTATACGTGTGGCGTCTCTTGAAATCGCCCTGCTGATAGTGGAGATGCCTGGCAAACTCGCGCCATGCGCCGTTTGTCACCGTGCCATGGCGCGAGAACTTTTTGACGCCGGCGTGGAGACGCCGGCGAAGATTTTCGTCGCTCAAGTCCACGCGATCCACCGCGATCACCGAAAACTCATCGGGCAGACTGCGGTCCTGCGAGAGGTCAAACAAGGCCGGCACGAGTCTCCGCCAGGTCAAGTCACCGGCTCCGCCAAAAATGACGAAGATCGTCGGCTCAAGTCGATCATTCGGTTTCATCGTGGCACACCTTCTCCCATTCCGAGGCACGTCACGCGCGGATGGCCGTTTACCCCGGCAGCGTGCGGCGCATCAAAGGCCATCATTCACACGTTATTTCGCGAGCAGTTTGCGGATAGATTTTAATTCCTGCCGACGTTTCGGGGTGGTCTTGGGATAGGTCATCTTCAGGGCCTTGAACGCATCAAGGATAATTTGTGACACAATCAACCGGGCGTTTTTCTTATCATCGGCGGGGACGACATACCAAGGTGCGTGATCGGTGCTGGTCGCGCTCAGGCACGCCTCATACGCCTTCATATACTGTGTCCAGTATTTCCGCTCGTGAATGTCTGCAAGACTGAATTTCCAGTTCTTCTCCGGTTCATCAATACGCGCCAGAAAGCGCTTTCGCTGTTCGTCCTTCGAGAGGTGAAGGAAAAACTTCATGACTCGTGTTCCATTACGGTAGAGATGCTCCTCCAAGTCCACGATGGAACGATACCGCTCCTCCCAGACGGTGTTCTCGTCGAGCAACGGGTCTGGCAGCCCCTGGGTGCGCAGGATCTCCGGGTGCACTCGAACGATCAACACTTCCTCGTAATAGGAACGGTTGAAGATGCCGATGCGGCCTCGTTCCGGCAGCGATCGGGTCGTGCGCCACAGAAAGTCGTGATCCAGTTCCGTCGCACTCGGGTGTGCGAAACTGAACACCTGGCAGCCTTGCGGATTCACCCCGGACATCACGTGCCGGATGGTGCCATCCTTCCCTGCTGCATCCATGGCCTGAAAAATCAGCAGTACCGCATAGCGGTTGGATGCGTAGAGAAGGCGTTGCAGCTCGCTCAATTCCTCAACCTGTTCGTCTAGGAGCTTATGGTATTTCTTCCTCGACTTATACACCGGCTTCACATGCGTCGGCCACGTGTTGAGGTTAACCGTTGTACCCGCTGCCACACGGAAATCCTTTGAGTTGATGTTCATCGTTGACCTCTTGGTGGTATTTCTCCCTCGACTTATACACCGGCTTCACGTGTGTCGGCTACTTTGTGAGGTTGACCTTTTCTCCGGGCCGCGCACGGAAATCCTTTGAGTTGATGTTCCTCTTCATGATTTGACACTGTTCAGTCACTCCACGCTCCGATGCGCCTTTTCTTTTGAAAGCGCCTCGAAGCCGGAGATGACGTCGAATAGTTCCTCGTCGATGCCACCCTGGCGCAACCGATGGAATGTCCCGTTGAGGTGCTTCAGCAATTCGTCGATGTTGTTGTCGGCGCGTTGCATCGCCGCCAGGCGGCTCGCGTTCTCGCTTGCGAGGGATTCGGCGCAGGCCCGGAAGAGGGAGACGAAAAGATATTCACGGATGAGCGCCCGCAAGGTCGCGGTGCCATCACCCATGACCTCAGGCAAGTTTCCCGTCGGCCAGGGACGTTCAGCCAGCTTGCGTCGCCAGGTTTCGTCCAGCGGGAGCAGTCGCTGATTGACGGGCTCATACACTGCCCCGGATGAGGGGCGGTTATAGAAGAGGTGAAGTTCGACGGCCTCGCTATGGCTACGGCGCGCCTCGCTTTCCACAAGGATCTGGCCGACGAGCGGAGTGATGGCATTGACGGAATTGGGCACAGCGAAGAGACCGACCATCGGCAGGCCCGCGTCCTTCAAGCGCGCATGCACGCGCTCGCCGACGGCCCAAATCTGATGTTTTCCGGGAAGAGCGGCCAGGGTGTTCACCGCAAAATCGGCCACCACATCATTAAACTGCCCCACCAGCCCCTGATCGGAACCGAATACAACCGCACCGACGGAGGCCCCACCGGTGCGCGCGTTACCCTCCGCCAACTGCGCTGCCGGCCCGCTTTCCCGGAAACACATGCTCAACCCAAGCTCCACAGTTCGATAGTAGTCAGCCAACGCGCGCACTGATTGTTCGTATTGGCCGATACTCGAAGCGGCCAGGGCCTTCATTGTGCGAACGACGGATTGGAGATCGCCTGCACTGCTGATCTTCCGCCGTAGGCTCGCCGTCGTCTCGCTCATGACTTCTCATCGGCCTCTGCCTTTGGTTTCGGTGTAGTTGCCGGATTCGGCTTCGGTTTGATGCCCGCATCAGATATGGGTTCGCCTTTGGATTCAGGTTCTGATCCCGGTGTAAACTGGAAACGGATGAGTGAATGGCGGGCGATTTCAATGATCGTTGTGCGGTCCTCTTCGCTCAACTTCTTGGCGGTTTCGAATCGCGCGGATATCTCCGCCGAAATGTCCGCCGCTGCCGTGCGCACAGCCTGCTCTGCGACTGTCATCTGTTCAAGCGCCACGCGGTCGAAGAGTCCCGCGGTCAGCGCCAGCAGCACAGCGATTTGTTCCGCTACGGACACCGGTGCGAATTCCGGTTGCTTGAGGCAAGCGCGGATTCTCCGTCCATGTTCGATGATCATGCGAGTGTCGTCATCCAGGCGGGCGCCGAACCGGGCAAAGGTCTCGAGTTCCTCGAACTGCGCGTAGGCGAGCTTGAGGTCACCTGCTACCGCACGGTAGGCCGCCCGTTGCGCCTTGCCGCCGACGCGCGACACGGATTTCCCGACCTCGACCGCCGGCAGCACACCCAATTGGAACAGCGACGGTGAGAGGTAGATCTGCCCGTCCGTAATGGAGATCAGATTGGTCGGGATGTAGGCGGAGATGTTCTGCGCTTCAGTTTCGATGATGGGCAGCGCGGTGAGCGAGCCGCCACCAAGCTCCTTACGCAAGTGCGTGGCGCGCTCCAGCAACCGCGAGTGAATGTAGAAGATGTCGCCGGGGAACGCTTCCCGACCAGGTGGACGGCGCAGCAACAGAGACAGCTCGCGATAGGCGCGGGCATGATGGGTGAGGTCGTCGTATACGATCAGTACATCGCGGCCTCGCTCCATGAAATGCTCTGCGATGCTGGTGGCGGCGTACGGAGCGATGTACGCGAGGCCCGGCGGGTCTTGGCCCTCGGTGACAACCACCACGGTGTAATCCATCGCACCTTTTTCGCGAAGAGCGGCGATCACTTTCGCCACGCCGGACGCCCGCTGGGCAATGGCACAATAGACGCATAGGACATTCTGGCCACGCTGGTTGATGATGGTGTCGATCGCAATGGCGGTTTTGCCCGTCTGCCGGTCGCCCAGAATCAACTCGCGCTGGCCGCGCCCGATAGGAATGAGCGCGTCAATGACCTTTAGTCCGGTTTGGAGCGGCACGGTGACTGGCGCGCGGTCCAAGATCGGCGCGGAGGGGCGTTCGATGGGCAGGCGCTCTGTGGTGGCTACCGGCCCATAGCCATCGAGGGGCCGGCCGAGTGGGTCAATGACGCGGCCCACCAATTCTTCGCCCACAGCCACGTCCATGACCTGGCCCGTGCGCGCGACTTGATCGCCTGCGTGCAGATGCCAGTATTCGCCGAGCAGCACGACGCCGATTTCGTTCTCATCCACGTTGAATGCGATGCCGAACACATCGCCGGGAAATTTCACCAGCTCGTCAAAGCCCACACTGGGAAGGCCGGAGACCCGGGCGATGCCCGTGGAGACACCGGTGACCGTGCCGACCTCGTGCGGCGTCAGTTGCGGCGTGAAGGTTTCGCGTGCCTGGATTAGCTCAGCGAACGCGCGGTCGAAGACCCGTTGCAACGAGTTGAGCGGCGCGCTCACTTTTCTTCCTCAGGCTCGACAGGCTTAGTCCCGGACTTCGGCTGAACATCGGCTTCAGGTTTGAGTTGCTCCTTGGTTGCTTCTTTAGATACGAACGTAGGCTCCGGGTTGGACGCGTCTGATCCAGATTCGGACGTACGCTTCGTCTCCACTTGCGTCTGAAGTTTGGACTGGTCTTTCAGCAATTCGTCGACGCCCTCTTCCAGCAACTTCAGATAGTTCGCGATGCTCCACGCCACTTTGTGTCCATTCGCAGTGAGTTCGATGCCGCTGATTACGTCCGGCGCGGTCTCGAAACGGAGTTGGATTTCAGCGGAAAAGGTTTCGTTGAGCGCCTGTTGTATCGCGGCTCGTTGCTCCGACGGCAGCTCGAAGGCGCTGCATATGAGCGCCGGGTCAGACGATGTTTTCAATGCCTTGGCGAGACCTTCCTTCAACTCACCGTTCAGCTCTCGCACGCGGCGCGTGAACACCTCGCTCATGCGCTCTTCCAGCCTTGACCCGGCGAGGTCCGACAGCGTCTTTCGCGCAATGGCAAACACTTCCTCCCGGGTTCGTCGGGCGATTTCGTCGTTGAGGTGCTGTTGTTCGCGTTTCAACGCGTCCTGTCGTTTAACACGCAGGGCGTCGACCGCTTGCCGCGACTCATCGAGGAGGCGCTGACGTTCGACGTTTGCCTCATCCGTAGCCTGGCTCATGAGCTCGTCGCGCTGCTGTTCGAACTCTTCGATCTTGTACTTGAACTCATCGCGCTCTTTTTTGGCTTCGACCTTTTTCTCGGCGGCGTCCGCAAGTTCCGTGGCAATACGCTTCTCTCGCGCGTCGATGGCATCGAGGATGGGCTTGTAGAGGAAGCGCTTCATCAACCACACCAGGATGAGAAAGTTGAGCGCCTGCGCAACGACGGTGAACCAATCGATGAGCATGGGTTACTTTCCCGCCGCGATAGCGATGACGTGGTTCCAGAACGGGTTGGCGAAAAGGAGAATCATCGAGACCACGAAGCAGTAGATGGCCGTGGATTCGATCATTGCCAGGCCCACGAACAAGGTCCGGGTGATAGTCGCGGAGGCATCAGGTTGCTGGGCCAGCGAAGTCAGCGCGCTCGAGACCGCCTTCCCCTCGCCCAATGCCGGCCCTATAGCGCCGAAGCTCGTGGTCATGCCTGCAGTAATAATTGATGCCACCGCGATAATCGTCAAGCTATCCATCCGTATCTCCTTTTGTAGTCGTAGTTAATCGTTCAATGTTTTGCATCTGGCTCAGGCTTGGGCCTACGGGCTCGCGTGGCGGCAGCGATGTATACAGCCGCCAGGATGCTGAAGATGTAGGCCTGTACCATCCCGGTGAGCAGACCGAGCGCCCTCATGGCGATCGGAAAGATAAAGGGCGTAATAGTAAGCAGGATGCTGATAATCATCGCGCCGCTCATCATGTTGCCGAACAGGCGGACGGCCAGAGCCAGCGTGCGGGAAACTTCGCTGATGATATTGAACGGCAGCATGATGGCCGTCGGCTGCACGTAGGACTTGAGGTATTCCCCCACGCCTCGTTCCGCAATGCCGAACAGCGGTACGGCGACAAATACGCACAGCGCCAGTGCCGCTGTAGTCGAAAGCGAGCCAGTCGGCGGCTCGTAACCGGGGATGACGGTGCAGAGGCTGGCTGCGGCGACAAATAGGAAGAGCGTACCCAAAAAAGGGAGATATTTCTCCGGGTGGCTAAGGCCGACTTCTTCGATTTGTTTCTCGATCGCGCTGACGATGATTTCGAGAAGGTTCTGCCAGCGGGAACGTTCGAGACCGGTGGAAAGTTTGCGCGTGATGACTCGTGAACCGACGGCCAGCACGAGCATGAGTCCCCATGTGAATACAATAGTGGCATTGAGTTTAAGAAACCCCTGTTGCCAGAAGATGATCTCGTCGGGACTAAGGCGCATGGCTTGCCTCCTTCGCTGGGGCGTTGTAGTGTTTGACCGGCGAGCCGGTAAGCCTTGTCACGACGAAATGCGCGACGACAAATCCTAGGAGACACAGTAGCAGCCGCACCCAATGACCGCTCGAGACAAAATAAAATCCAGCGAGGACGATACCTGTCCGCAACAGCAGGCTGCCCAGAAACCACACCGCCGGACGTTTGGCCGAAACGCCCTTCCGCACCGTCCACCACAGGCCGCCGAAGAATATCGTCCCGAGCACCCCTCCCGCCACCAAAGCCAGCGCCAGTGCCAGCGTTTCATTCATTGTTATCCTCCTGTTCTTCCCGCATCTCCTTGTCTTCCTTGGTCACCCAATGCCACGCATTGAAACAGCCGATCGCGAGCCCGGCCACCAACAGCGCCAGCGTCCAGGAGCGGCCTCCCGGATAGCGTCTGTCCAACCAGAGACCCAGCGCGGCGCCGAGCAGCGTCGGAATCGCCACCGACCAGCCGATCAGTCCCATCATGCCCAGGCCAAACCAAACGGTCCGCGTAACATGGCGCTGCGCCCGGAGTTTGCGTGCCGCCTTCGCGCCGACCTCCTGACTGAGCGGCGGCTTCGGCTTCAACGGTTGATGTTGTCGTTCGTCAGTCATGATGAAACTCCGCGAAGCGGCGGATAAACCCGCTCTCCATTTTCGCGAGCACCGAGCGGACGGTCTGCTCACGTTCGTTCAGGTTCAGAAACTCCCGCTCCACCGCCTCGCGCAGTTGGCGGAGGTCCGTTCCGGCTATGGCGTTGCGTACGGAAACGAGTACCTCCGAGCCGGTCTTGATCAGCACCCCTTCATCCACGGCGACGTACACCTCGCCCTCGGCTTCGTTTTCGTAGATCAGAATCCCCGGCGCAAGCGCGGCCACGCAGTCGAGTCGGTGGGGCAAAATCCCAAACGAACCCTCTCGGGTTTCCGCGACGATGCGGGTCACCCCGGTCTTCTCGGTAAACACATGGAATGGCAACAGTACTTTAAGATTCATGTGTAGTGTCTGCATGTCCGGCCTCTGGTGTGGGCCTCGGTCTGAGCTTCGGCGTCGGCGTGGATCCGGCTTTGGACGCGGAATCGGGTGCAGGCTTCTGATCGCTCTGGACTTCGGCTTGTGACTCTGATTCGGCTAAGGCTGCGGGCTGGCCGGGTTTCACTTTCCCCTTCACCTCATCCACTGCCCCGATCATGTAAAGCGCGCGCTCCGGGTAGTCTTTGAATTCATCATGAAGGATTCGCTCACAGCCGTCCAGCGCGTCCTTGAGGCTGACAAGCTTTCCTTTGAGACCGGTGAACTGCTCGGTCGTAAAAAATGGCTGAGTGAGAAAACGCTCCAACCGTCTGGCGCGGGCGACGACGTTTCGGTCCTCAGGTGAAAGCTGCTCCAGACCGAGCATGGCAATGATGTCCTTGAGTTCCGCATATTGCGCGAGCGTCCGCCGGATGTCCTGCGCGAGGGCATAATGCCGTTCGCCGACGATGCCGGGTGTGGCCATTTTGGAACTGGACTGCAGTGGGTCGATGGCCGGGTACAGTCCTTCGCTAGCCCGCTTTCGCGAAAGCACGATCGACGCAGAAAGATGCGAGAACGTATGCACCGCCGCCGGATCGGTGAAATCGTCCGCCGGCACATACACCGCCTGAATCGAGGTGATGGCCCCGGTGTCAGTGTTGGCGATGCGTTCCTCCAACCGCGACAACTCGGTGCCCATGGTCGGCTGATACCCCAGGCGGGACGGCATTTGTCCCATCAAGCCGGACACCTCCATGCCGGCCTGGATAAAGCGAAAAATGTTATCGATGAGCAGCAGCACATCGCGATGTTCGTCGTCCCGGAAATACTCGGCCATCGTCAGCGCGACGTGGCCCACGCGGAAACGGCTACCGGGGAGCTCGTTCATCTGGCCGAACACCATCACCATGTGCGGCAGGACGCCGGCTTCCTTCATCTCGCGGTACAGTTCTTCGCCCTCGCGACAGCGTTCGCCGATGCCGCAAAACAGGCTCACGCCCTCGTGGTGGCCAATCATGTTGTGAATCATTTCGGTGAGCAGGACGGTTTTGCCCACGCCCGCCCCGCCGAACAAGCCCGCCTTGCCGCCGCGCTCCAGCGGCATGAGCACATCAATCACCTTGATGCCCGTCTCGAAGACCTCTGACTTGCTGGAACGCCGTGCCAGCGGCGGCGGAGCGCGATGGATGGTGCGCCACGCCACGTCCGACACTTCCCCTTGGCGATCGATCGGCTCGCCGAACACGTCGAACATACGCGAGAGAATCCCTTTGCCCACCGGCGCTTGTAACGGCCCACCCGTGTCCTCGACCGCCATCCCGCGCGCAAGCCCCTGCGTGGGCGTCAACGCGATACCGCGCACGCGACGCGCATCAAGTTGCGACAGCACTTCGATGGCGATGCGCCCGTCCTTCCCCGTGCGCAGCAACGAATAGATCGCCGGCAAATGCCGATCGAACTGAATATCCACAACACTGCCGCGCACCGACACCACCGCACCGACGTTCGAAGGACTGGTCTTATCGCCCATGCATCCGCTCCTTGTTTTTCGGTAATGCTGGATCAGCGTGTTGGATGAGCTATCGTGCCTTAGTGCAGACTCGGCCTTGCTCTCCAGTTCTGGGATGATGGGCACGTGGACCTGCGATCTGTTTAAAGAATGCCTCGTATCCCCACGGATCACCTCGCGATCGAACCTGTTTTCGGCGTGCAGGCCTTGTATCTTGGAATTGTGGTACAGCAGACCTATGGAACGTCACTGATGGATACACCTCAGATCCGAAGTGGCCAGAACCCTCCGACCTCAGGGCATTGAACGAAGGCGTTTCCCATTGGCGTCGTAGAGGGCGAACACCGGACTTCCGTCGGCCAGCAAGTGCAATCTGGCCCGAGGGATATCGTTATTGTCCCGCAACACGAACGTCGGCAGGTCGTCGGCTTGCAGCTCCAACTCCACCCGCCGTTTACAATCTTTCCCGAACAGCGTCAACGCAGCTCGTTCCTGAGGCGCAACGATCAACGAGGCTCGTCGATCGCAAGTGTCGTCAGAGAAAATCAAGGCCGGATGTTCGCCGTCCCACAGCGTCAGACTGGCGCGGTGTTTACCTGCCTGGTTGATGATCGTCAAACCTGTGGTCGTCAGGGGAAACCGCTCCCCGACCTGAGCCGTCACGACCGTGGGATTGAGTAAATACGTGGCTGACCACCCGCCCATGACACCGAACAACGCCGCAATGACCATCAAGCCAAATTCTCGTCGTATCATGATCCCTCCTTCAATCGACCCGTTGAGATCTCACTCCACATGCAACACGACAGGCCCTGACGGGCGACGGTACGGGCGCACCCGCCGCGGTATCCGCCTGAACTCGTGGCCCTCTGCATAAGTCGAAGTTGTTATCCTGTCCCCCGCGCAGTTCACAGAGGCGGATCTTCACGATCTTCTCCCCTGAGCGCCTTATTCTCCATGGCATCCGCCTCGACGAGGTATCCGACGCAACCCTGGAGGACTTGTCTCCTTTGCTGAAGCGATTTCTTAAAACGATCCTGAACGCCCGCTTGCTGAGCCGATTCCGGCATATTCACCATCGCTTCCGCTTCTCCAAGCGTCGCATATTTGTATGTCTCCAGCCAGGTGCCATCCTGGCAGTTGAGATTAAGGAGCAGCTGCTCGGTTTCGACATCGAACGTGCTCAGGGCTTTACTCCCTGCGCTTTCCTGCATTAAACCATCCAATTTCGAAATTTGCTGTTCGAGCCGATATGTCCGGCTCATCGGTGCGAACGATGCGTTGGTGTTGGGCATGTTTGATCCTCCCTTGTTATGGAACATTCCTCTAGTACCAGGATGCGCTGTGAAGAGCACACGCAAGAAGATGTTCTGGGTTGAGGCGAAAGGTTTCACGAATCCTTGTGAGCCTACCATCAACAGCAATCTGTAATCTGAGCAATAGTGCACATGTGACGCAACCTGTACAACCCCAGAGACGAATCAGGACGCATGGATGGCAGGGCTACTTTGACGCAGCCCTTGAGGATTACAGTCATCACGTCCGGATCGTGGGATCACCGCAGCGTGCCCACACACGGTTTACTCACCTCCACAACGTGTTCGGGAATCTCAATACCTGGCTGAACGGAACGCATCACGGTGTTGAGCCCAAATATCAACCAGGGAAGCATCTGCGGTTATCTTTATCTAAAGAGAACATGCTCATGCGATTGAATGGAAAGGTGGTGCTGATTGCCGGAGGGTCCGGAGCGCTGGGGCAAATCGTCACGCCGACCTTTGCGAAATCAGCCGCGCAGGTCATGACCGCACTCCATCGTCGGCTCAGGTCGTCGGAGTATCCGCGATGAAAGCCGATGTCACGAATGAAGCCGACGTGCAACGTCTCGTGAATGACGTGATCCGAAAGGCCGTCCGCATTGATGCGCTCATCAATCTGGTCGGTGGCTTTACTGTGGGCCGCCTAGAAGAAACAGACGCCGCACTCTGGCAGCGGATGCTGACCATGAATGTGACCGCAGCATTCCTGCTCTCGAAAGCGGTGCTTCCCCACATGGTGGAACGCGGGACAGGTCGCATTGTCCATGTGGCAGCTTGGGCCGCGATCGAGCCGTTCCCCGGCGCCGCTGCGTATCTTGTCTCCAAATCAAGCCTGCTCGCATTGATCAAGGTCCTTGCGCTGGAATTGAGCGGGTCAGGGGTGACCGTCAATGGGGTGCTGCCGAACACGATTGACACGCCGGCCAACCGCGCCATTATGCCGCCATTAGCATGGGGATTGGCGCCCATGCGCAGTGCGCCCTTGGGCGCAAGCTCGGCCAGTTCAGGTTTCAGGCGGCCCTGTTCATCGAAGAGTTCCTCCGGCTGGTAGCTCTTCAGCCACTCTTCCAACTGCGTGAGGTGTTTGGGGTGGGCGGCGGGGTGGAGCGCCACCTGGTGCGCACGAAAGGTGCCTTCAATCTGCAAACCATCGACCACCATAGGCCCCGTCCAGCCCTTGGGTGACACAAGCACGATCATTGGCCAGCGCGGACGACGACGGGACGGCCTTCAATCGACACGCTGACCGCCGTTGGGAGCAGCCGGGCGAACGGTGAAGGATCCCACTGCACGGGCTGTTCATGCTGCGTGCCCCCTTCATCGAGGTGTTGCTCGAAATAGCCGCGCCGATATAGCAAACTGATCGCGACGAGAGAAATTTTGAGATCGGCGCAGGAGCGCAACGTGTCACCCGCCAGGACTCCTCACCCCCCACTATAGGTCGGCATGCCTCCGTCCGCCGCGACTTCCATCGACAAATAGGCGATGCGCCTGGTTACATCCGTAGCGCCAGGCGCTAATCCTACCGATGCCGCCGCGTAGCGGTCTGGGGTGGCCAAGAAGGTACGTCTACAGAGATCGGAGCAAAACCGAAACTCTTGTCCCTGATAGACTGCAGAGAGCGTGTTATCAACCGGGATCATCATGCCGCAGACCGGATCTTTCACGATATTCATCGGTAAGGCTCCTTCTCTCTTCGCCCGTACAGAGTCGCACGAGATAGAACCTGTGGAGTATGGGAGGATCTGCTCCTAGCCATGTGACAAAGTCAGAATCTCTCGCTCCGCGTCTCCCCAATCCTCCAGGTCGCACCCCTCCCGGCAACCTCGCTGGAGATAGAGTTCATAGGCCCGCTCGGCGATCCGCTCCCGCAACTCATCGGATAAGGCACCCGCTTGGGGGTGATCCTCCTGTGAGGTGATGGCGCTTTCCTTGTACTTTTCCTTCAACAGTTGCTGCTTCATGTCGCCCTCCCTTTCTACTCATGTCCAATCAAGTGGTACCTTCGCTTGCCATCGCGCCTGACCTGCCATGGTCGTCAAATCTTCGAATGAAGCTCCGTGTGAACCCACGCTCCCTATCGTGCATGGAACGAACAGAATTGGAACAATCTCTAATCCAAATCTCTTCAGGATCTTGGCCTTGATGACCCTCTCCCCTCATTGCGCGCATACCCTGGCGCGCAGGCCGTTGACCTTTCGCGACACGACGGCGACGACCCAAAAGATCAACGGTGGGAGCACCAGCATCTGGGCTATAGGGACGAGGCCGATATTAACGATGGGCACGAGCGGCATCCGTTCACCATACGTCCACCAGCGCAGCAGATGAACCGTTGTCCACTCAACGCCGACGCCGATCGCGAGACCTGACGCCAGCATTACGAGATAGCCTCCGATTCCTGGCTGTTCTGACCATGTGCGGCGACCCGAAACAATCCAGCCAACGACGAAAATCAGCAAGAGGAACAGGCCGTCGATCAGACTCGCGGCCAAGCAAAGCCACCACGAAATCCTGGCTTCGCCGGGATCAATGTAGAGCTGCGACTGCATGCGCTCCCAAGGATAGTTGACCAGGACCGCCACGACAAACAGCATCGTGAGCCGCCGGGCTAGATCCGACCGGTGCTCGGACGATGGCATACTCATGCCCTCCTTGCCATGAGAGGTTGCTGACTCGGTGCGGTTCCTGCTGCCCACGCAACCGCCCGAGTACCCATTCCTGATATTCTTGGCGCGCCGTCTGATACGTTAAGATTAATCACGTGAAACATGCCCCTGGCCCTCTTCTCTGAGCAGCTTGAACACCATCGGTGTTTGTTATCAGCGGCGATCCGCTCTCCAGCCTTCACGAGAAACTCAATAGACCTCGCACCAGGCTCCAGCCTCCGAACAACCTGCAAGTCCCCTTTTTCGCGTCTCATGTCTTCGTGCTGACCCGTCTCCAGTGCTTCCAGCACCATTGTGGTGAGCAGCACGAATGGACCCGTGATCTCCCGAGATCTGTCAATTGTCTGTGCTCGGAGTGCCGGGTCCTCGGTCTCGGAGCGTGGCCAAGTATGCCAATAGGTCTCGGATCTCAGCATCGGTCAGGGTTGTATCCGGTAGCATGCCCGTGCCCAGGTGGCCGTAGCGAATGATGCGAAACCGCTCTTCGTCCGTCTTCAAGCGCAGGTTGGCCGGATCCCGGAGGTCTGCAGGCGGCGGATTAAGCCTCCTGATGATCTCCTCGGTCTCAGGGTGCAGCGGGGGACGGCGGTCAAGTCGCCCTATTTGACCATGACAGAAGAAACAGATTCCCTTCCCGTGGAAGACGTCCCGACCTCTCGCAGGATCCCCTGTCTCGATCGAGGTGGCTGGCCGTAACTCGAAGGAATGACTTGCCTGCAGACCCAGCGCATTTACCAGAAGAAGGATCGCGGTGACAACCATAGGGAAGTTCCTCCTAGGAGCAGAAGCACAGACTCGCACAGCGAAATCGGTCTCGCTTGACAATAGTGCTACGGGAGCACGCTGCCTCCATTCGCACTGGTGCTCGCTGAGCATCGAGTCCAGCACACGTCCGGTGGGCGCGAGCCATTCGTCGTTCGGCAGGGTCGCGGCGTCCCATTGGCGATTGGTCACTTCAAAGAGGGCCTTCA
>JBBRRK010000005.1:0-35670 GCA_038200765.1 Nitrospirales bacterium
GAAAGAGATGGCCGAGCACGAACGCCTGGCCGAGCGACTCGCAATCCGAGTATTCTTTGCGGATCCCGACAGCCCCTGGCAACGCGGCACCAACGAGAACACCCATGGCCTGCTGCGCCAGTACCTGCCCAAGGGCACTGACCTGTCGGGCTACACCCAGCGCGAGTTGAACGCCATTGCCCATCGGCTGAACACGCGCCCACGAAAATGTCTGAACTGGGCCACGCCCCTGGAAGTCTATGCGCACCTGCGCCATCATTCACCCGTTGCACTTGGAACTTGAAACCGCCCTCTATAATAAGGCCGCAGGGAGTTTGAACGCCGAGGCGTACTGTTTCAGTACGTTGAGGTGGCAAACGACCGAGAACGAAGTCAGAGACCTTTTTCAGCAGCCTGTTTAGTAGCTGTCCATCGGCGGGCACGTGCAGACGAAATGGCGATCTCCATAGGCTTCGTCGATGCGGCTCACGCTGGGCCAGAATTTATGGTCGCGTACCCAGGGCGCGGGGTAAGCGGCCTGTTCACGGCTGTAGGGTCGGTTCCATTCGTTGGCCGTCACGACCAGTGCCGTATGAGGAGCATTCTTTAGCAGATTATTTGTGCGTGGCTGGCGGCCCTCGACGACGTCTTGCATCTCGGCATGAATCAAGATCAACGCCTCGCAGAACCGATCCATTTCGGCTTTCGACTCGCTCTCCGTCGGTTCGATCATGAGCGTCCCGGCAACCGGGAACGAGACCGTCGGGGCATGAAACCCATAGTCCATCAATCGTTTCGCCACATCCATCGCTTCAATTCCTGTAGTTTCCTTGAACTGACGAAGATCAAGAATGAACTCGTGTGCGACGAACCCGGACGTTCCCTTGTAGAGGATGGGATAGTATTTCTCCAGCCGTTTGGCCATGTAGTTGGCGGTCAAGATCGCCACCTGTGTCGCCTTGGTCAAGCCGTCGCGTCCCATCAGAGCGATGTAGACCCAGGAAATTGTCACGATGCTGGGGCTGCCATAGGGCGCCGCCGACACCGGCCCGATGGAATCTTGTCCGCCCAGTTGCGTCACCGGATGGCCGGGAAGAAACGGCGCTAAATGCCGCGCCGCAACGATCGGTCCCATCCCAGGCCCTCCGCCGCCATGGGGAATACAGAATGTCTTGTGTAGATTCAGATGGCACACATCCGCACCGATGTCCCCGGGGCGGCAGAGTCCCACCTGGGCATTCATGTTGGCCCCATCCATATAGACTTGCCCGCCATGCGTATGGACGATCTGACAGATGCGCCGTACGTCCGCTTCGAAGACGCCATGGGTCGAGGGGTAGGTCAACATGAGCGCCGAGAGCCGATCGCGATGCTGAGCGGCCTTGGCTTCAAGATCGGTTACATCCACATTGCCCTGCCGATCGCAGGCGACCGGCACAACCGTCATCCCTACCATGGCTGCACTGGCTGGATTCGTGCCGTGCGCGGACAGGGGAATCAAGCAGACATCCCGATGCTCTTCACCCTGGCTCCGGTGGTACGCCCGGATCACCATCAGTCCCGTATACTCGCCCTGAGAGCCTGCGTTCGGTTGCAAGGACACGGCGGAGAGTCCGGTGATCTCGGCCAGCCAGGCCTCCAGCTGATGGAACAACTCTTGATACCCCTTGGTTTGCTCGATCGGCGCAAAGGGATGAAGCCGTGAGAACTCCGGCCAGGTGATCGGGAGCATCTCGGTCGTTCCGTTCAGTTTCATCGTACAGGACCCTAACGGGATCATCGAATGGACGAGCGACAGATCCTTCGCCCCGAGACGGTGGATATACCGCAGCATTTCATGCTCCGAGTGATAGCGATTGAACACCTCGTGGGTGAGGTATGTGCTGGTGCGGGTCAGGTTCGCCGGGAAACCTGTGGTGACGCTCTGGCTCAAGTCCCGCATCTGAAACGGCAGCCGATTGTGGCCGGTAAAAATTTCCATCAGGCGGCGGATTTCGTCTTCCGTGCTCACCTCATCCAGCGCAATCCCGATGGAGTGGTCCTCATGCCGGCGAAGATTGATGCCGGCTTCGTCGGCCCGGATCAAGATAGCATCGGACTGCATCTTCGTCAGACGAACCCGGATCGTATCGAAGTAGGCTTCCGTGGTGATCTCGAATCCGAGCTGCCGCAATCCTGCTGCCAGCATCACAGCGAGGCCATGGACGCGCTCGGCAATCCACCGCAAACCTTCTGGTCCATGGTAAACCGCGTACATGCTCGCCATGATGGCCAAGAGCACCTGCGCCGTACAAATGTTGCTTGTCGCTTTCTCACGCCTGATGTGTTGTTCGCGGGTCTGTAGGGAAAGCCGGTAGGCAAGCTTTCCCGTGACATCTTTGGACACTCCAACGATACGTCCCGGCATCTGTCGCTTGAATGCCTCGGCGGTCGCAAGAAACGCAGCGTGGGGGCCGCCGAATCCGAGCGGGACACCAAATCGCTGGCTGGAGCCCACTGCGATATCGGCTCCGAATTCTCCCGGTGGGCGCAAGAGGGTTAAGGCCAACAGATCGGTAGCGACCACCACCAGAATTCCGGCTGCGTGGGCCTGAGATATCAGTGCACTGTATTCTACGACAGAGCCGTCAGTCATCGGATACTGAAGCAGGATGCCGGCCAGCTGAGGGTTGGAAAAGTCGATGGTCTGTGTCGGCCCTACGCGTAGCGTCATGCCGAGCGGTTCAGCCCGTGTCTGCATCACGGCAATGGTCTGGGGATGACAGTCTTGTGAGGCGAAGAACGCTGTCCGTTCGCGGTCGGACGAACGGGAAATGGCGAGGCACATGGCCATCGCCTCCGCTGCCGCGGTGGCTTCATCCAGGAGTGAGGCATTCGCTAAGGGCAAGCCGGTGAGATCGGTCACCAGGGTTTGGAAATTCACGAGGGCTTCCAAGCGGCCCTGAGCAATCTCAGCCTGGTAGGGCGTGTATTGGGTATACCAGGAGGGGTTTTCGAAAATATTCCGTTGAATCACGCCGGGTGTGATGCAGTCGTGATAGCCCATGCCGATCAATGAACGGTAGACCTTGTTTTCTGTGGCGATGGACCGGATCTCTTCCAGGACGGCTTGTTCGCCGCGGTGAGGAGGCAAGTCCAATTCCTTCCGCAGGCGAATGTTGGCGGGCACCGTGGCGTTGCTCAGCTCCTCCAGTGATTGCAAGCCGAGCGTGGCCAGCATCTCGTGAGCGTCAGCGTCGGTGGGGCCGATATGGCGATGGATAAACGTATCGGTCGGGCTTAGAAAGTCCGGTGTGGCCATGGCGTTCGTGTTGTCCTTTGGATATATCCGGTCGGTTGAGGGCCTCGGTGTATCGGCTGACGCATGTGCGGGCAGAAGAATACCACGCTGACCCCCTGTTCTCCAAGAGTCGTGCAGGAGCTAATAGACTTGCCTTCAGACTGAGAGTCACGTATGAGTGCGGACAGTAAAGCCATAAAAGGTAAGACGTGAAAGGTAAAACGTAGGAATGTCCGAAACCTTTCACGTTTGACGTTTCACGTCTCACAGATCGGATGTGCAGGCTATGAAACTACACGACATTCTGATCGTTGGAGCCGGTCTGGCAGGAATGAGGGCGGCGATTGCCGCACCGCCGGATCTCGACGTCGCCGTGATATCCAAGGTCCATCCGGTTCGCAGCCACTCTGTGGCTGCGCAGGGTGGCATCAATGCGGCGCTGGGAGAGAACGATTCCTGGGAGGCCCATGCGTTCGACACCACGAAGGGCGGGCTCTATCTCGGCGATCAGGACGCCATCGAGGCGATGTGTCGCGAAGCCCCTGATGAAATCCACGAATTAGAACGTCTGGGGGTCATCTTCAGTCGTGATGAGCAGGGACGAATTGCCCAACGTCCGTTCGGCGGAGCCGGCTTCCCACGCACCTGTTATGCTGCCGACCGTACCGGCCATGCCATCCTCCACGCCATGTACGAACAGCTGCTCAAACGGCGTCTCGCGGTGTATGAAGAGTGGTATGTCACGGCGTTGATCATGGAAGACGGCGCTTGTCGTGGTGTTGTGGCGTGGGATCTCGTCCGTGGAGGGCTGCACACGATCGGGGCGAAAGCCGTCATCTTGGCCACGGGAGGAAGCGGGCGCGTTTTTCTGACGAGTACGAACGCCGTCATCAACACCGGTGACGGCATGGCGCTCGCGTATCGTGCCGGGGCTCAGTTGGCGGACATGGAATTTGTCCAGTTCCATCCCACCACACTCAAGGGTACCGGTATCCTCATCACCGAAGGCGCTCGGGGAGAAGGAGGCTACCTCCTGAATACGCTGGGCGAACGGTTTATGAAGACCTATGCCCCGCAACAGATGGAATTGGCCACCCGCTCCACGGTCTCATTGGCCATCGGGCAAGAAATTCTCGAAGGCCGCGGGGTCGATGGGTGCGTGTTGCTGGACTTGCGGCACCTTGGCCGCCAGCGCATTCTAGAACGGCTTCCTCAGATCAGAGAACTGGCGATTGAGTTTGCCGGCCTCGATCCCATCGAGACTCCTATTCCAGTCCGTCCCGGCGCGCACTATCAGATGGGTGGCGTCTGGACCAATCAATGGACTGAAACAGGCGTTGCCGGTCTCTACGCAGCCGGTGAATGTGCCTGCGTCAGTGTGCATGGCGCCAATCGGCTCGGAGGTAATTCACTTCTTGAGACCATTGTGTTCGGTCGGCGCGCTGGAATCCGAGCCGGAGAATATGCTCGAACCGTTACACCACAGACACTCACAACAGACCAACTCATAACCGAGCAGTCTCGTGTCCAGCAACTGATGGCACAGGAGGGATCGATCAGAGCCTGGCAGGTTCGGGAAGAGCTCGGCCAGGTGATGAGCCTCAATCTTGGCCTCGTTCGGACGCATGACTCCATGTCTGCTGCGATTTCCGCACTCACTGCACTGACCCATCGCGCCGCGTCTGTGATGGTGCAGGATAAAGGGCAGGTGTTTAATACGGATCTCATCCAAGCCTTCGAGCTCCAGTCCCTTCTGGATGTTGCGGAAACCATTGTCGCCAGCGCCCTCGCCAGGGAGGAAAGCCGCGGGGCTCATTATCGATCGGACTTTCCGAAGCGGGACGATGCCCTGTGGCTCAAGCACACGGTAGCTCGGCGAACTCCCCAGGGGCCTGTCCTGAACTACGAGCCGGTTACGGTCACTCGTTTCACACCCCGATAGGCATCGCACTCAACATTTTGATTTCCTTGTGATTAGGCTCTCCGTTCTGAGCCTGTTGGATCGAGTTGCGCTCCTGGCATTTTGCACTATGGTTGAGTGGCTCCTGCGTATGTGCGAGCGTACCGGCTCAGGCAGGTGAGGGATGATGCGTTTCATGGAGAGGAATTCCCGTCCATCATGACTATTGCCTGTCCCCTCTGTACAAATCCAAACGACGTTCTCTCTCAACCTTCTTCGATCAGTTGGAAGCAGGTCTCGTGCTTTTCCTGTGACGCCAATCTGGTCCTGGTGAGAGAGGCCTTACTAGGAACTCCCAGGCGGCGGCTGAAATCAGGCATAAGGGCGCACGCGTGCGGGGACTCTTACGCTACAGTCGTCTTCATGAAGACGAGGCCGATCGTGAGGAGTACGATTACTCCAAGCGAGTGGCATTGACCCCGCTGAGATGATCGCCTTCTACCGTCTCATGGAGGCGCAACATTCCCGAGACGTCGCGGTCTCATCCTATTTGTCTACCCATCCTGACACCAATGACCGGATCGAAACGCTGATTGCGCTGGCTGGAGCACCGCCACTCCATCCCGTGAAATTCTTTTCTCGCGAAGAGTGGAAGGATCTACGCTCCTTGTGCCAACACCGAGTGGGGTCATCACCTCAACCACCCACGGACTCAATTCAGTAGGATTTTCCCACAAGATTGCTCCGCACGGGTTTGCTATAATCCTCCCTCGCAGACTTTTCAATCCGAGTGATAGGCTGCGATGACTACCCTGCAGGCTGTTCAAAAAGCCATCCAGCGAGGCCGCAGGAGCGAAGACTCCGGAGTGTACGCGGTTGGGTATGTGAGGAGTCTGAGCGACTGAGAACGAAGCTGGGGGGCTTTTTCAACAGAGTGCTCTATGCGTATTCTAGTCATTGAAGACGAAACGAAAGTCGGCTGCTTCATCAAGCGCGCGCTTGAAGAGGAGAGCTACGCCGTCGACCTCTGTGAAGACGGTGCGAAGGGCCTTCAGATGGCCCTCAACACCAACTACGATGTATTGATCGTCGACTTAATGCTGCCGTCATTGCCTGGATTGGAGATTCTCAGAGGTGTCCGACAGGCACGGATTCAAACCCCCATCTTAATTCTGACCGCTCAATCGCAGGTAGACCAACGGGTCAAGGGCCTTGATGCAGGAGCAGACGATTACCTCACCAAGCCCTTCGCAATCGACGAACTGCTCGCCCGTATTCGCGCCCTGCTACGCCGCGGCTCCACCGAGAGTCCTGGCGTGCTCCAAATCGACGATCTGGCCTTGAACCCGGCCACGCGCGAAGTGACCAGAGGCGGCCAGCGGATCGATCTCACCTTGAAGGAATATGCCCTGCTTGAATATCTGATGCGCCATACGGGCCGCGTGTTGACCCGTCCGATGATCTCAGAACATGTGTGGGATCAGGACTTCGATACGTTCACTAATGTCATCGATGTCTACGTGAATTATCTCCGCAACAAGATCGACCGGGGGCGCTCAAAGAAGCTGATTCACACGATTCGCGGAAGCGGATATATGCTGAAGGTCGACTGATGCCGCTTCGCCTCCGGCTCACGCTCTGGTACGGCACCGCGCTCGCGCTCATCCTCATCATCTTTTCAACGATCCTGTACCTGGTGACGGCTCGAAGCCTTCGCGAGGCGGTCGATGAATCGCTGGTGGAAACCGCGGCAACGGCCGTTCGGTCGCTGGAAGAACGTGGGTTCCTCCCTCTCATCGACGAAGATGAACTGATGTCGCAGTTCCCCGAGCTGGCGCGCATCGATAAGTTTTTTCAGATCTTCAGTCCTTCCGGCACCATCACCATTCGCTCGCCGAACATGAAGCAACATGAGATACCTCTGAGTCGTCAGGCCCTGGAAGTCGCCTATTCAGGCCGCACGCTTCTCGAATTCGCGAAATATCCTAAAGAGCCGTCGTTACGCCTCATTTCAGTTCCCATCATCTATCGAGGTAACCTGCTCTACATCATCCAGGTCGGTACCTCGATGGATTCCGTCGAAGAGACCCTGAACCGTCTCCTGCTCGTGCTGCTGGTCAGTATGCCCATCGCGCTGGCCGTGTCGCTCGCCGGCGGCTGGTTCATGGCCGGCCGAGCCCTTCGGCCGGTCGATGCGATTACGCTGGCTGCCCAACGCATTGCCGCAGGCGATCTCACACAACGACTGACAGCCCCGGCCTCGGCCGACGAAATCGGTCGTCTGACCAACACGTTTAACGACATGATCGATCGCCTCGAAACCTCTTTTCGGCAGATCCGCCAGTTCAGCAGCGATGCCTCGCACGAACTACGTACGCCGTTGACCGTCATGAAAGGGGAAACTGAACTCGCGCTCAGACGCCCACGCGAAACCGACGACTACAAAATAGTCCTGGAGAGCAATCTCGAGGAAATAGACCGGATGACGCGCATTGTGGATGAGTTGCTGTTCCTCTCTCGGGCCGACATGGGCGAGGTGAAGATGGAACATTTGCCAGTCCCGCTGGACGCGCTTGTCGAGGATCTTCACCGGCAAGCCTCACTGTTGGGGCAGGAACGGGACATCCATGTTGTGCTACGAGCCACCGCACCGGCAGTGGTATTGGGAGATGAGCTACGTTTGCGCGAACTGTTCCTGAATCTTCTCGACAATGCAGTGAAATACTCTCGCCCCGGTGGCGTAGTCGACATCGCGCTGACGATCGAACAGACTCACGCACGGATGTCTGTGACCGATCACGGTATTGGGATTGCGAAAGAGGATCAGTCTCGGATCTTCGACCGGTTCTATCGTACCGATGATGGGCGGGCTCATACGAAGAAGGGTACGGGTCTTGGGCTGTCCATCTGCGCCTGGATTGCCGAATCCCATGGCGGACGTATCGAGGTCCAGAGCAAAGTCGGCGAGGGTTCGACTTTTACTGTGACGTTGCCTCTGGCCCCCGCACAGGCTAAACGACCGCTAAAGCCCGCCTAACCCTCTCCTCTCATTGGGGGTGTTAATGGTTTTATCGTCCTTAACGTTGCTCGACGCGAGGGAATCTCTTGGTGCCCGGGTAATGTTTTTGCCCCCATACGATGATCGCTTCCAATACCGGCTTTAGGCCCTCGCCCTTCTCTGTGAGAAGGTATTCATGGCGCACAGGGTTCCGTTGATAGACTCGCCGGGTAACAAGGCCGGCAGCCTCGAGCTTTTTTAGTCTATCCGCAAGGATGTTTGACGCGATCCTCTCCGGAGATGACGTGAACTCCTGATAACGTCTCTTGCCCAAGACCAGATCACGAATTACCAGTAGCGTCCATTTATCCCCAAGAGTATCCAATACATTGGTGATCGGGCAGCATGATCGCTTAAATGTCATTTTGTTATTCATTGTTCACGGTCGTCCAATTACCCATTATCTTACCTACACATACTTGCATTTTGCAAGCCGCGAGGCTAATATAGCTTTCGAAGTGCAAGTAACTTGGTTACACTTTCGAGCCGGGAAGGACGTTTAATCCGTTAAAACTCTATCAATCGGAACACGCCTGCGGTATTCCCGACTCACGTCATTTTTGTTACAAGAGTGAAATGTGCTCGCGAATGGCGGGCGGTGAATATGAGGTAGAGGCGGCGCTTCCCTTGAACGCGTGAAAACACAAACTGCCCAAATCGAAGATGGCAGAGAAACCTAGACGATTCTGATTGTATCGTCCTGTGCCTGAAAGAAATATATAACGATCTGGATAAGATCGGACGCGTGTAGAGAACGTTCGTGCCAGGTTGTTCAAGACATCCTGCTCTTTGCCTGGCAAGCGACATGGCATATGACAATTCGGCGTTCTGAGAAGAAAGGAGGACGGACCGATGAATCGTAGCCTCTAAAGATTCGACATGGTCTATTCGGAAATGGAGAAGCTCACCATAGCAAATGCCCAATTAATGAGGAGGGACACGATATGCCGTTATGGAAAGTTTATCATCCAGTCGGAGCATTCACTGCCGAAGACAAAAAGGCGTTAGCCAAGCGGGTGACAGAGGTGTATGCGATGGTTCCACTCCCAAAATTTTATGTCGTGTTCATTTACGAGGAGATAGCCAAGGATTCCTGCTTTGTTGGTGGCGAGCCGAACAACAAATTTGTCCGGTTCAAGGTCGACCATATTGCGAGGACATTGCCTGGTCAGGTCCTCAGAGAATGGTGGATCAGGACACTCGACGCGGTCATTGCTCCCTACGTCAAGGACAGGGGCTATGATTGGGAAATTTCCGTTGAGGAGACACCCTGCGATCTATGGTCTCTTCAAGGGGAACTGGCTCCGCCTTTTGAATCTGTAGCTGAGAAGCGGTGGGTGAAGGAAAATAAGGCGAGTCCCTATACCTTAGCGGAAAAGCTTCCTGTCACTCTCATCCTCGCGCCCGGAGTCGCGGACCGGTAGGTTTTGGTAAAGCTGGCCGGCGGTTGGGAGTGGCCTGTGTGGTGAAGTCGTACCCAAGAGAGATGACGACCAACAGGGCAACGTCATCTTTCTTGGGCCACATTTCTACCTGCACGAACGTCTTTGCAGGTTCAGGTATCTGGCATCAAAATCAAGCATGCAGACTGATATGCGGTCTGACAGAGTTATCGCTCAGTTGCCGACCGTGCAGGAATCGTTTCAGGCGCGGCGACCAAGCTGCGAGAGCATGCGGAGGAGTATGCCCGTTGCATCACTTTCGAAATGGGTAAGCTTATCGGCACGGCGCGAGCGGAAGTCGCGTTATCTGCCGATATCCTGGACTACTATGCCACACATGCCGAAGCGTTCCTGAATCCGCGAGCAATTCATGGGTCTCCCGGCGTTGTGCATAGTGAGGAAGAGACGATCAAGCTTGCTAACGCGCCCCCTTCGGTCTCTGCGCATCCGTCTTTACAGCGGATGTGGAGCGCGGTCGGCGGGTAGTCGAGCGGATCGACAGTGGCATGGTCTTTGTCAATCAGCCCGCATGGACCGCACCCGAATTGCCGTTTGGCGGAATCAAGAATTCAGGATTCGGACGCGAATTGTCGGAACTCGGGTTCGGCGAGTTTGTGAACCGAAAACTGATCAATGTCGCACCTGCCGGTTCTCCGTTCTGGGGGCCAGTTGCGACCAAGTGATCAGTGGAATGGCCTCTTGACTGACTGAGTTGTTCTGTTCGGGGGCGGTTGATTGCTTGTAATCTGCAACCCGCGATCCTGGCAGTTCGCGTATTTTTCACCGCTAGCAATGCGGCGGCTCTAGCAGGCTGCGGAAAAACTGAGTTTAGGCTCAAATCCCGCTGTGTTCTTACGCGTGGCGTTGACACATGAACAACTCGCAGGAGGCTCAAAAAGGCCGTCCAGCAAGGCCGCAGCGAGCGAAGAGGCGAGGCGTACGCTTCGGTACGTTGAGCCTCTGAGCGATGCGAGAACGTCGCTGGCGGACTTTTCAGCATCCTGCTAGATTCGATTCGAGAATAGCTTGGGTTTCGCATATGCCGACTTCCAGCGTAGTACCTGTGTTCGAGAAGCAAAGCTTGCGATACAGATCGATTATAACCCACCGCTTGCGAGCTGAACTTGTGATTCCCCGTAGCTTGATACGGGGACAATCTTTTCTGGCACCCTTTGGGGTATGGCGGACCAGAGGGATGATGCAGTCAGAAAGGGAGCGCACTGTGCGTGGAAAATCCACTACCGCAGTGTCTTTCCGGTACAATACCGGAAGTCATTGCTGGATGAGGTGGTGACGACGATTATCCAGGAGACGGCGGCCGAGACCGCGGAACGGTTTCCGATAGAGATGGAAGCGATGGGGACGGACAAGCATCACCTCCATCTGCTCTGCAGTGCGCATCCGAAAGTGGCTCCAGGCCGGATGGTGCAGCTATTCAAGAGCATCGCGGCGCGGGAGGTCTTTCCCCGAAATCCCGCGGTGAAGCGGGTACTGTGGGGTGGGGAGTTTTGGACCGATGGGTACGATGTGGCCACAGTAGGGGAACGGGCCAACTGGCAGACCGTTGAATGGTATGTGCAGCGGCAAGGGCAGCCTCAAGAAGATCTCCGGCAGCTCTGAATGTTTTAGTTCAGTGATACCCCGCAGCGTGCTGCGGGGAGCTTCAGTGATGCGGTTTAGAAAAACTGCAGAGGACTGAGTGAATGCCACAGGGGAGAACCTCGGCAACTGGACTCTCTTTATCCCAACCTTTGTCTCAACCTCAGTCTTTTTCGTACCAGCTGACTTTTTCAGCATCCGTTTAGTCGAATACCACGGTTTTTCTGCCATACACCAACACCCGTCGTTCAACATGGTGGCGGACGGCTCGGGCTAGCACAATTTCTTCGAGATCTCGCCATTTTCTCACCAGATCATCGACCGTATCCCGGTGCCCCACACGCATGACGTCTTGCTCGATGATGGGACCTTCATCCAGATCTTCCGTGGCATAGTGCGCCGTGGCCCCGATGATTTTTACGCCCCTGTCATAGGCCTGGCGATAGGGATTGGCGCCCATGAACGCCGGCAGGAAGGAGTGATGGATATTGATGACTGGACAGCCGACCTGTGAAAGAAAGTCTGCGCTGAGAATTTGCATGTACCGAGCCATGACCACGAGCTCGATATGATGCTCCTTCAGCAAAGAGAGCACGTGCTGCTCCTGCTCCGGCTTGGTCTCCTTGGTCAAGGGACAGACGGAAAATGGAATCTTGAACAGCTCAGCCCAGCCGGCGCAACTATCGTGATTGGAAATAATTATGGGGATATCGATGTGCAACTCGTCGTGTTTGTGACGTTGGAGCAGATCGGCCAGGCAGTGATCCTGTTTCGAGACCAACACCGCGACCCTTGTTCGGCGACTTGAAAGGCGAACCTCATAGCGCATGTCGAAGGTCTTAGCGACCGGAGTGAAGGAGGCTGCGATTTCATCAGGCGGAATCTGCAACCCTTCGGTGGCACACTCCATGCGCATGAGAAACTCGTTCGTCTCTTCATCCGTATGATGATCCGAGTCGAGAATATTTCCACCGAAGTCGTGAATGAAGCCCGAGACCCGGGCCACAATGCCCCTACGATCCTTGCAATGGATCAGGAGAACAACAGAATCTTTTCGATGTCCCATCGTGGGCCTATCAATCCAAAGAGAGTGGTTAGCTCAAGTGTAGTAGGCGAGCAACGATACTAGCGGGAAATAGCGCTATGAATTAAAGAAATATTGTTGGAGCATACAGAAACCACGATAGTCAGAAGGATGCTCAAAAAGGCTGTCCAGCAAGGCCGCAGCGAGCTATCAGTTTATAGGTGGGTGGGATGATTCCAACTGCGTGCGTCCACCGAGGGCCTTCTGATGCCGCGCGTTGCGCGAGCAAGGGGATCGTCCCAGCTACCCCATCCCCCATTTTTTAGCATCCTGCTAGGAAACGGTATGGCCCACAAGATCGTACAGAGCCGCATCGGTGATCTCGACCTTGACGAGTTCCCCGGCGGTGGCTGAGCCATCGTTGATGTAGACGACTCCGTCGATCTCCGGAGCCAGCCCTTCATGGCGTCCCTCAAGCAGTAGCTCTGTCTCTTCGGAGACCCCCTCGACCAAGACCTCCATCACGGAGCCGATACGGGCTTGGCCTCGTGCTGCCGCAATCTCTTCCTGTGCAGATAAGATCTCATTCCGTCGTTCGTCCATGATCGAACGCTCGACCTTGTCTTCAAGCCCGACGGCCGGGGTGCCTTCCTCGTCCGAATACAAAAACACCGCCACCCGATCGAACTCGGCCTCTTCCACATAATTTCTCAGCTCGTCGAACGCCTGCTCCGTCTCTCCTGGGAACCCCACGATGAAGGCCGTGCGAAACGTGACGCCGGGAATGCGCGTCCTGATCCGATCGACGAGGGAGGTGATGGCAGCCCGATTGCCCAGGCGGTGCATCCGCTTGAGCATCCGATCGTTGATGTGTTGCAGCGGCATGTCGATATACTTGGTAATCTTTTCTTCGCCTGCGTAGAGATCTAACAGCTCGTCTGAGACCTGTTGCGGGTAGAGATAAAATGGTCTGATCCAGCGCAGGTCATTCACCTTCACCAACTCGCGAAGCAGCGTGACGAGGCCTTGGCGCAGACCAAGATCGACGCCATAATTCACCGTGTCCTGGGAAATGAGGTTGATCTCTTTCACGCCTTCAGCTGCGAGGCGCGTGGCTTCGGCGACGATCGATTCCACCGGGCGGCTTCGTTGCTTGCCCCGCATCAGGGGGATCGCGCAGAAGGCGCAATTTCGGTTACAACCTTCGGCAATCTTCACGTAGGCACTATGGGCCTTCCCAAGACGGAGACGTGGCGAGTCTGCGTCGTACAGGTAAGGAGGCTCGCTGATCCAGAGCCGTTGTTGCCGTTTCTTCGGCGTCAGCAGATCCCGACAAATCTCCGCGATCTTCCCGAACTCACCGGTCCCTACCACGCCGTCGAGTTCCGGCAATTGCTTGAGGAGGTCCCCTTGATACCGTTGTGCCAGACAGCCGGCGGCAATCAACACACGACAGGATCCTGTCTTTTTTAGTTTGCCGTGCGCAATGATCGTATCGATCGACTCCTGCTTGGCCTCTTCGATAAAACCACAGGTATTAATGATGACCACTTCAGCTTTCTTGGGATCATCAGTCAAGGCAAACCCGTCCGTCACCAAGGTGCCCAACATGACTTCGGAATCGACCTGGTTCTTCGAACAACCGAGGTTGACGAAACCGATGGTGGTCTCCTTGCTGTTTGGACGAGAGGGAGTAATCAATTGTGAAGACATGGGAAGCAGTCTACGGGACGGTTGAAAAGCCTGTCAATCTCACGAGCAGAGGGGGATCGGCGACGTGGTAAGAGGCGAGTACGACAACGCCTAGTTCCAGCCCGTCACTCACAGGGATCCAGCGAATATGTTCATCTCCTCTGTTGCTTTAAATGGTGGGGCGGTTGCTCTCTGACTGCGGGTGTCAAAGGAGCATAGAATTCCAGTATTTCCCATCAGGGGATAGGGCAAATCGTGGAGCGCTGTGTCGAAGGAGCGGGGACCCACCGCATCTTGTCATCTTCTCTACTCCCTTAGAGGGCGAGGAGGTTTGCTCCCTGACTGCGCGCGACCAACGAGAGCCTGAACTCAACTCTTCACCCTACCTGCATTCAGCGAGGCCGGTGTTGTGGTCTCCACTGCGCGCATCGAGCGACCACCGTTGTATCGTGGGGGGATCTGCGAGCAAAGAGACCATGCCAGCTGCCTCGCTATCCCCTTCTGAGGGCGCGCGTTGCGCGAACAAGGGGAGCAAACCTCCTTGCCCTCCTCTCGCTTCTTATGGCATCATGCCCCCCTCTTGGAGACGGGGATGGCTCATTTGCTCGAATTTGTCGGTTCCCTGCATATCTACCTTGGACCATACCGGGGGAATCCGATCTCCTTGTATTTGAAGCGGACGGAGGCTGGGTGCCAGATCAGCCCGAAGGCCTATCCGTGGAATGACGTCGTGGGGAGTGGTGAGACGCCGAACAAGGCGGCTGCAGACTTCGAAGAGAAATGGAAAACAAAGGGTCTCTCGACGAATATGTACTCCGGCCCCTCGTGGGAAGGAGGCATCAAGCCGGAGAAACCTGCTCCTCCCAAGCCGCCCACAGCTCCCAAACCAGTTGTATCCACTACCGCCTCAGAACCAGTGAGCCCACCTGCCGCACCTGCGAAGGCCGCACCAGATCCTCCCCCAGCCTTGGCGGCTCAGCCTGCAGACAAATCGAGCTAATCCACTCTAGTTACAGCGAACGTTTTGGAAGGTGGTCTTCAGGGGTGGGGCCGGCTAGCTTGCTGTGCTTCATGCCGTATCCCATGTAGACCACAATGCCTATGGTAGTCCAGACGCCGAATCGAATCCAGGTTACCCACGGGAGAAAGCTCATGAGGCCGAGGCAGGCCAGCATACCAAGAATGGGAACGATCGGCATGAATGGAAGCCGGAACGGGCGGAGCTGGTTGGGTTTCGTATAGCGCAGAACCACGACACCGATACAGACCAAGACAAAAGCAAAGAGAGTGCCGATGTTAGTCATGTCTGCCGCATCGCCGATGGGAATCAGCGCGGCGAGCGTGGCCACGGCGATGCCGGTGAGAATGGTGGCATAATGAGGTGTGCCATACCGCGGATGCACGGTTGAGAGCCAGGGGCTCAAGAGGTGATCGCGCGACATGGCAAAGAAAACCCGGATTTGCCCCAGCATCATCACGACGAGCACGCTGGTAATGCCGGCAACAGCTCCGATCGCCACAATCGCCGCTCCCCACTTGAAACCCACCGTACTCAATGCATCGGCCACAGGTGCATCGATGTCAATCTGCGCCACGGGGACTAAGCCGGTCAGTACGGCGGCCACGGCAATGTAGAGAACGGTGCAGATGCTGAGTGAGGCGATGATCGCGATCGGCAGATCTCGTTGAGGGTTTTTGGCTTCCTCGGCGGTGGTTGAGATTGCGTCGAATCCAATATAGGCAAAGAACACGATCGCCGCTGCGGCGCCGACGCCGGCGAATCCCTGGGGCAGGAAGGGCGTCCAGTTGTCGCTGTTCACCGCTGGTGTTCCTACGGCAATGAAAAAGAGGATGATCGCAAGCTTCAAACATACAATGATGCCGGTCGCGCGGGCGCTTTCTTTGATTCCAATGACGAGGATGATGGTGACGAGTAACACGATAATGGCGGCGGGGAAGTTTGCCACGCCTCCATCAGGCCCCCACGGTGGGTGCGTCGCCCAATGCGGCAATTCGATCCCAGCCAGCCCGAGCAGCTTGGTAAAATAGCCGGACCACCCGATGGCGACGGCAACACAGGCCACACCATATTCGAGAATCAAGTTCCAGCCGGTAATCCAGGCGAGGAATTCCCCCAAGGTGGCATACGAGTAGGTATAGGCGGATCCGGCCGCTGGAATCATGGTAGAAAACTCTGCATAGCAGAGTGCCGCGAAGGCGCAGGTCAAGCCGGAGAGCACGAAGGACAGAATGATTCCAGGCCCTGCCCCTGGCCGATGAGCATCGCCGACGATGGCGGTGCCGATTAGGACGAAGATGCCGGTGCCGATAATCGCGCCGATGCCAAGGGCGGTCAGATCCCAGGCCGTGAGGGTTTTCTTCAAACGATGATCGGGATGGTCTGCGTCCGCGAGGATTTGCTCAATGGATTTGGTTCTGAAGAGTCGGCTGATCACCGTATTTCCTTAGGTCGAGAAGATGGTGAAGGGTGCCGTAGGATCGACACGCGTCTGTTCCCCATGGGGTCAAGTATAGCAGGCCTCTCCAGCTCGTCACGCATCGCTTGCGTTTTGCGTTCACGCCTCACGGTTTGTCGCACGGGCGGCGCGTAGAAAGGCTTCGAATATTTTCCGGTGGAGGGGATGCCGATCGAAGAGATATTCTGGGTGCCACTGGATGCCAAGGAAGAAGCGGTTGGCCGGAGATTCGATTGCTTCCACGATACCATCGGGTGCCAGGGCGCTGGCGACCAGTGACGGGGCGACGGTCTTGACCGACTGATGGTGGGAGCTATTCACTCTCATCGATATTGACCGCACGATGCGACGGAGCAGGCTGCCTGATGTGACGGCCACGGTGTGACTAAGATTGGTTGCTCGATTGTGTTGCCGATGTTGAAGTGGTTTCGAGACTTGGGACTCAATGTCCTGAATCAGACTGCCGCCAAAGGCGACATTCATAGACTGCATGCCTCCACAGATGCCGAGCAGCGGGAGGTCTGCCTGTTGTGCCAGGTGGACGATGTCCAGCTCGAAGTTCCTGCGGCGTTCGCTTACGGTTCTGAAGGGATAACGTTGCCGTTCACCGTAGAGCGACGGTGGAAGGTCCGGCCCGCTTCCGGTCAGGAGGAGGCCATCGAACTGTTGTAAGAGTCGGCGTCTCGTCGCTCGATCTGCATGGAGCGGAAGCACCAGCGGGATGCCACCGAGTTCTTCGACGGCACGAATGTAACGTGCGTTCAAAAAAAAGGTTGGTTCGCGCCCACCCCATTCTTTCCGATCGCCGGCGTTGAAGTCTGGCGTGACGCCGATAATCGGTTTCATCGGCTAGGGGATGGGTTCTGGGGCAGGGCCTGACTCGGGCATATCATGAGAATCAGCAACCCCCAGGAAGCGAATGGGCCGATCGCCTTGTAGGTGATCGGGGGTAATGATGTAGGTGCCGTAGAGACTGGTGTCCCAGATGCTCTTGGCCGCCCGTTCATTCCCGCCTGAAAATGCATAGGCCAGTCCTCCAACAATGCCTCCACCGATGGCAAAGGCCAGTTTCAGTGGAAGATAGAGCAGGGTGGAGACCCCGGCAGCCGCTTGCATGCCTGCACTCGAGGCGGTTCCACCCTCGGTGCTCGTGGGAGGCACGCTTTCTTGACTCCATGCCGATGGCACCATGGTGACGATGCACAGGGCTAGGAGTAAGAAGACGGTCACAAGTTTGAAGCTGGAAGCCTCACGGGGGCGATTGGATGAAGACGAGTATATGTTCACAGATTCTCCTCCTTCTTTGGCAGAGTGAGCCGCGTGGGGCCGGTTGACTCCACGGCGTTCACTCATGATTCATTCGTAGTCCGGTTATAACAAATTCAAGTCTGAAAGCAAACCCCCTGCCGCATCCACGAAGAGTATCGTTATGGAGCAGCCACGTCTCTCAGTACGAGGTCCAGCTCAGATGCCACGTACGACGTGATGAAGTTCGTCCGCCTGATGACGGCGGCTCTGACCTCAGCGATGCCTGTGTCGTCTACGAGACATTGGTTCTCCTGAGTGATGCCGGATTGCAACGCTAGGTTCAGCTTGCACCAACAGGCTGCTTGGACAAACAACTCATGGGCTCGTTCCTGATGAGCGCGGCGATCTTCATCTGCGAGATGAGTGAGGGCCTGCGCCAACCAGCTGGAGAAATCAATGTCAGTGCTGAGTTGATCGATCTGACTCTGGGTGAGCACGACGTCGACCTGGACTCCGCCCTTCCAACTCCGTTTCTTGACGTTAAAGACACAGGAGGAGGCGAAGGGTCTTCCCTCCACTGGCTGCGGTCCGACAAACAGGGTCACGCGGAATTGGGAAGGTTCTGGGGGATGCTCAATGGCCATGGTGCGCATTCTAGCATGACCGCCGGTCTCCGCGGCTGTCTCATTGACGGCTTGGCAGCGCGACGATAAGATGCCCTCTACCATGACCACGGCCATAGATCAGCGTGTCAGCGAAATTCAGCAGGCTCTGTGTGAGGCCGAGATCGATGGCTGGCTCTTCTACGATTTCCGCGGGAGCGACCCTCTCGCCTATCGCATACTCCAGCTCGATCCTACCCTCCATGTGACGAGGCGATGGTATTACTGGATTCCGGCGCAGGGAGCTCCTGTCAAGCTGCTGCATCGCATTGAGCCGAATGTCCTGGATGCATTGCCGGGACAGGCCTATTGTTATGTGTCGTGGGAGCAGCAACGGCAGATTCTTGCGCGTCTGCTGGCCGGTGGCCTCCGTGTCGCAATGCAGTATTCCCCGCTGAATGCGGTTCCCTACGTGTCGCGCGTGGATGCCGGCACGATCGAGTTGATCAGAAGTTACAATGTCGAGGTGGTGAGTTCGGCAGATTTGATTCAGACGTTTGAAGCGTGCTGGACGGACCGTCAACTCGAATCGCACCAGTTTGCCGCCGCGGCGCTGCGACGTATCGTTGATCAGACATTTAGTGAGGTGCATGAGGCGATCACGCAAGGGCGAGGTCTCACTGAATATGGAGTGCAGCAGTTTATCCTGGCTCGTATACGCGAGGCCGGGATGGTCACGTCGAGTGCACCGATTGCCGCCGTCAATGCCCACAGCGCTGATCCCCATTATGGTCCGACAGAGATGGGGTCGGCTGAAGTGACTCGCGATGCGTTGCTCTTAATCGATCTCTGGGCCAAACGAGCGGAGGCCGGCTCAGTCTACGCCGATATCACTTGGACCGGCTATGTCGGCCGGACCGTCCCAGTGAAGCACCGCGAGATCTTCGACGTGGTTCGGCAGGGACGGGACGCGGCCCTGGTCTTCGTACGGACAGAAACAACAGCCGGTCATCGGCCATTCGGGTGGGAAGTCGACGACGCCTGCCGGCAGGTCATCCAGCACAGCGGCTATGGCGATCAATTTGTCCATCGCACGGGCCATTCGATCGGCGAAGAAGTGCATGGCAATGGCGCCAACATCGATGGCTTGGAGACGCAAGACACCCGCCGTCTGACGCCGAGGACATGTTTTTCTATCGAGCCGGGAATCTATCTCCCCGGCGAGTTTGGGATCAGGAGTGAGCTGGACGTATACCTGGCTGAGGATGAGGCGTTGGTGTTTGGGTTGCCGTTGCAGACCGAAATCGTACCGATTTTCTAGTCCCCTCCCTTCCTTGACAGTGCCTCCTACTGGCCTATAAAGTTAATTCGGTTCCCAATAAGGCAAGACCCACGGGGACCAATCGATCGGCGTCTGGCAGGATGCTTAAAAAGGCTATCCAGCAAAGCCGTAGCGAGTGAAGTGGCGAGGCGTAGGCCTCGGGACGTTGAGCCGCTGAGCGATGCGAGAACGACGCTGGCCGACTTTTTCAGCATCCTGCTCGGGAAAAGGACTCGCACCATGTTCGGTACCATGGGGATCTCGGAACTCATCATTATCCTTGTCATTGTCCTCATCATTTTCGGGGCAGGGAAGCTCCCACAAATTGGTGAAGGGGTTGGTAAAGCGCTCAGAGGGTTCAAGAAAGAAGTCAACGATGTTCCCACGTCAGATGCGACACCGCCCGACGCGAATCAACCGGCACCCATGCAGGCTCAATCAGCGTCCCAGGCTGCACCGGCACCGGGGATGACGCCGGGACAGACGCTCACTGCTCCGAAGCCCACTGCACCCTATACGCCTGGGCCTGAATTGACTCCAGGGACCACCGCTGCGTTGATGCACAACATGGCGGCTGCACCCCTGCCAGCTCGGCCATTGACCTCTAACGCAGCCCAATCGGTGGGGCAGGGCCAGCAGCCTCCGACGATGGAAGAACGAGCGGCTGCTCCCACGCCGGTGATGCGGGCGCAGTACCCGCCTCTTCCGTCCAGCGCCCAGGCAAAACCAGTGGCGAAACGCCCGTCGGCCATTGTCAACAAAGATGCTGTGGCCCGGGTGCAAGCGCAGCAGGCGGCGATGAAGGCCAAGGCCGCGCAGCCGGCCGACATTTCCCCAGGGGATATGCAGAGTTTGGGAGAAGGATTTGGGGATGCTTTGAGAACGTTCAAACAAGCTGTGGCCGATGTCCGGAATTCGGTCGACCCAGAAATCCGGACAATTCAAGCCGAGATGGATTCTGCCCAGAAAGAATTCCACCAATCCATTGATGCAGCCAAAGAACTGCCTGCCTTGCACGAAGAGCCTCCGAAGCACACGTGAGCCCAGATGAGGTTTTCATCAGCCTATCCAATGCCGGTGCCCTGCTCTGTCGCACGTCTTTTCGCATCATTGTATGCTCAGTCGCCCTGTCAGTCCTTTGTCTTGCCGGTTGTGTCCAAGATTCTCCGCCTTCCTCAAAAGAGCGTACGGTCTCGCTCTTGTTGGAGTTGCTCATTGATGAGGCGCCGGAGATGCGGCGGACGGCTGCAGAATCTCTGGGCAAGATCGGTGACCCACAAGCTGTGGACTCCATTCTCCGACTCAAGCACGATCCCGCAGCCATGGTCCGTGAAGCGTCGGTGCTGGCCATGGGACGATTGAAACCCACAGCGACCGATGGAGTGGTTGCCCTATTGAGGCGGGCGTTGGAGGATCCTGTCGAGTCGGTCCGGCAGGCAGCGGTTGTGGCGATCGGCGAGATCGAACCAGGCCCTCGATTGCTGCAGCCTGTCGTAGGGTTACTGCGATCTTCAGATGCAACGATTCGGCGAGCAGCGGTGCGGGCATTGCTGCAAGTTGACTCAAGCCAATCGATTCCGGCGCTGGTCGCAGCAGGCCGCGATTCCGATGCAGAGGTTCGTCAGGGGATTGTGGCGGCGGTGGGTGAATGGGGAGGGGCAACGGCCTCCCCTTGGATCCGAGAGCGTTTGATTGAAGATCCCTCGCCCGGGGTGCGAGCAGAAGCGGCCTATCGTTTGGGAATGCTGAGTGGCCCTGAGGCGAGGGACGCGCTCAACGCGACGATTGAGAAGGATCCAGACAGTGGGGTGCGCCGTTGGGCAAAACAGGGAATTTAAGCCGTTGCTCGTGAACGATTCAATGCCGCAACGAGTTCTATCAATTCTTTGCGAATCTTTTCATCGATATCGACAAATTGGACACCCATACCTGGGAAGAGCAGATGTCGTTCAGGCCTGTTGCGGGTCCAGGCGACCTTGGCCTTGACCGTATGTTTTTTTAACGGGCGATCAGGTAGTGCAAACTCGACAGACAGCTCGGTGCCGGGAGGCAGCGGGGTGCTGCTTTCGATGAACAACCCACCTGCGCCGATGCCGCCGGTTAAGCTGTCGAACTGTTTGCCTTCCGGGGTCGTGTAACAAACTTTCAGGGCAAGCGGGGCTCGCGGGTGAGCGCGCATATGGCCGAATCGGGTGTCATTGTCGCCGGCAAGAATCTGTTCGATGACTGTTCCCCACGACAAAGTGCCGAGTAGTTCTCCCGTGGCGCTATGAAGTGTGACCACTTCTTGGTCGGAATTCATCTCAAGGGCTTTGCCCTGATGCCCTTCCGTCGTGGTCACAGGAAATTTCATAGCCAGATACCTATCTGAACGCAGGTCGATTATCAAGTAGGTGAAATGTCACGAGGTCGACGGTCAGACGGGCTGGATGGATTTCACGAGTTCGAGCACGCGGTTACGGATATCGGGATCAATCTCCGTAAAGCGCACCCCCATGCCAGGGCTAAACGTATATTGGTCTGCCTTAGGACAGACCCAGGCGATGAGACCCTTCGCCGGCAACCATTCTGACGGCTGTTCTGGTAACGAAAATTCAAGCACAAGCTTGGTGCCAACTGGTAGAGGTTTCAGGCTTTCGATAAAGAGCCCGCCTCCGCCGATGCCGCTTGCGCGACTTTCAAACTGCTGACCCTCCGGGGTGATGTATTTGACATGGAAGGTGACTGTCACGCGCGGCTCATTTCTGGTTTCTCGGCTCGCCTGGGGCTTACGATAGGCCAGAATCTGGTCGATGACGAAGTCCCATGACAGGCTACCTATGGGTTCGCCGTTGATCCCCAGAAGGGTGATGACTTCACGGGTTGCGTCAAGGTCGAAGGCTTTCCCTTTGTGTCGAAAGCTTGAAGACACGGGATATTTCACAGGTCCTCCACGTTCAATCTGTAACGCAAGTATAGCGCAGCATTTCATCTTGTCGAGAGAAAGCATAGAGTCATCAGCCTCGTCACAGGCTGAAGAGGAAGAAGGGACGCGGGTAGTCAGGACGGGAAGATGGGAAAGAACAATCAGACCAGGACGACCATGGACCGGAGGATTTTGAAGAGATGTCCTGTTGACTGAAAAAAGTCTATAGTTATAATGACTTAGGCGGTCTTCACATCCTTGTCTTGTTCGAAGATTCGGATGGGCGCATGCTTGCCGAGGATGGCATCCTCAGTGATGAGGACTTCCTTAATCTGCTTTTGAGAAGGAGCATCGTACATCACGTCGAGCATCACGTCTTCGAGGATGGCACGCAATCCTCGAGCGCCGGTTTTCTGGAGAAACGCTTTCCGTGCGACCGCGCCGAGCGCGCCTTCTGTGAACTTCAGCTTCACCTTCTCAAAGGAGAGTAATTTCTCATACTGTTTCGTGAGCGCGTTTCTCGGTTCGGTCAAGATCCGAATGAGGGCTCGCTCATCCAGCTCATCCAAGGTGGCGACGACCGGCAACCGACCGACGAACTCTGGAATCAAACCGTACTTGAGGAAATCTTCCGGCTGAACCCTCGCGAACAGTTCGCCAAGCCGCACCTCGCTCCGTCCGCGAACTTCGGCTCCAAAGCCCATCGACTTCCGATTGAGACGTTGCTCGATAATGTGTTCGAGCCCGACGAACGCCCCGCCGCAAATGAACAGAATATTGCTTGTGTTGACCTGAATGAACTCCTGGTGCGGATGCTTGCGCCCGCCTTGAGGCGGCACGTTGGCCACGGTCCCCTCGATGAGCTTGAGCAGCGCCTGTTGGACCCCTTCGCCCGAGACGTCTCGTGTGATGGACGGACTGTCGCTCTTGCGGCTGATTTTGTCGATTTCATCGATGTAGACAATGCCCCGCTCGGCTCGTTCCACATCGTAGTCCGCTGCTTGCAGAAGCTTGAGGATGATGTTTTCGACGTCTTCGCCGACGTACCCTGCCTCGGTGAGCGTGGTCGCATCGGCCAGTGTGAAGGGGACGTCCAAGTATTTCGCGAGGGTCTGAGCCAATAACGTTTTCCCTGTGCCTGTGGGCCCCAGCATCAGGATATTTCCCTTCTGGAGTTGCACATCGTCGACGTCTTTGTCCTTGGATGAAATTCGCTTGTAGTGGTTATGAACAGCCACCGCGAGAATTTTCTTCGCCCGCTCCTGTCCCACGACGTATTGATCCAAGTGGTGTTTAATTTCCACCGGCTTTTTGAGTTTCGACGAAATCTCTTCTTTGGCTTCTTCCCAATCCTCGGCAATGATGTCGTTACAGAGGTTGACGCATTCATCGCAGATATAGACAGTGGGTCCGGCAATCAATTTGCGGACTTCGTCGCGGCTCTTTCCACAGAACGAGCAACGGAGATGTCGATCCATCTTATCCAGCTTCGCCATGAGTCCCCCCTGTTACTTGTCCTTGGCCTCGTCTTTTCCCGTGTCGCCACTGACGGCCTTGAGGATCTTCGGAGGCCGTGTGATAACTTCATCGATAAGACCATACTGCTTGGCTTCTTCTGCGGAGAGGAAGTAGTCACGTTCGGTGTCCAGGGAGATCTTCTCCAGAGGCTGGCCGGTATGTTTGGCCATGATCTCATTGAGCCGTTCCCGAATCTTCAAGATCTCTCTGGCATGGATGTCGATCTCAGTGGCTTGCCCAGAAAATCCACCCATGGGCTGGTGAATCATGACTCGCGCGTTCGGCAGGGCGAATCGCTTGCCCTTGGTTCCCGCGGTCAGTAAAAAAGCCCCCATGCTGGCGGCCTGGCCCAGGCAGATGGTGTTGATCGGGGGTTTCACATACTGCATGGTGTCATAAATGCCCAATCCTGCCGTGACGCTTCCTCCGGGGGAGTTGACGTAGAGATTGATGTCTTTTTCAGGGTCTTCGGCTTCGAGGAACAAGAGCTGGGCAATAATCAGGTTGGCAAAGATGTCGTCGATTGGCGCGCCAAGAAAGATGATCCGGTCTTTCAGGAGTCGGGAATAAATATCGTAGGCGCGTTCGCCTCGGTTCGTCGTTTCGATCACAATGGGAACCAGCATGCCCGTCGTTCCTTTCCGCTTAGCAGGATACTGAATAAACTTCCGGTTTTGTTCTCACTTCGCTCTCGAAAAACGTGAATTGTAAGGCGTAAAAGGTGAAACGTGGGATTGCAGAGTGGTCCCTCTTCGAAACCTTTTACGTGTCACCTTTCACGAACGACAAGGCCCACACCGCCCGGCGCTAGCCCTGAATCACCGCATTGCGGTACACGAAATCCAAGGCTTTATCCACCAAAATCCTGGTACGTAAATCATCGATGGACTCTTGTCCTCCGGCTTTGATCATCTTGACGAGATCGGCCGTTGGTATCTTGAGCTCCGACGCCAGCCGCACAATTTCGGAGTTGAAATCGTCCTGCGTGACCGTCAGCCCTTCTTTCTCGGCGATCGCCTCCAAGACGAGACTGACTTTCACGCGCCGCGTCGCTTCGTCCCGATGTTCCTGGCGAAGGCTTGTGAGATCCTCCGTACCGGGCGATTCCTGGGTGCCACCCTTCCGCTGCTGTTGTTGCTGTACTTGCTGGCGGATAATGGCCTCCAACTCACGCTCCACGAGGGTTTCCGGGAGATCGAAGTGGTGGGTGTCCATAAGGCGTTTGACGATCGTATCCTTATAGTTGTCTTCGATTTCTCGCCTCAGCGCCTGTTCCATCCCCTCCCGCAGTCTGTCTTTGATTTCCTGGAGCGAGTTGTAGGGACCGCAATCTTTGGCAAATTCATCGTCCAGGGCCGGCAACTTCTTTTCCTTAACGGATTTGATCGTCAACGTAAACAGGACTGTCTTGCCGGCAACGCGAGGATCGGGATGGCTGACTGGGTAGGGCTGAGAAATTTCGAGCGCGTCGCCCTCTTTCTTTCCCCCAACGTGTGAATCGATTTCCAAACCCAAGACGGATGCGTGGGATCCGACCTTGTGAAGCTGGCCTTCCTTCTTCGTACCTTCCAGCGGTGCTTCATCGAGCATACCTTGCAGGTCCAGCACGATATAG
The DNA here is from genome assembly GCA_038200765.1 of Nitrospirales bacterium. Taxonomy (GTDB): domain Bacteria; phylum Nitrospirota; class Nitrospiria; order Nitrospirales; family Nitrospiraceae; genus Palsa-1315. The sequence goes on from JBBRRK010000005.1 coordinate 25,661, forward strand.
TCCCCGTCCACGATAGTATGGCCTGCTGGTGTGGCTTCCAGGCGGGCCTGTTGTTCGCGCAAGACCTCAAGGCCTCGGTCAAGCTGTTCGTCGGTGACGGTGCGCTTGTCGGGTTTGAGAGAGATCGGACTCGGCGCTTTATAGTCCCGCAACTCGATGTTTGGCTTGATCTCGACAGTCGCGGTAAACGTAAAGGGTTCGTTCTTCTTAATCTTGACTCGGTCCAGAGGAGGAATTTCAACGTGGACCGGTACAATTCCCGCTTGGCGGACGGCCTTCTCGTAGAAGTCCGGCACGAGAGCTCGGATCACATCCTCTTCCACGGTTTTTGCGTAGCGTTTTTCCAGCAGGGCCAAGGGTACTTTGCCGGGGCGAAACCCTGGGATATTAACCTGGCGGTTCAGCTCGACATAGGCGCGAGCAAACCGTTGCGTGACTTCATCTGCCGGCACCTCAATCTTGAGGGCGCGTTTCATCGGTCCGAGTTCTGTCACTTCCATTTTCATAGCCGGTGCGCACCCTTATTCCCAGTTAGAAGCCATCCAAGGACTGCCGATCAGTCGTCGTTTACCAGGTCGTGGTCTGGTGCGAGAGGGGGGACTTGAACCCCCACGGTTACCCACGAGATCCTAAGTCTCGCGCGTCTGCCAGTTCCGCCACTCTCGCAGGGTGGGGTACGCAGGAGCCGACTCCTGCACGATGAGCACACACACAAAAAGACACGTTCTTCTCGCTATTTTGTACCGTTGGATGCATCCCACTGTCAACCCATACTCATGCGGGGATAGCAGGATGCTCAAAAAGACGACCGGCTCTCCTGAAGGTTGAGGCTCAGGTCAAGGCTGAGATGAAAAAAAAAGCCGATCTTTACTCAACCGTAACCTTGCTCTCAGTCTGCTGTAGAGGTGTACACTTGTGTGCTCTTTGCCCATATTAATCATGAAGGTTCGTCGTGAAACTGCGCGGAAGCCAGGAAAGTGATAGGACGCGAGAGGCGTAGGGAAGTTCATGAATCATACGGGCAGAATGAATCGCAAGCTTCAATGACGGGTATAATCAGGCGAGACATATCATTTATCGTCAGCATACCGGTGAGGAGGTACACCATGCACGTTGCCATACTGCTCTCGACCCTGGTGTGTACTATTGTGGTATTTCTCTCTCCTCCCTCATGGGCCTATCGAGACTATTTCACGCCGGAGCAGAAAGCGCTGCTGGACAAGATCCAGACTGTGCGCATTGACGCGATCGCACTCACAGACAAAGGAGTCGTTGACGCTGCACCGATTGCCGAGCTTGTCGCCCGCCGGATGGGTGAATTGGGATATGCGGTCGTGGCCGAAGCCGATAAACCACATGATGTCGTGATTAAAGTCAAATGCGAACAGCGAAAAATATGGGAAGGCACGACTGCCGGTGGAGGCGATGCGGATTTGCCCGGTGCCCCGTCTCGGCTATGGAAAGGACCCGCCTGTCAGATGACCTATCTCCTCAATAGCATGAAGGTCAAATGGCAGAAAGAGGTCCGAACCGAGTTTGAAGATGCGGGACAAGCCGCGCAATCGGCCAATGCAGGAGATCCGGGAGCCTATGCCATGGGCAAGTTGAGTGACGTGCTCAAGAAATACGAATTTCCCTTGTTGCTGGCCGCTGAATGGGGTCAGCCGGAACGCCTTCTTAAGTTGCTCGATCTATCCGACACGCCGCAAGCCAGAAAGTTCAAAATTATTTCTCTCTTAGGCGAGATGCAAGCCGACGAGGCCTTCCCGAGGCTGAGAGAGGTGCTCAAGGATCGTGACCTGGCGAAGCAAGCGATTGGGGCGATGGGCAATCTCGGGAGGGAAGGCATTCCATTGTTGGTTGAGATCATGAATACGTCACCGGATCTCGGGGTGCAAGCCGCAGCAGCCAAGGGATTGGGCCAACTCGGCGGATTGCATGGGGATGCCTCGGTCGTGCCGCCGTTGCTGGCCAAGCTAAAAGATCCCAAGACAGACTGGTCCGTGCTCACGGAGGTTGCCTGGGCCTTGGGAAAAATTCCTGACAAGCGATCGATCGAGCCACTCTACGGTCTCGACAAGAAACTACAAGCCATGCGCGATCCGGAAAACGTGCGGTTGCAGAAGCTCAAAGCAGCAGTGTACTGGTCGATTAAACAGTGCGACACGTGGGATCAGTTCAGCTGAGGAGGGGATGGAGGGACACCCACATTGGTCCTGTGCTCCCGGAACGCGCGCCCTCAAAAGGGCCTCGTTCGACGGCCGCACGTAGACCAACATGGGTGCCCTTCCAGGAAAGAAAAACAAGCGAGCTTGGAGGGCGCATGAGAGGGCAGGCTAGAATGTCTCCTGTGCTCGTGCAACGCGCGGTCTCAGAAGGATGGGAAGGGTAGCCTGGCCGTCCTCCTGCTCACGGAACGCGCACGATAAAAATGTGCTCGTTCGACGCGCACAATCGAGGATCGACCAGGCCACCCTTGAAAATGAAGTAGTGGTCGCCTGGGACAAGAGCGCGTCTCGGCGCGCTCGGGGTTGGGCGGGTGAGAATGTTGCGCGCTATGGAGATTACACCAGCCGCCTCGCAGGATAAGGGTAAAACAGCAGCCTCGGCCACTCCCTACCTCTCCTATTGATTGACAATCTTCTGTGAGGGACTTATCGTCCACCAGCTTGGCGAGAGTCGGCTCGGAGAGCATACGATGGATCGATCCCCTTCTTCGGTTCCTTCCTCCTCATCTCGCGACGTGCTGGAGCGGATCACGCTCCAGATGGCGTCGAGTCTCGATCTTCAGGTGGTGCTTACCACTATCACTCAAGGGCTTATCGACGAACTGGACGGCGCTTTTGCCCGCATCTGGCTGTTAGGTCCCGGCGATCTCTGCGCCGATTGTTACAAAGCGGCAGACTGCACGAGTCGGGCTCGCTGCCTGCACCTTGAGGCGAGCGCGGGGCTCTACAGTAATCTCAACGGGGAGTATCGCCGCATCCCTCTGGGGGCGCTCAAGATCGGAAAAATCGCCCAGGGCCAGGGGGCGCTGAACACGAACGACGTGCTCGGCGACGACAGACTTCCGAACAAACAGTGGATGATAGACAACGGGCTCCGCTCCTTTGCCGGCTACCCGCTGAAGTTCCGCTGGGAGCTGCTCGGCGTCATCGCGATGTTCGGGCGGCGGCCGTTGAGCGAAGAGGAGTTCGAGCGGTTGGCGGTCTTTGCCAACCAAGCAGCTATTGCGATCAAGAACGCGCAACTCTTTACGGAAGTCGCACAGCTCAAGAGCCGGCTCGAGGCAGAGAATCTCTACCTTCGTGAAGAGATCAAGTCCCAGCACAATTTCGAAGAGATTATCGGCGAGAGTCAGAACATCCTGGCCGTTCTCCGACAGATCGAGCAGGTGGCACCCACGGATTCGACGGTCCTCATCCGGGGAGACACTGGGACAGGCAAGGAATTGATGGCGAGAGCCATTCACCACGTGAGCCCGCGCAGGGCTCGCTCGCTCGTGAAGGTCAACTGCGGAGCAATCCCCGCGAATCTGGTCGAGAGCGAGCTTTTCGGACATGAGAAGGGATCATTCACCGGAGCATTACAGCGCCGCATCGGACGATTTGAGTTGGCGGATGGCGGGACGATCTTCCTGGATGAAGTCGGAGAGTTGCCGTTGGACGCGCAGGTCAAGCTCCTACGGGTGTTGCAGGAGCGGGAAATCGAGCGGGTCGGCAGCGGTCATTCTACCAAAGTCGATGTGCGGGTGATTGCCGCCACGAATCGTGATCTTCATGCGGCGGTGAAGGCCGGCTCCTTCCGAGCCGATCTTCTGTACCGGCTGAACGTGTTTCCGATCGAGGTGCCTCCTCTGTCTGCTCGTGCGTCGGATATCCCGCTCTTGGTCGACCGATTTGTCACCAAATTCTCAAACAAGATAGGCAAGAAGATCGAAGGGGTCACTCAAGCGACCATGGACCGCCTCACGAAATATTCCTGGCCCGGCAACATTCGGGAATTAGAAAATGTCATCGAACGGGCTACGATCCTCGCACAAGGATCGATGCTTCAGATCGATGACGTGATGCTTCACGGGAACTCAGCACCGCTACTGCCGGTCGTCGATTCCCTGGAAGAGGTCGAACGAGCCCACATCCTCCGTATCCTCCAGGATATGAGTTGGGTCATCGAAGGAAAACAGGGCGCAGCCACTCGCCTGGGTCTCCATCCCAACACACTACGGTCACGTATGCAGAAGCTCGGTATCAAAAAGCCCAGCTCCATCGCATAGCAACGAATCCAACGTTCCGCTCCCACGACATATCGTAGCGTCACGACATCTCGTGGAGGCCTCTCTTCCCTGCTGCTTCATCTAGCCGCAAATAGTTCAACAACTCCTTGTCTCATCAGCAGTTTATCTCGTTTCACTGATCGTCTTAGTGCTTGGCATCAGCTTTGCCATAACGAATGAATGTCATGACCAGCTACAAGCAGGCAGCAGGGCCGAATAGACACCCACAATGTTGTGGAAATCATCCAGTCGAAGGAGAACCCATGAAAATCGCCATCATTATTATGTCCGATCCGAAGAGTGGTTCAGAGGAAGCGCTCGGGCGAGTCTTTAATGCGCTGGCCCTCGCATCCGAAGGTAAGCAGAAGGGAGATGAAGTCGACGTGGTCTTTAACGGAGCCGGCACGCGGTGGCCCGGCGAGCTGACCGAGCTCTCGCATCCGGCCAATGGCCTCTACAACGCAGTTCGCGATGTGGTGCAAGGCGCCTCATGCGGCTGTGCAGAGGTCTTCGGGGCGACGGAGACGGTCAAGTCATGCGGGGTGCCGATGGTGAAAGACCATGCGCTGGCCGGAACCGCAGGGCTCTTGAGTCTCCGTCGGTACATCGCGGAGGGATGGCAGACGGTCGTGTTTTAACAGGTATGACACTAGCCTCAGGATGCTCAAAACGGTTGTCCAGCGACGCGAGAACGATGCTGGCGGACGTTTTCAGCATCCTGATAGAGGGGGAAGCGATGGCGACGAAATATCTCGATCTGATGTTTACGGATGCGGTGTGCCGTGCACAGACCAAGTATTACGGACACGCAGGCAAGATCGCAGATGCCCCTGAACGAGACCCCCTGAGCCAGGCAGAAGTTGAATTCATCGCAGCTCGGGACAGCTTCTACGTGGGCTCAATCAGCGAAGGCGGGTGGCCTTACATTCAGCATCGCGGTGGGCCTCAGGGATTTTTACGGGTGATCAACGAGACGACGCTGGCCTTCGCCGACTACAAAGGGAACCGACAGCTGCTCACGACCGGCAACGTTTCAGTGAACGACCGTGTGGGGCTGTTTCTCATGGACTATAAGAACCGCGAACGGCTGAAGATTCTCGGCCATGCCCGTATCGAGGATGCCCGTGCTCATCCAGAACTCATTGCGCAGCTCGCCGACCCAAAGATGCGGTCGGCGGTGGAGCGGCTGGTCTTCATCGATGTCGTCTCATTCGACTGGAATTGTCCGAAGTACATCACCCCCCGGTACTCGGCAGAAGAGGTTGAAGAGCATGTGGGTCCGCTGAAGAGCCGGATTGCCGAACTCGAGGCCCAACTTCTTGCAGCGAAATCGTGATGGCTTTCGCCATGAAAAGGCCGTCCCCTTTGTCGGAGGAGTTCACACCATGAAAGTTACACAGATATGGCGATACCCAGTCAAGTCGATGGGTGGTGAACCACTGAATCACGCGCGCATCGGGCCGCTCGGCATCGAAGGGGATCGAGTCGTGCATGTGGAAAACGCGCAAGGTCATGTGATCACGGCCAGAACACACCATCGGCTGCTCGGTCACCATGCCACGTTCAATGCATCCGGCGAGCCTCTGGTTGGCGGCTTGCTGTGGAGCGATCCCAATGTCCGTAAAAATGTTGAAGACATCGTGGGGCCTGGCGCCCGACTCATTCGCGACGACTCCAGCGATCGCTTTGACGTGCTGCCATTGTTGGTGGCGACGGATGGAGCAATCGCATCATTCGGGCGTGACGGCCGGCGCCTCAGACCGAATCTTGTCATCGGCGGGGTCGAGGGCCTGGCAGAGCGCTCATGGCCTGGTCAGTGCTTGCACATCGGAGACGTCATCATCGGGATACAGGACCTCCGTGGGCGCTGCATCATGACGACGTTCGATCCCGACAGCCTGAAACAAGACCGTCAGGTGCTTACAGACATCGTGCGGAGATTCGAGGGCACGCTTGCCTTGAATTGTTATGTGATTCGAGGCGGCGACATTCGAGTCGGCGACCACGTGGAGGTGGCTAGACATCATGAATGCGAGACCGTTCGCGCGTCGTGAGGCCACCGTGTGAGCGAACTCACCGCTAATCGGACAAACCGTCACAATTAGAAAAGGAGAAACTCGCAATGAGCAACGAAACAAAGACTGTTCACTACATCGGAGGGTCTCGTGCCGATGCCCCCATTCCACGTCCGGGGATGAAGCTACGGAAGGGGCAGGTCGCAGTAGTTGTCACCGACCCTCAAAATGATTTCCTCAGTCCGAAAGGGGTGGCGTGGGGAGTTGTCGGTCAAAGCATTACCGAAAACAACACCGTCGAAAACATCGAGAGCCTCTTCAAGGCGGCAAAGGAGGCGGATGTACCGGTCTTTATCAGTCCGCACTACTATTACCAACACGACAAACAGTGGAAGTTTGAAGGCGCGCTGGAAACACTCATGCACAGCATCAGAATGTTTGACCGCAAAGGGGCTCTTACGACCGAAGGCTTCACGGAATCCGGAGCCGACTGGCTTGAGCAGTACAAGCCCTACATCAACGACGGCAAGACGATTGTAACCAGCCCGCACAAGGTGTATGGCCCGCAGACCAACGATCTCGTCCTGCAACTGCGTAAGGCCGGTGTGAGGCAGGTGATTCTCGCCGGCATGTCGGCGAATCTCTGCGTGGAATCCCATATGCGCGATCTGATCGAGCAGGGATTCAACGTGGTGGTCGTACCCAATGCCACTGCCGCCGCAAAGTTCCCAGGGTACGACGGCTTCGAGGCGGCCTTCGTGAATTACCGGATGATCGCCAGCGACGTGTGGAGCACGAGCGAATCCGTGAATATGATCGCCGGGATATGAACTGAAAAGGAAAACCTGAATTGAAGGAATAAGTCTCGCAGGCTGGGAGAGAGATGCCGTGAAGCGGCAGTCAATGACAATGCAGTTCCGGACTTAACCGGCTTACTGAGTCTGGCCCGGTTGACAGCGGAAGGTGCCAGCGTCTCGACGTTTTACCTATCACCTGTGTGGGAATTTCTGGTTTCCACATATATTACACGCCACAAGGCATAGAGGGAGGAATCATCATGGGCAAGCAGGTGAGCGAAACATTGCAAGAAATGTTGGGCATTCTGAAGGAGGGGCAAATGACCGAGGGTCAGAAGATCTACTTTGCGGATTCGGTCGTCACACAGGAAGGCAATCAGCCGCCCATCGTGGGCAAACAAGCCTCCATTGAAAGACTGGACACATTCAGAGAGACGATTGGAGTGGCGGCGTTTATCAGCTATGCAATCGGTGCTGTGGCCGTCGCGGGAAACACCAGTTTCTATGACGCGGTGCTGACATTGAAATTAAAGAATGGGGAAACCATCAGTCTCGAACAAGTCGTCAGGACTGACTGGCAGGACGGCAAGATCGTCAAAGAGCGCTACTACCATGGCTAATCAAGCGTGATGTCGCGTGGGAGCGGATGGCCCATGCCATTCGCTCCCACATTGAATCTCAAATCAGCAGCAAGACCGATGAATCATACGGAGTTGAAAACCATGAAGATTCAAGGGCAATCACATCGATATCTGCAAATGACGCTGGGTCGACGAATTGTGTCACTTGTGTTGTTGGGCCTGATACTACTGACCATGGAGATCTCGGTGTTCGCGCAAACGACAGACAAAGCGAGTCCGACTCGCACCACTTACAACACCGTTAAAGTTGATGGCGTGGATCTGTTCTATCGTGAAGCAGGGCCGAAGGATGCTCCCGTTCTTCTACTGCTTCACGGCTTCCCGACGTCGTCGCATATGTTCAGAAAACTCATCCCGCAATTGGCCGACAAGTACCACGTCATTGCGCCTGACTACCCAGGCTTTGGCCAGAGTGGGATGCCCGACCGGTTGAAGTTCGCCTACACCTTCGAGAATTACGCCCAGGTGGTGGACAAGCTGATCCGTCAACTTGGGGTGAGCTGCTATGCCTTGTATGTGATGGATTATGGAGCACCTGTCGGCTTCCGCCTGGCATTGAAGTATCCAGAGCGAGTGACCGCGCTTATCGTGCAGAACGGCAACGCCTACAACGAAGGCCTCGAGCAGTTCTGGGATCCCATCAAGGCCTACTGGGGCACCGGGGGAGCGACCGAGCGCGACGCGATCCGGTGGCTGACTTCTCTTGCTGCTACGAAGTGGCAGCACACAAACGGCGTCAAGGACGCATCGCTCGTAAGCCCCGATACATGGACGATGGACCAAACGTTCCTCGACCGACCGGGTAACGCGGAGATTCAGCTCGACCTATTCTATGATTATCGTACGAACATCCCGCTGTACCCCCTGTGGCAAACCTACTTCCGTGAGCATAAGCCAGCGACGCTGGTCGTGTGGGGGAAGAACGACGCCATCTTTGTTGCAGCCGGTGCCGCGCCCTACCAGCTCGACATTCCGAATGCAGAGGTGCATCTGTTCGATACCGGACACTTCGCCTTGGAGACGCACGGCCACGAGATCGCGAAGCTGATTCGCGAATTCCTCAGCCGCAATCTGAAGGCTGGCGGCCAAGGCTGACCAGGCTACGAAGGCCTCTCTTGCCGGCCTTCCTACAAGAGAGAAGATGGAAGAGTGGCGGTAGCTTGAAGTGCGCGGTGAAGTCATGTTCTGCTGCCCGTGTATTTGAGAATAACGTAGGGAGGTCATCATCGTGAACACACTCGAACAGCCTAGGCCTCCATTTCCCCCATTCGATGCTGAATCCGCGGGCCAGAAGGTCCGAATGGCCGAGGACGCATGGAATACTCGAGACCCTCATAGGGTTTCGCTCGCGTACACAGCTGACAGCCAGTGGAGAAACCGTTCGGAATTCCTGGCCGGCCGGGAGGCGATTGTTCAGTTTCTAACTCGCAAGTGGAACACAGAGCTGGACTACCGCTTAATCAAAGAGCTTTGGGCCCACCAAGGTAACCGAATCGCCGTTCGTTTTGCGTATGAGTGGCACGATGATTCGGCCAACTGGTTTCGGTCGTACGGGAACGAGAATTGGGAATTCGATGAACGTGGATTCATGCGCCGTCGAATTGCAAGCATCAACGACGCGCCGATCTCGGAGAAGGATCGAAAGTATTTCTGGCCCATTGGTCGCCGGCCCGACAATCATCCTGGGCTATCTGAACTTGGCCTCTAGCAGGCTGCGGAAAAACTCGGTGTATACACAAGACGCTGATGGAATCTTCCCTATGGCGCCAATGTCACAATAGTCTCAGGATGCTCAAAAAGGCTGTCCAGCAAGAAAAGGCTGTCCAGCAAGGCCGCAGCGAGCGAAGAGGCGAGGAGGTACGTTCCGCACTTCGTGGGGCCGTTCGCCGGTGCAATAGATCTTGGCGAACGGAAAAGCCCCTCCAGTGCTTCAGATTTCCTAACAACTCTCGTCGAGTCTCTGAGCGATGCGAGAACGCCGCCTGGTGAAAGGCGCGTCTCGACGCGCCGGGGTTGGACGGGTGAGAAAAGAGACTTTTTCAGCATCCTGCTAGAATTCCGCCTCGTCGCGCCGGCCCAGGCCATGCTGGGCGCAGGTAGGTCCCTAGGAGCCTGCCCCCCTTGTGTACTGTTGATTTATCCACCCTTTGAGCGTAGGAATTGAGCCAATAGATACGCCAGTCTTATCAGGATTTTTCTATGTCAGAACCTACAATTGTCTGTCCTAACTGCAAAACAGAAATCAAACTGACAGAATCCCTCGCAGCTCCCTTGATCGAGT
>JBBRRK010000006.1:0-34739 GCA_038200765.1 Nitrospirales bacterium
CGGATGAGGCCTATGCCGTGATGCTGCCGACGGGTAAACTGGCAGCGTGAGGATCAGCAGAGAATCCACTTAAAAATCTCGGGCTGCTGTGCAAACGAATGGGGCCACTTCTCGGCTCGCTTCTTCGCTATTTCATAAGACATCTTTAACGGTGTGAGGAGACGCAGCACCGTTAAGACCGCCGTGAACCCTTGCATTCGTGTGTTTCGTTCCGCGAGGGAAGGCATTGCAGTCTCATGGCGGAATTCAGCGGGTTTGGTGCAGAGCTGTCTAAGGTTCTGGCAGAACCTCACTCAGTGCTACCGAGGTTGTTGTCGGAAGGTCGTAGCCTTGGTATGAATGTTGAGTGCTGATGCCAATGGTCAGCGCAAAGAGGACCAACAGGATATAAAATGAAAATAGGAATGCTCTTCGATTGGGAAACACGCCTGACACATAGAGGTATAGAGTCACGGACACCGGCGGTAGCAAAAACAGGATGGTGACAATGATGTTCACTAGGTGTATTTCCATGGCATCGGAGAGACCGAGATACGAGGTAACCAAATATCAAGCAAGCCACATGCCTCATCGAAACTGCACTTGCCCTTGGTCACAGTCCGCGGTTTTCCACCATTTGCGACTGTGCGAAGGCTGCTCTAGCAGCATGGAAGCGGTCAAAGTGTACGAAAATGATACGGTGCTGAATCAAATTTGATTCACCGGAACGAATCGAATAGACCGGTTAAGGGTGTGCACACAGGAGGGTTCCTGTCCGTTGTAGGATACTGTGGAATTCGCCAGCATAAGAAGACCGTTATTGGGTTTATTGGGTTGTCTCGTGTGTTTGTGTAAATAAGACCAACTAGATGAACGAAACAAATTAGATGAACCAATCAACTCGCCCCGCCTGCCTCATAGAGTTCTTTGAAGCGATAAAAACTGTCTCGGGCTTACCCCATCAATTGACAGGCCCTGGAAACAGTGCCGAGCTGCTTCGCCAATTCCAAAACCCTAACCTTCGCCCGGATAATCTTCTGCTCGGTGGTCCGCCTCCTCACTCCGTTCGTGAGGAGGAGGGCTCTACCGGACTGCCAAATGAAGTTCTAGCACTTACAGTAGAGGCAGCCCTTGCGCCCTCCTTCGCCTCTCTCATACAATACGCATCCTTGCGAGGCCACTATGCCCTTCTCGATTCGTCCGTACCAACGCTTCCCCGTGCGATTCTTCATCACGTCCTATGGTTTAGGGAACGTTCGGTGCGTGGACTCGTGCTCTTGGTGCTGGCGCTCGGCGGCTGCACCGAGTGGACGATTCCGCCCTGTGAGGGAACACCGTTCAGGACGCCCTGTGTCGGGCCGTGTACCGTGGATGTTGAGCCAGCCGGGCCAACCTATACCCAAGTAACAATGCCCCTCGCCGTCGTGATTCACGATAAGCATGGGAAGCTGCACTGCCAAGAAATCCAGCCATGATTCTAGGTAACACATGCCAATCGACCGAGCCATTTTTCAAGATGCCTCGGGCCAACGTTTCGGCTTGTGCGGCACTCATAACAATCCTGGTTCTGAGCAGTGTTCCGGCGCATGCAGAGTGGGTGACGATTGGCTACTCCGAGAGTCTTGGTGGGTATACGGTGTACGTCGATCCAGACACCATTCGCCGCAAGGGGGATCATCTGGTCAAGGTGTGGGCCTTGACCGACTACACGACCGTGCAAACCGTAGCGGGCCGCTCCTTTTTGTCTAGCAAGGCGCAAAACGAATTCGACTGTGCAGAAGAACAGCAACATGAGCTTGCGGTGACGTGGTTCTCGGACCATATGGGAAAGGGGAATGGGGTGTGGAACAACTCCGACGAAACCAAGTGGAGACCAGTTGCACCAGGGAGTGTGGGTGAAGGTGTGTGGAGATTTGTGTGCGGCTGCGCACGCGCTCCTTGCTTCATCCCACCGTTGACGTAGACACGGTGACGCCATGAGCAACGACCGCCCCACACGAGACAGCATGTCCATCGAGGAAGCGACCGTCTCCAACATGTGGGAGATCGCGGCGATTGTGGGAGTGTTCGAGCGGAAGAGCCTCTGCCCGAAGCAAGACCGCAATGACATTATCACCGAGTTCCGCCGTAAGAATCCCCGTGCCCGCCTTCCTGAAACCGCCTTCCCTGAGCCGTATCTGTTGACTGAGACCGAGAACAAGATTATCGATGACATGCTGGATCTACTGAACAAGCACGGGCTAACCTCGTATCAATCACAAAACCTGCTCGAACGGTTAGGGTGAATTATTGAGATGGGGCAGCGAGTGGCGAAGGGGACGATGCACTAACCAGGGGGTTACTGGGGGATCAAGGCTTGCAAACTGGAAGACCTCATCCTAGGCTAGGCTCACGGATGTATCGTTCTATTCTCTTCCCTGAACGGTTTTGATACACCCTCCCGTTCCCCAAAACCGTCCCCATTCACAATCGTGTGAATTTGTAAGTCCTCAGAGCGAGATCCTCTAGGCATGAGAGTTGCGGACCTACTCGGATATCATCGGATGCCCACGGTGAAGGAGAAATTCTCCATAGAGAGAAGGGTCCCTGTTGTCCCAACAGGAGCCCAACAGACTCTGGAGAGACCCATGGCGGGATGAGTGGGCGAGCGTGGGCAGGCGGCAGAGCCGCAGGTGGGTCGGGAGCACCAGACATGATACTTTTCGCATGACGAATAATAATGACGAAGCGGCCACGCAGCACGCCGTCGGTGCAGTCAGTCGCACAACCAACAAGGAGGAAGTTATGGCGAATTACACTCTGCGGTGGGATCAGAACCTGCGGCCTGCCCAGCGGTTTGTGGTCTTAGCGACGTTCCACAAGAAAGCGGTGCTGGATAAGAACACGGGATTGGTGTGGGAGCAGGCGCCCGATGCCAGGGAAAGAGTCTGGGCGCCTGCCATCTTCGAGTCTGTCAACAAGGATGTTGGGGGAACAGTGGGTTGGCGGTTGCCCTCGGTGGTGGAGCTAAAGAGCCTGTTAGATCCCACGTTGCCGCCACCCTTTGTCCCCGAGGGCGTCTTCACCGGCGTTCAGCCGGTTGTTTATTGGTCGGCGACGACATGGAGCGATGATCCTACCCGCGCGTGGATCGTGAACTTCTCCGACGGCTTCGTGAGTGCCATGGGTAAGAATGACGTTCCTATCCGCTTCTGGTGTGTCCGTGGTGGCATGAATGCGGAGGCGTATTGATGATTGGGTGATTGGATTATTTGGGGGCGCAGGGGCGAAGCCCCCTGCTTGCCTCCGAACGATTTGTGAAGGATAGGCCATGGCGTGCTACGAACACTTAGCGATCTACAAGACCGCAAGACCCTCAGAATCCTACACAACCGACACTCTGCACGTATCCGTCTCAACGGGATCGACTGTCCCGAGAAAGGCCAAGCCAACGGCAAGCGAGCGAAGCAGGCTGCCTCAGCACTCGCCTTCGGAGAAAACGTCACTACCAAGACTCACGGCCACGACAAGTACAAACGCGTTCTTGGAGACGTGATCCTGCCCGATGGCATGAACCTGAATCAGGAACTCCTCAAGCAGGGCTGGGGCTGGTGGTATCGGAAGTATGCGCCGGGGATACGGTACTCGAAGGGCTGGAGTAGGAAGTACGAGAGGCGCGAAGAGGGTTGTGGCCTGATCCTCAGCCGGTGCCGCCGTGGGAATGGCGGAAGAGGAGCCTTTCAGGCCGCCACTAGAGGGAAAGCCACGAGGTGTCGACGGACGATGAATTGTCGGTAGAAGGCGTCATGGACCGCGCAAACAATGGCGGGAGAATCGGCGGTGGTGATGCTAGGGGGCTTTGCAAATCGACGCGAGGGCGGCCAATCTCGTCCGAAGATAATTTCTGATATTGTTCCACCGCACATCTCCACTCACCATGCCGATAGGTGTTTTTGCATTTTCGAAGCGGCTCTTTGCTGTCGGCCCACCAATTTGAAGAAGAAGGGCTTTTGTCTCGTCGGCCCACTGTCCCGCTTCTTCTCCCCATCTCGCCATGAATTCATCGCTCCGATCTCGAAAGGTTCCATCCCTTCTGCTCTGCCAGTACTCATTGTCAATACGTTCTCTCAGCGCGTACCCTTGTTGAAGCTGCTTTGTGCATCGAGGTTCTGGTGGAGTGATGGCTGTTGGCGCCTCAGTTGTCCCTGCGGGGGTTTCAAGTTCTCCCCTATCCTGGCGCACGGTCCGCTCATCAGTGGTGGGTGCCTTGGGTGGTGCGCTGCAGGCACTGAGAATTAGACAGAGGAAAATACCAAGCAGTTTATTAGCCATTGACACGTGCTCGCCTTGCCGATCCGGTTCAAAGGATAGAAGTGGCCCCATTCGTTTGAACAGCAGCCTGAGTTTTTTAAGTGGATTCTCTGCCAATTCTCACGCTGCTCGTTTACCCGTCGGCAGCATCACGGTATAGGCCTCATCAGGTGTTTTGTTGTCCAGGCTCGAATGCAGCCTGGATCGATTGTACCATTCCATGTATTGCAGGATCGACTGCCTGGCTTCAATGACGGAGTCGTAGGCATGTACATACACCCGCTCGTATTTCACCGATTTCCATAGGCGTTCGACGAACACATGATCCCTCCAAGCTCCGCGCCCGTCCATGCTGAGGTGACACCCCTGATCCTTAGACCGCGTGCACGAACGCCTGCGCAGTGAACTGGCTGCCTTGATCGGTATTCACAATCTCTGGTTAGCCGTGCCGTGTGAACGCCTCGTGCAGCACCGCAACAGCATGGCAGGGCTCCAACGTGATCGCGACCGTCGAGGCTAAGACCTTTCGGCTGGCCCAATCCACCACCGCGGTCAGGTAAACAAACCCTTTGGCCATGGGAATGTATGTTGTGTCGAGCGCCCACACCTGGTTGGCCCGATTGATGTTCGGTCCGCGCAGCAGGTAGTGTTATTACAATGTTAGGAAGAGCGCCGAAACAACTGGACCAGCGGCAAAGAGAACCGACCATAACTGAAGGTGTCTAACTGCAAATCGCCATGAATGACGGGGGGATTGCCCAGGTCATCAACGACTTGAGCAACCCCCTTCGATCTGATTTTAAGTCCCTTGCGTCTGCCAATTTCGCCACTCCGGCAACAGGGCCGCGCAGTGGCGGGACTCATTAGGGTCTAGGTCGTCAAGGTGGCAGCGGTCGGGCCACACACCCAGGTAGCACGCTCAGTGTGGCACAGGTCCGAACGCAGCGCGAGTCAATCGAGCTATGCCGCTTCGATCAGTGGTCGCTGATCGTCCTTGTGAGCGAGAGACTGACTGCGATTCATCGCTTCTTTCACGCCAGATTGAACAGTCCGACTCCATCGAGTCGCTTGCAATCGAGCCTTTTTCGCATAGCGACCGACATCACACCTGGTTTCTCTCCCTGTTTTCGGCGCGAACAATAATCCAATTCCCGCTCCGATCACCGCCCCACCTACCACCAACGCTGCGACCTTGGTTGCCTGACGTGTCTGGTCCGACATGGTGAACCTCCTTAGAAACGGTCATAGAATGAATAGAATTGCTGCTCGCGTATGCCTACTGTTCAGCAGTAAACGTGCCAGAAGAGAAAACGAGAAACTCCTCCATGATTCACTCCAACCCTGTTCCTTCGATGAAAATCGATGAATGTTCAGTTGTGTTTTCCGCACAGATCACGACACAGACGTGACAGAAAACCAACATGCAGACATGACAAACCCATCAAATTGGCTCTGAGCAAGGCGTAGAATAGATTTTCCGCAAGCCATTCATGCGCTTGCAATGGTAGAGACCCTCACCTATTATTCTCCTTCGCCGAATACCCCGTAGCTTCCAGGCTTCGTAGCTGAAGTGACTACTTCGGCGGAGTAGGCTGCTACGGGGATGTCCGGCCTTCGCAGCCGAAGCGGCTACTTCGGCGGGGTAGGCAAAGCGAGGAGAACCCTCCGTAGCCTTGGCGAAGGAGGGTAGTGGCTTCGGCACGCCGCCCAAAGGCTCTGGCCGACGGGTCGGAGAATTTCGCAAGATACCCCGCAGCTCCGGCCTTCGTAGCCGAAGTGGCTACTTCGGCGGAGTAGGCTGCTGCGGGAGCTTCATCGTCCAATACGCCACATGAGGGATTCATGACCTGGTTGCACGCGATCCCCTACCCCAACGTCAGCCCGGTATTCTTTGAAATAGGGCCCCTGCAATTCCGCTGGTACGGTCTCATGTATCTGATCGGACTGGCATGCGCCTATTTCCTAATCATGCGTCGAGTGGAGTCGAAGGGCCTCGCCATGACCAAGAACCAGGTCTACAACATGGTGGTGTGGGCGGCATTCGGGGTGTTTATTGGAGGACGGCTCGGCTATACGCTCTTTTATAATTTCTCCTACTATATGCAGCATCCGGCCAGCATCTTGGCGGTCTGGGAAGGGGGCATGTCTTTCCACGGCGGCCTGCTCGGCGCCAGCATCGCTTTAGTGTGGTTCAGCCAACGGCAGGGTATTCCCACCTACCAGGTTGCAGACTTAGCAGCAGCCGTCACACCGATCGGACTCGGGTTCGGGCGAATCGGTAACTTCATCAATGGGGAGTTGTTTGGCCGGGCCACCGATGTCGACTGGTGCATGGTATTTCCGAGCGGAGGGCCTGCCTGCCGCCACCCCTCACAGCTGTATGAGGCGGGGCTCGAAGGTGTGGTCTTGTTCACCCTGGTATGGGTCATCTCGAAGACCGCACCGCCACCAGGCACTCTCTTCTGGAGCTTCATCGCCGGCTATGGAGTCTGTCGGATGATCGTAGAATTCTTTCGCGAACCAGATGCCCACCTTGGGTTTATCCTCGGATCCTTCTCTATGGGTCAACTCCTCTCCTTGCCCATGATCGTGGTGGGAGTCCTCATGCTCGCCATCGGCTATCAGCGGCGGGCCTTGATGCAGGCCAAGTCTTAGAAGATTCGCAATAACGATGTTCGCACGCGCGGACTTCGAGGTCCGTACGCATGCCACGACAGGATAAGAGTCCAGCAGGATGCTCAAACAGTTTGTCCAGCGAGGCCGCAGGCAAGTCAAAACCGGAGGCGTACCCTCAGGGGTATGTTGAGAATTTCGATGAACCGAGAACGAAGCCGGCAGACTTTTTCAGCATCCTGTCAATACGGCATCTCCTCGTCATCCAGCCCGACATGGTGCCCGAGTTCATGAACCACTGTATCTCGAACCTCGTGGATGACGTCGGCCTTTGTTTGGCAGAGACGTAGAATGGGGCCTCGATAGATGGAAATACGGGCTGGCAACTCGCCTGCAGGCTGGAAAAATGATGTCTCATCGACTGGGGTGCCTTGATACAGGCCTAGCAGATCGTCTTCTGCATCCAACTCAAGATCCTGCAGGACCTCGGGTGAAGGTTCCTCTTCTACGACAATCGACACTTCATCTGCCAGCACTGCAAAACGTGGCGGCAGTTCGGCAAGCGCCTCTTGGATCCAGGCATCGAATTCTTCCGATGAGACAATCATTGGACGGTTAGCCTGCATGATTCATGACGGTGCACCGCATACGCGCGTTCCTCGCAGCGCGTATCTGGCTATTGGCGCAGGCTCATGAACGATACGAGGGAAAAGGGATAGGTTCGATATGTCCTCAAAAACTGGGACGACCGGGTTGCGCCGGATTGGCGGCTTCTCTCTACCTGCCACAATCCAGATATCCCTCGTCGGATCTATCCATGAAGCCCGACAGGGCTAGCAGGCTCGGAAAAGCTTGGTCTATCCACAACATGCCGATGGATTCTTCCCTATGGCGCCAATGTCACAATAGTCGCAGGACGCTCAAGAAGGCCGTCCAGCAAGGCCGCAGCGAGGGAGGAGACGAAGCGTACGCTTCGGTACGTTGAGCCTCTGAGCGATGAGAGAAGGCCGCTGGCGGATTTTTTCAGCATCCTGTTAGCTCGCCATCTGAGAGACCTGCTGTTCAGCATGATAGGAGCTTCGCACCAGAGGGCCGGCCTCGAGGTGGGCGAATCCAATGGCCATCCCCTCCTCTTTGAGGAGAGCAAACTCGCCTGGATCGTAGAAGCGCGCAACAGGCAGATGCTGTCTGGTGGGTTGGAGATATTGGCCGATGGTCATGATGTCGCAGTCAACGGAGCGGAGATCGCGCATGACTTCGCGGGCCTCGTCCATCGTCTCTCCCATCCCAAGGATCAATCCGGACTTGGTGCGCATGCCCAAGTGCTTCGCCTGGCCGAGTAACTCGATTGATCGCTGATACTTTCCTTGTGGCCTAATTGCCGGAAACAGCCGCTGGACGGTTTCGATGTTGTGATTCAGAATGTCCGGCTTTTCGGCGCAGACCATCGCGAGGGCCGTCTCACTCCCTTCGAAATCTGGAATCAAGACTTCTATCGTGCACGTCGGGCTGAGCTCCCTGATCTGTCGGATCGTGTCGGCAAAGATCGCGGCGCCGCCATCGTCCAGTTCATCACGGTTCACCGATGTGATGACGGCATGTCTGAGGCCCAATGCCTGGACCGCCTCAGCGACGCGGCGCGGCTCTGCATGATCGATCGCCAGTGGTCGGCCGGTCTCGACCGAACAGTAGTGGCACCGTCGGGTGCAGATGTCGCCCAGGATGAGGAACGTCGCGGTGCGGGCGTTCCAACATTCCCACCGGTTCGGACAGCGCGCTTCTTCGCAAATGGTATGGAGCTTGAGTCGATCCATCGTCTGCTTGATATCGAGGTAGTCCGGACCGGTTTTCGCTTGGACTTTGAACCAGGGCGGGAGTCGCCTGGAAGAACTGACGGCTGACGGCTGACGGCTGACAGCCTGGGATATGTCAGAGGACGAAGATCGGATCTGGTCGAGCGGGATGAAACTCATGGTGTTTCCTGAGACGGGAGTAACTCCGAAGGGTGTTCGAGGATGCGTTTAAACTCTTTCAGAAAGCCGGCTCCTTGTACACCATCCAGAGCCCGGTGGTCGCAAGATAATGTCACCTTCATGCGCCGGCCAGCCTTGATCAGGCCCTCCTTAACGACAGGCGCGTCGCGGATGGTGCCCACAGCAATAGATGCGGCTTGAGGGGGTATAAGAACCGCAATGAAGTTTTCCACATCGAACATTCCCAAGTTTGAGATCGAGAAGGTGGCGTCGGTGTATTCCTGAAGTCGCAAGCGTTTCTCCCTGGCCCGGTCGATCAGCGTCCGCGATTCGGTCGAGATCTCGTCCAGCGATTTCGCGGCGCAATTGCGCAGGACCGGTGTGACCAACCCGTCGTCGATGCCGACGGCGATGCCGATATCGATGTGCGCATACTTCCTGATGGCATGTCCGGTGTATGACACGTTGATGTCCGGATGGCGGGCGAGCGCGATCGCTGCGGCTTTGATCAGCAAGTCGGTGACGGAGGGATGCATTGTTCGGTCCTGTTTATACTGATCACGGAACCGCTCCGCTTCCTCCATATCGATCTCGCTCGTCAGATAAAAATGTGGGACCGGCGCTTTGCTCTGTGTCGTCGCTCGCGCAATGGCTTTGCGCATCTGGCTCAGCGGTTGGTCCGTTCCTGGCGGCAGTATCGGGCGTTGCGGCGCCTGAGCCTTCACGACATCCTCTTCTACGATTCGACCGCCGGGACCGGTTCCCGTGACGGTGGTGAGATCAATTCGCCGATCGGCAGCAAACGCTTTTGCGCGTGGCGAGGCAAGAATACGAGGTTCCTCTAGACTCACTGGTGAGGCAGGTACCGGACCGGCAGCATGCGGCGCGCTTGTCCTTGTTCCACTTTCGACCGATGGTGCGGCAGCGATCGTATCGGTCAATGCCGAGGTGATATCCTCGTCCGCTCCGCCGATGACGCCGATCAATGTTCCGGACATCACGGTTGCCCCGTCCTGCACCAGGATCTTGCGTAGGATGCCGGAGGCGAAGGCTTCGAGATCCATAATGGCCTTATCGGTTTCAATCTCAGCAAGTGCATCCCCTGCCTGCACCGGATCCCCTTCGTGTTTTTTCCACGCAACGAGGACGCCCTCTTCCATCGTATCAGTTAATTTTGGCATCACGACGCGACTAGCCATGTGTGTTCTCACTTTGCCGTAGGAAAGAGCGAAACAATCGTTTCAGCCACCCGCCCTCCAGTTCTGTCGCGCGCGCTGGGTCCGGATACTCAATCCAGGGTTCCTGAGACCCCAAGTAGATGCCCTCACGGACGCTCAGTTGGCTGCGGAGTTGCGAGTAGCCCTGTCCTTGGAGCGTGCGAATTAATTCCTCCAGTGCGGCCCCCCGTGTTTGTTGCGCTGTGGTTGTCACTTGTGCCGTTTCATATCGCAGAATGGCCTGATATCCTCCGTCGGCATGCTCGAAGACCACTGGCCTGCTGAATCCGCGTTCTCGCGTATCGAAGCCAGCCAATTGATGTTTCTCGGTCTGGTTCATTTGGTCTATCAGGTTTGTCTGGTTTGTTTTGTTGTTTGATCCACGCAACTAAATAAACCATTGCCCCTTCTATCAGAGAGCCCGGAATACGGCCAAGAGATCGCTCAGTGCTATGGTCTTGTTCCGCAGGATGGCGCGTTCTGCCTCCATCGGCTCCATCGCCGAGGCTCGCTCCTGACCCCCTTTCAAGATCGCGGCGCCAAGGGTGAGTACGTTCTTGCATTCCTTCTCGACTTTGCTCTTGACCACGGGATTCACCGAGAGAATATCCGCCAGCGTCTCGCGCGTCGCGGCGAGATGTGCATGCAGCTCCTTGTCCGGGTATTCCTTCCTGGCTGCCTCATCAAGGCAACGATCGAGGTACTGTGTGAGAAAGACATAGAGACGAACAAGCGTCTCAGTGATCTCGATATGACCGGGAGCCTGGGCTTGTTGTGACGACATGGGTGATCGTGCCTCCTTCGTTTAAGGTGCGCCGCACAGTGCTTTGACGGCTTCGATGATGCGCGCCTTGTCCGGGATGGCGGCATCTTCCAGTGGACGACTATAGGGCATCGGCACATCTTCGCCGGTGACGCGTTGGATGGGGGCGTCCAGGTAGTCGAACGCCGCCGCGTACACGCTCTCGGCAATCTGCGCACCAAGCCCGCAAAACCGCCAGCCCTCTTCGACGATGACAAGACGTCCGGTCTTCTTGACCGAGCCCACGATCGTTGGGAGATCCAAGGGTTTAAGGGTTCGGGGGTCGATGACCTCGACTTCGATGCCCTCTCGACTCAGTTGATCGGCTGCCTCCAGCGCCAGCAGGAGCATCTTCGAATAGGCGACGATCGTCGCATCGTGTCCGGCACGCTTTATCTCCCCGACACCGATGGGGATCGTGTACTCACCATCAGCAACCTCCCCCTTCGTCCCATACAACAATTGTGCTTCGATAAAGATGACAGGATTGTTCTCCCGGATCGCGCTTTTCAGCAGGCCTTTCGCATCGTGTGGCGTAGCTGGCGCAATCACTTTCAATCCAGGAACGTGACAGAACCAGGCCTCCAGACTTTGCGAATGCTGCGCGCCTAACTGGTGAGCGGCGCTGCCCGGTCCGCGAATCACCAGCGGCACCGACAACTGCCCCCCCGACATGTATCGCATTTTGGCGGCGTTGTTGACGATCTGATCCAATGCCACAATGCCGAAATTCATGGTCATGAGTTCGACGATGGGATGTAACCCCGCCATGGCGGCGCCGATGGCCAGGCCCGTGAAGCCAGCTTCAGTGATCGGCGTATCCACCACTCGTTGCGGGCCGAATTCCTCCAGAAAGCCCTTGCTGACCTTGAAGGCGCCCTGGTAGTAGCCCACGTCCTCGCCGATCAGAAAAATGCGCGAGTCGCGACGCATTTCTTCCCGCATCGCCTGGTTGAGGGCTTCGCGATAGGACATCACCATGTGTCAACCTGGCGGCTGCTGAAACAGCCTTCCAGCGGCGTTCTCAGGTCGAAACAATCCTCAACGTACCCCAGAGGGTACGACTCCGGTTGTTTCTCCCCTGCGGCCTTGCTGGCAAGCTGTTTGAGCAGCCGATTAGTCAGCCAGAACGTCATTATAAAGCTCCGATGGCATGGGAAAAGGACTCGTATCCGCGAACGTGACGGCGGCGGTTACAACCTCTACGACTTCTCGTTCAAGCTGTATGAAATCGGCCTCGATCCCCAGGTTGTTGCTCAGGATCGTCTGCTTTAACAAGACAAGCGGGTCGCGTTTGCGGTACTCCTCCACTTCTTCTTTGGTTCGATAATGTCCGTGTGCCGGATCGGACATTGAGTGACCCATAAACCGGTAGGTCATTGCCTCGATGAAAAATGGGCCCTGCCCCGCGCGTGCCTGCTCGACGACCCTGCGCATCGCATCACGCACGGCCAGTACATCCATGCCATCCACGCGCTCAGCCATGATGCCATAGGAGCGGGCCGTCCCTGCCACGTCCGCATAGAGGGCGATGGCCCGATCAGCCGGAGTCCCCATCCCGTAGCGGTTGTTCTCGCAGACGAAGATCACTGGGAGTTTCCACAATGCCGCCATGTTCAGTGCCTCGTGCGCTTGGCCGCTCGGGAGCGCCCCTTCACCGAAGAAACAGACCGTCACGAGGTCGAGCTGTTGATACTTTGTCGCGAACGCGAGGCCTGTGGCAAGGGGAATATGGCCTCCAACAATGGCATAGCCACCCATGAACCGGCGTGAGACATCCACCAGGTGCATCGAGCCGCCTTTGCCCTGGCAGAGGCCCGTCGCTTTACCAAACAGCTCGGCCATCACCTGGCTTGGGTTGGAGCCTCGAGCGAGACAGTGCCCATGGTCGCGGTACGCGCTGATCGCGTAATCATCCGGTCGAAGGGCGGCGATGGCCCCAACCGCAATGGCCTCTTCGCCGATATAGAGATGCAGGAATCCGGCAATCTTCGCGAGGGCATACATCTCCGCCGATTTTTCTTCGAACCGGCGGATCAGCAGCATTTGACGATAGAGGAACAGAACGTCGTTTCGGTCCATACGTGGCCATCATAAAGAGCCTAGAAGCCGGACTCAACCCCCGACCATCTGAGATCAGATACGCACCTTCACGTCGGTGCCGTCGACCTGCATGTCATACCACTCCACTTTCGCCGAGGGATTCGCCACGCAGGTGCCGGTGGCCACATCGAATTGCCACCCGTGCCAGGGGCAGGTCACGACCGACCCTTCGAGATCCCCCTCACCAAGTGGGACCGCCTCGATGGAAACAGGTGTTGTCGATGGCGTGGAATGTGCCATCCACATGAAAGACCGCGAGGGTTTTGCCGTTCACCTTCGCGACGATCCCGTGGCCCAGTTTCACATCGGTTGTGCCGGTCACTCGTACGAACGTTCCCATCACCTCTCCATCACCCCTCCCATCCTTTTGTCTGCCGATTATGTTTTCGCAGAGGGGTTCTTGATTTTAATCAGCAGGCTTTCGATCGGTGGCACTCCCGTTGCGGCGCCGGTGACTCCCGTCACAACTTTCAGGGCAATCTCCCGGAATGCCGCTGATTGCGGAGACGCCGGATCGGCGACGACGATCGGGGTACCTGAGTCGCCGCCGTCGCGAATTGCGGGGTCGATCGGCACGCGGCCAAGGAACGGGATCCCGAGCTTGGCAGCAGCCCGCTCCCCCCCCCCGTGCGAAAATATTTCGGTTCGCTCGCCGCAGTGACCGCAGAGAAAATAACTCATGTTCTCCACAATACCGAGGAGCGGCACATTCACCTTTTGGAACATCATCATGCCTTTGCGGACATCGTGCAGGGCGACTTCTTGTGGCGTGGTCACGGTGATGGCGCCGGTCAGTGGAACTAACTGGGTCAGGGTCAGCTGCGCGTCTCCGGTGCCGGGCGGCAAATCGATAAACAAGTAATCCAGCTCTCCCCACAGTACGTCGCGGAAGAGTTGTTGAATAGCGGTATGAACCATTGGGCCTCGCCACACCACGGCCGTATCTTCCGGGACGAAAAATCCCATGGAGATGAGCTTGACGCCGTGACTTTCTGCTGGAGCGATCTTGCCGTCTTTCTGTTCCGGCGGCTTCGTCACCCCCATCATCATGGGAATGTTCGGGCCATAGATATCTGCGTCGAGCAGGCCGACCTTGGCACCGGTTAAGGCGAGGGCGACGGCGAGATTCACCGAGACTGTGGACTTACCGACTCCGCCTTTCCCGCTGCTGACAGCGATAACATATTTGACGCCAGGAATGAGGTTCTCTTTCCCATGACCGGTCTGAGGTCCGGCGGGATGTTCTGTAGCCATGAATCTCTCCTCCTCTTACAGGGTGCTGAAAAAGTCTACCGGCGGCGTTCTCGCATGGCTCAGAGGCTCAACGTACCGAAGCGTACGTACCACTTCGCTTGCTGCGGCCTTGCTGAACGGCCTTTTTGAGCATCCTGTATGTTGATCTCCGGTTGTCCAGGATACGGAGCCCCCTGAACTTTTGCCCTACCATCGATAGGTTTCCCCGCAGTCTGCTGCCTTCACAATCATATGTGACTGACTCTCGGGCCAGCCACCACATCATAAACGGAAGAGAGGGTGAAAGAAAATGGGGCTATTGTGCATGGGGGATTACATCGCAGAACGGGACAATAGTTCGTCTGGAGATTGGTTCGAAAACCGATTACCCGACGGTGGGATCGTTACGGCGAAGATTGCTCGTAAGGCCGATCAGCGAAAGCGTGTAAATGATCCATTTCGAGGGGTCGAAATTGTACCACTGCGGTCCGTTGCGGTAATCGCGCGCATAGGCATGATGAAAATTATGATACCCCTCGCCAAAACTCACGAAGGAGACCAGCCAACTGTCTCGACTACTGTCTTTCTTGCTGTAGGGTTGCGCCCCGACCATGTGACAGAGCGAATTGATCGTGAAGGTAGAGTTCAGCACCATAAATAATCGGAAGAGACCACCCAAGAGTAGTCCGCTGACGCCGCCCTGCAACCCGCCGTGCCACAGGCCGAGGACAAAGGGGAGCAGCAATCCCGAAACCACGATCGGCCAATAGTAGCGGTGTTGCCACATCACGATAGGGTCGCGGCGCAGACGGACCTCGTATTTGTCCTTTCGATGGATGCTATTGTAAAAAAGCCAGCCGCAGTGGCTATGCCAGAATCCCTTAGTCGCGTTATAGGGATCTTCTTCCTCATCCGTCTTGGCATGATGACGGATATGATCGCTACCCCACTTGAGGGCAGAATTTTGCAGCGCCCATCCGGCTGCGATGAGAATACAGACCTTGACCCAGTTCGGACATTCAAAGCTTTGGTGCGAGATGAGCCGGTGATAGCCGACGGTGATACCCATGCCTGTCACGATGTACATGGCAAAGAACAGTCCCCAATCGAAGAGGTCGAACCCGTAGTAATAGCCATAGAGTGGGAGACCGATTATATTGGCAACGACGATAGCGCAGAACAGCGTAAAGTTGAGCGGTGAAAACGGAGCTGTGGCCGCTGTGACGTCTGTCGTTGACGCAATCATGATCTCTCCTTAGAACACATGGGCATCTCTTGTTTCATTGAGCGAAGTCGGAGGAGATATTCGGCTCTCACTTACCATACCGAATTCGTCAGAATGTTTCAACCAAATGCGTACAGTGTATACTGACGGTATCCTCCGAATCACGACCAGTGAGGTACCGATGCCGGAAGTTTCCTCACCGCTCGAATCTCGCGTATCCCGTATCGGTGAACAGCTCGCCCGTCTTTCTGCCGGTCGAACTCCCACGCTCTTTGAAGGCCGCTGGTGGTCGCACCAGGCGCTCAACCTGGCCATGCAGGACAGCCATTTCAAGGCACAGCTGTTTCGATTCATCGATGTCCTGCCTTCGATTACAGACGACGAACAGGTGGTCACGCTGGCCCGCGAATACTTGGGCGATGGAGACACGGCACTCTTCGGCACTCATTGGGGACTCAAAGCCCTTTCCATCACCAGCCTGGGGGCTCGGCTCAGCGGCAAGGCGATCAGAAGCCAGGTTGAACATATGGCGCGTACCTTTATTGCCGGAGCGACCGTCGAGGAAGCAGCGCCGCGCTTGACCGGCCTTTGGCAGGATGGACGAGCCTGGTCGGTGGACTTGTTGGGTGAGGCCACCATCAGCGATCGGGAGGCCGATCGATACCGTGATCGCTGTGTGGAAGCCCTGACTCTGCTTGGACAAGAGGCGGGCACATGGCCTTCCCTTCCCCTACTAGAGAAGGACCATCTCGGACCGATCCCGCGGGTCCAGCTCTCCATCAAAATCTCTGCGCTCTCTCCTCATCTCGACCCGATCGACCCGGAAGGAAGTTACTGTTCCGTGGCAGCTCGGCTCAGACCTATTCTCGATCTGGCGATGCGCCTCCCCGCCTCGTTGATCTTTGATATGGAACAGGCTGATGTGAAAACGTTGCTGCTGGAGATCTTCACCCGACTCTTCACCGAGCCGTCCTACAAGAGTTACCCCTATGCGGGCCTTGCATTGCAGGCGTATCACCGGGACACGGAACACGATATCGAGGGGCTCTTGACCTGGGTCCGTCGCCGTGGGTTACCCATCACGATTCGACTGGTGAAAGGGGCCTACTGGGATTCGGATACGATCCGCTATCGGCAACGAGGATGGGCTGTTCCTCTCTTTGAGCACAAGGTGGAGACGGATGCCAACTATGAATCGCTCACGCAGCTCATCTTGTCGCAGACGTCCATCATACGACCAGCCTTCGGGACACACAATCTCCGTACGCTGGCCCACATCGAGGCGGTTGCAGAGTCGCTCAGGCTCCCTCCAGAGGCCAGGGAATATCAGATGATCTTCGGCATGGCCGAGCCCTTTCAGCATGCGGTCACGCAATATGGTCGCCGACTACGGCTCTATACCCCGGTAGGCGATCTACTTCCAGGCATGGCCTATCTTGTGCGTCGGTTGCTGGAAAACACCTCGAACGAATCGTTCCTACGCAAGGAATATGTGGAATCGCAATCGTTGCGTATCTTGTTGGCTCCGCCGATTCTTGAAGCACTGAGCCAGAGGCAGCCCCTGGTGTCTCAACCAACCAGTATTCAGGAGTTTCGAAATGAGTCTCAGCGTGACTTTTCTCAGACTGACAGCCGAGTGGCGATGCAACAGGCCTTGGCGACGGTGCGGTCTCAACTGGGCCGTCAATGGATGTCGTCGTCAGGGGGCCTACACCTGACGGGGCCTCTCATTGAGTCCCACAATCCAGGACGCCCGGATGAAGTGGTGGGCCGGTTGTCCAGTGCGATTTCGCTGGATGTCGACCAGGCGGTGCGCCGGGCGGTTCAGGCATCGGAGTCCTGGCGCAACACATCGACGGAACGACGAGTGGGCATCATGCGTGCCGCCGCTTCGCTCATGCGGAGCAGGCGCGATGAGTTGGCGGCTTGGGAGATCGTGGAAAGTGGGAAGCCCTGGCGGGAGGCAGATGCGGATCTCGCGGAAGCGATCGACTTTCTGGAATTTTATGCGGCAGCCTGGCACAGACTCGCTTCCCCACGACGGTTAGGACAGGAACCGGGGGAACTGAACCAGCGCCTCTATAGCCCCCGTGGGGTGACGGCGGTCATCGCTCCATGGAATTTTCCGCTGGCGATTTCGACCGGCATGGTGTCGGCGGCACTCGTGACCGGGAATCCCGTGATCTTTAAACCCTCCGAGCGCTCGCCCATGATGGGGCATTGGCTCACAGAGATCATGCGGGAGGCCGGTGTGCCGGAGGAAGTGCTCTGCTGTTTGCAGGGCGGACCTGACATCGGGCGTGCGCTGGTGCGCCATCCCGATATTGCCACGATTGCCTTTACTGGCTCGAAGGATGTGGGGCTCGGCATCCTCAACGATGCCAGCACGCTGATGCCGGGGCAACAGGTGGTGAAGCGGGTGCTGGCCGAGATGGGAGGGAAAAACGCAATCATCGTCGATGAGACGGCGGATCTCGATGATGCGATTACCGGAGTGGTCTCATCGTTCACCGGCTATGCGGGGCAGAAATGTTCCGCCTGCTCACGGGCGATCGTGCATGAGGCGATCTACGAGAGTTTTCTGGATCGCCTCAAAGAAGCGGTACTGAGTCTGAGGATCGGCAATCCGGAAGAGCCTGGCACGCAGGTCGGGCCGGTCATCGATCGTCGAGCGCAGTCAAAGATTCAGGAATACATCGAGATCGGAAAGAAAGAAGCCCGCCTGCTGGTAGAAGGGACCGTGACGGGACCAGGATGGTATGTTGGGCTAACGGTGTTTGCAGATGTGGCGCCGACGCATCGAATAGCCCAAGAGGAAATCTTTGGGCCGGTTCTGTCAGTGATGAAGGCTGAGTCCTTTCATGACGCGCTGATGCTGGCGAATTCGACGGCCTATGCCCTCACCGGGGGTGTCTATTCGAGAAGCCCGGCTAACTTGGAACTGGCACGGCAACGATTCGATGTCGGGAATCTCTATCTGAATCGGCCGATCACGGGCGCGTTAGTGGGCCGTCAGCCGTTTGGAGGCCATCGACTCTCCGGAATCGGCGCGAAGGCTGGAGGGGAAGAGTACTTGATGCAATTCGTGGTCGCCCGCATCGTGAGCGAGCAAACCCTCCGTCGAGGATTCGCCCCGCCCGAGTGAGGCCTTCGGCGGCTTGATGTCGTACGATTCCAGCTCCTCCATGATCTCCGTGACGACGCCCCGGTCTTCCAACGGAGAGAGTTCCTGCCGCTCGACGTATTTGACCAAGCCCACGCCCTTCACAAACCAAGCGGTCATCACATCGGTCCCGATTGCGGTTCTCTTCGCACCGGAGAGATGAATCTGCATGTGCATACGCGCTTCTACCTTCACGGCATCCTTGAAGGTGCCGGCCGGCACCGTGACCGAATCCCACCCCACCACCGTGGCATCGCCCTGCGCATCGATCTTTTCATTGATATCGTCCTGATCCAGATCGGAGCCGAAATCGAGTGCCTTACGGTCGAATTGCGGAAAGGACGACGAGACTTTCAGCGGGAAGCGGACGATCTGATAGGGTACGAGCTGTTTCTCTAACGGTGTGCCTGGTTCCGAGCCGTGATACACGATGCCGACGCTATCGCGCCGGTAGAAACTATCCATTGGGCCATGGTTGCCAGGATTGGCGTCGTGGAACACGGTGACCGTCATGCCCTTGATGACTTTCGTGCCGGTGACCGAGGACACGTTGGAGAAAAATTTATACTCAACTGTTTGCAGAGGTCCTTCAGTAATCTGGCCTCGATAGTGCCACGTATTTCCAACCTGATCGGGGAAATAGTCGGCGGACTGGACAATGACACTGGTATCTTCCGCTGCAAAGAGCGTTGACCAGGGAGCACAGCCGAGCAGCAACACGGTGCCTGCGATAACAGCACATCGGTACCCCGGTTTCGTCAGCGGCATGCGCGAGATCCTCCACTCGTTGAATGTGGCAATGACCGTACCACAGGCATCCTGGAGGCAGCAAGGGAAGGAGACCGGCGGCCTACAGGCTTGCCTTCGCGCAATAGCCCACCCATAATCCGACAGTAGCTGTTGAAAAAGTCCGCCAGCTTCGTTCTCACCTTGAAAGTATCCTCAACGTAGCCCCGAGGCTACGCCTCCGGTGCTTTCCTCGGCTGCGGCCTTGCTGGAAGAACTTTTTGAACATCTGCAGGCAAAGTTTTCTTCGTCGGAGAAGCCGAGATGACAAGATCGGACAGCCGATTCACACAGGCGGTGCTTGTGACAGGCGCGTCTGGAGGAATTGGTCGAGCGATCAGCCTGGCCTTTGCGGCAGCCGGCTGGTCAGTCGGGGTCCATTACCATCGAAACAAGGCAGCCGCCGAGGACACACTCGCTCAGGTGGTAGCCGTCGGTGGAACCGGAGCGCTCTACGAAGCCGATATTCGTGAGCCGCATGCGGTGCAACAGATGGTGGAAGACTCCTGCCGCCGGATGCCTGTGCCGTCGGTGTTGATCTGCAATGCCGGAATTGGAGGAAGCCATCTCTTGCTTCGGCAACGTGAAGAAGACTGGGCTGAAGTTATCGCCACAAATCTGACGGGAACATTTCACTGCCTCCGCGCCATGGCCCCTCCCCTCCTCGCTCGCGGTGGCGGCTCGATCGTTGTGATTGGTTCGTATGCCGGATTCCATGGTTCAATTGGGCAGGCGGCCTACGCAGCATCAAAAGCCGGTCTTATCGGTCTGGTGCGCAGCGCAGCGCTTGAGTGGGGAGCGGGCAACGTCCGTGTGAATCTTCTCTTGCCTGGCTGGCAGAAGACGGGACTATCTGAAGAAGCCATGCCGACAGACGAGAGCTGGAACGGTCATGCGTTAGGTCGGCCACCGTCACGAGAGGAAGTGGCCAAGACGGTCTTGCATCTGGCGCAACTGAACGATGTGTCGGGACAGGTGTGGAACTGTGACAGCCGATTCCTTTAGCAGAATGCTGAAAAAGTCTTCCAGCTTCGTTCTTACCTCGAAAGCATCCTCAACGTAGCCCAGAGGCTACGCCTCCGGTGCTTTCATCGGCTGCGGCCTTGCTGGAAGAGCTTTTTGAGCATCCTGCGGGATTGACTATTGGTTTGTTATACCTCCTGCTAGATACCAAACTATGAGGCGAGCCAAACTGCACACTCACGATTCTCGCCCACGAGGGGTGTTTATCACTGCGACCGATACGGGTGTCGGGAAAACGCTCATCACCTCTGCGCTCGTAATGCGTCTGCGGCAACGAGGAATCGATGTGGGCGTCATGAAGCCGATTGAGACAGGGGTTTCGCGATCAGCTAAAGCGAGGTCTGATGGAGCACGGCTGCGACAAGCAGCTGGAACCTATGATTCGATGGCAGACGTGTGCCCCTATGTCTTTCGACTTCCGGTAGCGCCCCTTTCTGCCGCACGAGCAGAGGGAAAGACGGTGCACATGGCCACCATTCTTCGTGCCTTCCATGTCCTTTGTCAGAAGCATCGGCTGATGATTGTCGAGGGTGTTGGCGGAACCTATGTGCCTTTCACTCAATCACTTAATACTATAGACATCATCTATCGAATGAAGTTACCGACTATTGTGGTCGGACAATCAAGCTTAGGGGGAGTCAATCACGCGTTGTTGACGCTGGATGCGCTCCGTCGACGACATATTCCTGTCGTGGCGTTGGTCTTGAACCAACCTCGACCGCTAGATACAAAGACCGCTCGTGCGCAGGAACAGTCGACGGTACATCTCCTTCGACGGCTGGCCGGGGTTCCCGTAGTGGGTCCACTCCCCTATAGTTCTACCGTAGGTCGAAATTGGAACGAGGGCTTGGCCCGCCTCGCAAAGACCGCTCCGATCACGAAACTGGCGAGGCTGGTGCTAGCCCGCATAATTCATGACGGTTCGTCGCGAACGCGCGCAGGCGCGAAACGCGAAGGGCACTCGGAGACGTGAGGCTCTGAGGCATACTCGTGCAGATGTCAAAGGGCTGAACGGCGAAACTGCTCGTCACAGCACGTATCCGCGCGTGCAGCAGAACGCATCATGAATCATGCGGGCTCATATCTGCGTGAGAAATGATTTCACCGCGTGGCTGATATCCGGGGCCTTGAGGATTGCTGAGATCACCGCCACCCCGTCAGCTCCTGCCCCCATGACTTGCCTAACCTGATCGACCTGAATTCCACCGATTGCGAAGACGGGCAATGACGAGAGCGAGCGCATCACACGTAACCCCTCAAGCCCAACCACCGGATCGTGGTCCTGTTTGGAACCAGGTGTGAAGATGGGACCAAAGCCTAGGTAGTCTGGTTTTCCCACAGTGGCTTCCCGCACCTGGTCGGGATTGTGCGTGGAGATCCCGATCAGCTTGTTTGGGCCCAGCACCTTCCTCGCCAAATCAAGCGGTAGGTCTCCCTGCCCCAAATGCACGCCATCGGCATTCACAGCTAAGGCCAAGTCGCAACGATCGTTGACGATGAAGAGGACGCCTGCCTTCGCAGCAGCTTGTCGGAGCGCCAAGGCTTCCACATAGGCGTCCTTCATCGATGCGTTCTTATTGCGATATTGAAAGAGGGAGGCGCCGGCCTCAGCCGCCCTTCGCAGCACCTCGATCAAGGGACGCGTAGTAGGACAGACCGACGGATCGAGGATAATATAGAGACCAGAGAGGGAGTGAGCATGTGCGACATTCATGAGGGAGACATTCTAACAGGATGCTCAAAAAATCCGCCAGCGCCACAGGCCGTAGCGCGCCCCTCGACTTAGCTCGAGGCGGTGAGCCTGTCGAACCGTGACGCGCGTAACAGGGGCGATCGACGTTGAATGTTAGGGGTTCGAAGTTCCAAAAATCTCGAACCCTCGCTCGCCTCGACTCACTCGCCAATCGCGCCTCACGACCTTAGGTCGATCTCGTACGAGCGTCAGAAGAATGCCATGACCCCACTACGTCTTGTTGGAACTGGTCGCTTCGTCGATACAGAGGCTCTCTCGTAGGCGTCGGCCGTGTTCATACGTTCATATTTATTCTCCTTCGCCGAATATCCCGCAGCTTCCAGCCTTAGTAGCTAAAGTGACGACTTCGGCGGAGTAGGCTGCTGCGAGGAGCTTCATTTTTTGAGCGTCGAGTTCTACCAGTTACCCCCCAACGTTCTCTTGGCAAATCGGTTCCGTCGGCAGAAGTCGATAGGACAAGTCTTCCTCTAACAGTGCCGGATCCGAGGGGTCCAGAATCCAACTCTCAATCTGTTCAGCCACGGATATTCCTCTATCCCCGGTTCGCAGTTCCTTCTCCAACTTCACCATGGTCGAGTCGCTGATGCGGGTGACGGTCGGGTGAACGTTCCATAGCTGATCAGCCGATAGAAACGCTGCTGGAATACGAAAGGTGTGAGGTTCGTCGTACAAGGCGTGCCGCATGGTGTCGTTGATGGGGGTCTGGAGGCTGAGCATCACCGAAGCGTGAGGCGCGAGGGCGGCGATCGCGATCACATACTTGGGGAGGACATCTTGAGAACGTGACTCGACAGTCCCCTTGGCTTCGACGCTCGGAGAAGCCGACAAGACAGTGAACTGATTCAGGAGAGGAGAAACAACCCCCATACGGAGGTTGGTGATGCCCTGGTCTGACACATTTTCAAGAAGATACTTGCTCAATACCCATGAGTGTAAATCAGTGACCTTTACGCTCTTTTTTGGCACCATTGGCGGGAATCGCCAGAGTGTGCAATTGGAAAGAAGGTTCCGCATGTGAGAGAGAGTCGTCTTGGTGGTTCCCTCCAGGATGAAACCACGCTCATACGTGTACAAGGCTGCACTGACATGGACATCTGGATTGGGCTTGAACCAGGTGATAAACCAGATGATTGCTACAACGAGAAGACTGAGCACAGCGGCGAGTTCTGCCGACCCTTGGAGCATCTCCCCCAACGTGAGACACCGGATTGCGTCCCATAGACTCCTGCCAGTGCGCGCCCGACCTGACAGGATTTTCACTATGACCGTCGGCATCACTCGCTCTCGTTATGTAAGCGCCTAGCGGGAGGTGGCATTGCACGTCGCGGGGCAAGAGACAGGAACGTAACAATAGAGGTGAATCGAGGGGGTATTGCGTTCGTGTGTACGGCGGTAGTCACTCACGCCATACCCTGTCCGTGCTTCTGTGTGGCGGCAATCGTGTCTGTGATCCATCCCTACGCAGCGCGCCGAAGAACTTCATGGTGGGGCACCCGTTTTTCACCAGTCTATGATTGACGGGAGGGCGCTCAGGCAGGATCACTTCTTTTTGCAGGCCACATTCCACAGCGTTCGATTGATCGTACGCGGGACAACCGGCTCCCACTGTTGAACTTCAGGCGTACTGTACACCACGTTACCGCTTCCCATGTTGCCCGAGAACCACGTATACCCAAGCGTACGTGTGCGCGCATCCGTACAATCGTATTCGTTGAATCGCTTCATCGACAACAGCGAATCACCCGCCACGGTTTGAACAGTTTTGTAGTCGTACAATTGCCACATCTTCGCCAGATTCCCCTCGCGACGAATGGTGCCAGGATCGACATACACCGCCAATCCTGCTTCGTCGTCGCCACTCGTTAATACCCACTCCGCATATGCGGGGCCACTACTCAGCGCTAGGAGCGCACTCAGCAACCAGAAACTTAACTTACAGGCCCGAGACGGCTTGAGGAATGGCCCCACGTGAGGAGCGACAGACCCTGGCAGCGGGGCGCGACGATCAGGGCGAATCGTGAAGGGCATGGAGTGGCCTCCCAGGGTGGCGTATTCTAAGAGTGCCGAGATTGAGGATGCAAGATCAATGAACCCCTCGACGCAACGTGGCGGGCGGGCTGGTATATTTGAGAAAGAACGCCCTGTCATTGAAGGAGGGAGGCCCATGAAGATCCAAAACCCTGACGCTAAACGTGTGGAGAAATGGAACCTGTCGCCTGAGCCTGAGCGCCGTGCGGCTTCCTCACTCTCAGAATAGAGAGTGGATCGGGGCCTCTTACTCCCCTGTGCTCGCACAACAGGCGCCCGAACCACAGAAACAGGTTACGGTTGAGGCTCAGGTTGAACATCGACTCGTCCGACGTGACATCTTTTTATCATTAATCATCACTTGAACATTTTACATGTAACTATGATATGTGTAATGGGAAATTTTAAATCATGATCCCATTAGGCTGACTCGCTCATCTTGTTCTGTTCCGCACATCGTGCGTCATGGTCCCTGGTTGGTATCGGACGAATGTGACGGACTGGCTCCTTGCTGCGAGAGATGCACGGCTCATGATCGTTGAGCCGTGATCACCATGCGTAGGCTTCTGGGGCAGGCCCACCAGGGCCGGGGAAAATTTCATCGAGCCGTTTCAGTGTGTCCTGGCTCAACGTGAGACTCAAGACCCGCATCGTGCTGTTCAATTGTTCCATCGTGCGCGGTCCTATAATCGGCGATGTCACGGCCTTTTGGTGCAACAACCAGGCGAGGGCCACATCGGCCGGGCGCTCGCCAAGTTGTACGCACAGCGCCTCATAGGTTTCCAGCTTAGGACGATGCTTCTCGATGTCTTTCTTCACATCCTCGTCCGCACGTCGACCGACCGTCGCCGGTTCCAAGGCCCCCGCTAACAACCCACGCGCGAGCGGGCTCCAGGGAATCAGGCCGATGCCGTAGGCCTCGCAAGCTGGGATCACTTCTAACTCGATTGTCCGCTCGTTCAAATTATAGAGACTCTGCTCCGACACGAGGCCTAGGAAGTGGCGGCTGCGAGCGAGTTCTTGCGCCTGGGCCATATGCCAGCCGGCGAAATTGCTGCTTCCGATATAGAGCACCTTGCCTTCCCTGACCAACTGTTCCATCGCCTGCCAGATTTCTTCCCACGGTGTCTCTCGATCGATGTGATGCATCTGATAGAGGTCAATGCAGTCCGTCTGCAGGCGCCGCAGGCTCGCCTCGCAGGCCCGCTTAATATGAAGGGACGACAAGCGAGACTGATTCGGCCATACGCCCATCCGGCCGAACACTTTCGTTGCCAGGACGACTTTTTCACGCCGTCCCCCGCCCTGGGCAAACCAACGGCCCACGATCTGCTCGGTCCACCCCTCCCCCACTTTCCAGCCATAGACGTCCGCCGTATCGAAAAAGTTGAGGCCCAGTTCCAGTGCTCGATCCATGATGGCGAAACTGTCCGCCTCGCTGGTCTCAGGCCCGAAATTCATCGTGCCGAGACAGAGCCGGCTGACCTTTACTCCTGATCGCCCGAGATGAACGTATTGCATACGCACGACCCCTTGTCACACATGCGAATGAATGATGGTACACAGATGGGACGAATGGAGGACGCTCACGACTCCTCCTCTTCGATGTCCTCGATCGACTGTTTCAGCGCTGAAACAAAGGCCTCTGGCTGATCCAGTGCATTCTCCGTCAGTTGGAATTCAGAGACCAGCACACCGGCCTTATCCACAATGATCAACCGATACCCCTGTTTCATCAATAGGCCCCCTCGTGATGCGATGTCATGCGCCACGAGCCTACCATAGTGGGAACAAGACTTCGATGCCGGTGCATTGAAGATGGACTCGCCTCTTGACGAAGCAGTCACCGTGCGGCATCCTTCAGCCAAGATTATTCTCCTTCGCCGAATACCCCGTAGCTTCCAGCCTTCGTAGCTGAAATGACTACTTCGGCGTAGTAGGCTGCTACGGGGATGTCCGGCCTTCGCAGCCGAAGCGGCTGCCTCGGCGGAGTAGGCAAGGCGAGGAGAACCCTCCGTAGCCTCGGCGAAGGAGGGTAGTGGCTTCGGAGAATTTCGCAAGATACCCCGCAGCTTGCTGCGGGCCACTTCATGAAGGAGGCACCATGGCCATCGCGTCTGTCATGCTCCCGCTCGGAACACCCGCTCCTCCGTTTGCATTGCACGATGTGGTGAGCGGGCAGGTCCACTCTCTCGACTCATTTAGCGACAAGACCGCCTTGCTGGTCATATTTCTGTGCCGTCACTGTCCCTATGTCGTGCACGTCGAGCAAGGGATCGCCCAGATAGGGCAGGATTACAAGAATACAAGGCTTGGTATAGTCGGCATCAGCAGCAATGATCCAGTGCAGTATCCAGAAGACGCGCCGCCACGGCTGAAAGAAATGGCCGAGCGCTTGGGCTTCAGCTTTCCCTTCTGTTTTGACGAAACCCAAGACGTTGCAAGGGCCTATCGAGCGGCCTGCACCCCGGATTTCTATCTCTTCGACCGGGAACGGCGGCTCATCTATCGTGGGCAGCTCGATGACAGTCGCCCCGGCGGCAACAAGCCGGTCACGGGTCGCGATTTACGCACGGCGATCGACGCGGTGCTCGCCGGGAAGCCGGTCGACAGCAATCAGAAGGCCAGCATTGGGTGCAGCATCAAGTGGAAACGTGGTCAGGATTAGCGCGTTGGTCTCCTGTGCTCACGCAACGCGCGGCCTCGGAAAGGATGAGGAGGGAGCGGCCAGGTGCCCTCCTTGCTCGCGGAACGCGCACGATGAAACGGTGCTCGTCCGATGCGCGCAATCGAGGATCGACCAGGCCCCCCTGAAGAGATAAAGAGAAGAGAGCTTGGAACGGTTGTTTCCGAATAAGAAGGGCGGGAAAGGATGAGGAGGAATGATCGAACTGAACGCTCGGTCATTGCACCAGGGAGGTTATTTAGTCCGGAGATGTAGACGGTCCTCGTGTCTTTTCCCAAGAACCAAGAACTAGCCCGCATTATTCATGAACGCTTCTGCGCAATCGTCGATCCGCTGCTATGACACGCCTTCGGCTGGCGGGCCGCCCCTCGACTCTCGACGTACTGCACGAGTACGCCTCGTGGCCTCACGGCTCCGCGCGCCGGTCTCGCGACGCAGCTCAGCGATTTCGCGACGAACCGTCATGAATAATGCGGGCTAGGGAGTCTTCGCGCACCGGAACCCGGTGCCGAGGCCCCGGGCCGACGGCACATGGGTGTCCCGATCTGAGGTGCGCAGGTCCTTCGGACCGCTGCCCCAGGAGCCGCCACGGATCACTTTGGACCAACCCATTAACGGGCCTGCCGGATTATGCCGTAGGCCGGTCTTGTAATAGTCCGGGTCATACCAATCGCTCACCCACTCCCACACATTCCCGGCCATGTCATAGATGCCATAGGGACTCTTGCCCCCTTCCAACATCCCTATCGGCGTCAATGCCGCATGGCTGCTCCAAATCTCTCTCCCCGAATTCGCGTGAAGCCCCGTTGGAGATTCATTCCCCCAGGGATAGGTCCGGCCATCTGTCCCCCGTGCCGCCTTCTCCCACTCCGCCTCGGTCGGCAGCCGCTTGCCGACCCATTTGCAGTAAGCGTCAGCATCCATCCAATCCACATTGGCGACTGGCCGTGTCTGGTGTTGGGGGCGATTCATGATTCCCCAGTCCGGCGGGGCGTCATGGGTCGTGGCTTCCAAGAATCTTGCATAGTGTCGCACCGACACTTGATACATATCGATGTAAAAGGAATCCAGATAGACCTGGTGCACCGGTTGTTCGTCTGCATCTCCCGTCGAACTCCCCCTGATGAACGTCCCTGCCGGCACCACGGCCATCGACCGTATATGAGGCAGAGCCGACGCCGTTTTCACGGGACTCTGTGTGTGCCCCTGTTGAATTTTCTCGTGCAACTGGTGGTAGAGGGCTCGTTGTTCGTCGTCGAGCCCCAGTTTATTCGCAATGTCCAGGGTGTCCACGGCCTGGGCGACCTTCGTGGGTGGAGCATTCGGCTCGGTGATGGCCTGCCTCCCTTCGTCCAACAAACGCCAGACGGTGGCCGTGCGCTTCCGTTGTTTGGCCAACCCGGCCAGCGGGGATTGCGCATCAAGCTCCAGCGAGGTCTGGTAATGCGCTTCCGCGCAGGCCCAGGCTTTCAGGCCTCGACAGGCATCGCCAAGATAGAAGTGCGCCGGGGCATTCGCAGGGTATTGCTTGAGGCCGACTTCAAAGGCTGTGCGCGCTTCCTGGTACTTGTGTTGGTTCAGGAAATCGTAGCCTGCGGCAAATTTCTTAGCACGTTCATCAAAGAGTGCCGCGGACATCGCTGGGTCAGCGTCGAGCCCGAGCAACGCGATAAGTGCAAGGATCTTTCTCATGCTCCACCTCCTCAGTCGGTAGAAGAGACGATGACACCTTGTCCTTTTATATAAGGGATGGGAACTATACACTTCGCACATGGGAAACTCAACCGCACAGGGGAATGAGAGGACAAGCAACCATCCTTCTTGCTCGCAGAGCGCGCAATAATAACGTGCTCGCTCGATGCGTGCAGTGACGGACGGTTTGCCTGCCCCCTCTATGGGGAAAGTGAAGCATCAGAAGGCCCTCGTTGGACACACGCAGTGGAAGATCAATCAGCCCCCATCCCTGATGAAATAACGGGCGAGCTCGGAGGGATCATCTTAGCTGGATGACGGTCGCTCGATGAGCATGAGCAGATCGATGTCCGTCGTGGCCCGTGGCTCAACGAGCGCGCTGTAGGCCCAACCCCCGGGTAGCGCATAGTGAAGACCACGTCGATTGAATTCGGCGATGAGGGCGGACAGCGCCTGAACTAGGAAGGACTCTGCTGCCATGCCTGCTCTTTCGCGCGCCGGATCTCGCGCATGACCTGGGTCATGGCATCACCAACGAGGTTGCCTTGCTGCACCACTGACCGGCGTAAAGCTAGGCCGAGTTCGGTGAGTTCGATGGTGCGGCGCAAGTTATCTACGATCCGCGCCTCTTCAACATTGTCTCCTGGTCGTCGCATTGTCTGGCACCCTCGCAACAGCAATCTGAGCAAAGTGTACAAGACTCCACGAGCCGGAGCAACCTGGATTCATGTCTTACCATAGTGACTACGCCGGTGACGCCTCGAAAGCCAGCTTCTCTGAGAACAACGGAAAAAGAACAGAGTAGCATGGCCAGTCCCTGTGCTCCCGGAACGCGCACGATAAGAATGTGCTCGTTCGACGCGCACAATCGAGGATCAATCAGGCCGCCCTTGAAAATGAAATGCGCAATTGGGCAGACTCGCGCAGTGGAAGATCAATCAGCCTCCATCCCTGAGGAAAGAACAAGCGAACTTGGAAGGAGTATGAGAGGGCAGACTACATGATCTCCTGTGCTCGTGCAACGCGCGGCCTCAGAAGACCCTCGTTGGACGCGCGCATTCGAGGATCGATCAGGCTACCCTTGAAAATGAAATGGGGAATTGGGAAGACGTGCGCAGTGAAGGCCTTGAACACCATGCGAGAGAAAGGACACGGAGGAAGTAAAGATAAGCGTTCTACTTACCCCGAAATGGCGTATCTGACACCGATACCTTTGCGTCGGTGCCGTGGTTCCGCAGGAGAATTTCTACAGACTTTTTCCGCTTCTGCTTTTCCGGGTGAGGTCCTACAATGACGCGCCGGATTGGCAGGGCTTTCAATTTCTGATCTTCAAAAAAGTGAATACAGGGCGCAGTCTCACCATTGCGAAGGTAGCTGTGCGCTATACGATAAGCCTTTCCACTTTTATTCGAGGGAGCGGGGCCGACTTTAGCCGAAGGTTCGCTGACAAATATTCGAAACTCCTTCTCCTCCTTAAAGCCCCTGTGTTTGTAGAATGCGGATAGTAGTGCGATGCTATTGAACGCAGGGTAGGCTTTTCTCGTATCCTTAGTTTCTAAGAAGTCAGAAACCCCCTTTCTCACGTGTTCAAAATGCTTCACGTTGTGCTTATCCTGAAAACTTGAAAGATCCGCTAGGGTGTATAGGACATTGCCCCAGGCCCAGCCCTCCTCGAAATACATTTTTCGTTCTGTATTGAGAAGATCTACCAGCCCTTTGGCATCAAAACGATGGCGTAGCCACCGTCTAGCCCGTATCCTCGCCACTGGCTCAGCAGACCATTTTGAGCTATCCCTTTGTCTTTGGTCGCACAAAAAGCAGTGACATAGTTGTCCTGTGCGGTAGTTTGCGCGATTTCTAACAGCTCAACAATTTCTGTCAGCTTTTCAGGCTTCACTACAGATCTCAGTATCATAGGGAGTACACGCCTGGAAAAGACGACACCTTCCTCCGTGTCGTTAAGAAATTGTGTGTGGCTGGCCCAAAGGGTTTTGCTACTGACTATGCCATATAATCCGGCTGCAGTTGTGTAGTGAAACACCTCTTCGTGGTCTGCATAAAATTTCTTGCTCATAGGGATGCTCACTCAAAAGTAGGGTGCTGGGCCAAATCCTTGCTACTACTTGACCCTACAGATCCTCGCACTCATCGTGTCCGCCTCGCAAGGTCGATCAGCACTCCTTCCCGCAACCCTAGATCGCTGACAAGCACCGCCGAGACTCCTAACGTCTCCATCACCGCCCCGACAATAATCGCGCCGGCGGCGATGACTTCTTCCCGG
This sequence comes from Nitrospirales bacterium, assembly GCA_038200765.1. GTDB lineage: Bacteria > Nitrospirota > Nitrospiria > Nitrospirales > Nitrospiraceae > Palsa-1315. The sequence goes on from JBBRRK010000006.1 coordinate 30,848, forward strand.
CCATTTTCTAGGCCTGGCAGACCGGCTCGGCCGGCTTTGTTACGACTGAGGAGCGTTTGTTCGAGTTCTTGAATGGTATCGAGCTGCAGTCTGTAGTTCTGGATTCTGGCTGGCTCGTAAGTGGGAAGTTTCTGAGCCATGGCGGCTAGGCTGGTGATGGTTCCGGCTGTGCCAACGAAGGTGGCTGTCTGATAGTTGCCCATGCCAGCAACGGCTGCTTTGGTTTCTCTCGCGACCCACTCGCGTGCCTGTTGCACTTCTTCGTCGGTCGGAGGGTCGTGCTGCAGGAGCCGCTCGCACAACCGAACGACACCGATATCGATTGAGTGCACATTAGGTTTCTGGCCTGGTTGATCCAGGATGAACTCGGTGCTGCCGCCGCCGATGTCGAGGGCCAGCACGTCGGTCACACCAAGGGGCAAGCCGGAGCGGATGCCCAACATTGTCCGCCGGGCTTCTTCTTCTCCTGAGATCAGTTCCACCTCGAAGCCAGCTTCTCGCTTCACGCAATCGAGAAACTCATCACGGTTCGCTGCATCACGCACTGCGCTCGTCGCAACGGCCGCCACTGCATCGACGTGAGAGGCATCAATGATCTCCCGCCACTCCCTGAGGCAGCACAGCACCCGATCCATTGCAACAACGCTTAACTGCTTGGTCTGATCGACGCCCTCGCCCAGCCGGAGAATTCGTCGCTCAGAGCGTATTTCAATTAGTCGTCCGCCAGGCGCCAGATCGGCTATCAGCAACCGGCAAGTGAGCGTGCCGATATCCACACCGGCAAGACGCATCGTGCGTAATGAGTCGTTCATCGCTCGCTCCGAATGTCTGCTATCTCCGACTCCAGCTTTTCGCATGAGGCTTTAAGGTCTTGGATCTCTTTAACGAGTCGAGTAATTTCAGTGTCGTACAGAACCCGTTCAACCGGCTCGCCTACCTCGCGAAGGTGAACCGCTCGTTCACCGACATCCCGATAGAGCTCCTCCAATTGCTGGTCGAGCTTGCGGATATCGAGCCTGATCCGCAGCAGTTCCGTCTCTTCCAACGCTCGGATCGCCGCCTGCGCCGTCCCATGGCGCAATGTTGCCAACCCCGCCTTCAAATCATGAGTCAATCGCTGCAATACGCCCATTCTCTCCTAGCGCTCCCTCTCTCCACTCCACCTGGCGGGTGATGCGTGACCTACCATCTCCACTCTCATCACCTCTCCAGTGGAATAGCCGGCTGCCCTCGACTGCGCGCATCGGACGAGCACCGTTTCATCGTGCGCGTTCTGCGAGCAAAGAGGGCACCTGGCCGCTCCCCGCTTAACTCACCGACCCGAGATCCAACTTCGATTCCCACCGTCTGAACATCGCCTCTCGCAAAACACGGTGTGCTGGTGACTTCAACTGTGGGTCCTGTTTCAACAGGGCGAAGGCCTCCTGCCGGGCTTGCTGGAGTATATCGGCATCCCGCACCAGGCTCGCGACGCGAAACTCAGGCATGCCCCACTGCCTGAATCCAAAAAACTCGCCGGGCCCACGAATACGGAGATCTTCCTCAGCGATCACAAACCCGTCGGTTGATCGCACGAGCGCGTCGAGCCGCTCCCGCGCTGCGGATGGCGGTTCGCCGGACGCCTTGGGCTTCGCCGATCGAAACAACACCCCACCCGAGGCCATCAGCAGACAATAGGACTGGTGGCCGCTTCGCCCGACACGCCCACGCAATTGGTGCAACTGCGCCAGCCCGAACCGCTCGGCATGCTCGATCATCATCACCGTGGCATTGGGCACATCGACTCCGACCTCCACCACCGTCGTCGAAACCAGAGCCTGTATCTCACCCTTCTTATACGATGCCATGACCTGTTCTTTCTCTTCCGACTTCATCCGGCCATGCACAAGCCCGACGCGAAACTCGGCCAACTCGTTCGCCTTCAACTGCTCAGCGCCTTGCATGGCCGCCTGCAGATCGGTCTTCTCCGATTCTTCGACGAGTGGATAGACCACGTAGGCTTGCCGGCCACTCCGCAGTTCATCGCGCAGAATTTGATAGGCCCTTCCCCGCTGAGTGTCGCTCAAGAGAAATGTCCGCACCGGCTTTCGGCCAGGCGGCATCTGGTCGATCACCGACACATCGAGATCTCCATATACGGTCATGGCTAGCGTGCGTGGAATGGGTGTCGCGGTCAACACCAGCACATCGGGCTTATATCCCTTTTCAATGAGTGTTTTCCGTTGGAGGACGCCGAATCGATGTTGCTCATCCACCACGACTAGTCCAAGTTTCGCGAAGGTGACGCCTTGCTGAATGACCGCATGGGTGCCGATGACGACCTGTGCGGCTCCGGAAGCCACCTGCCCGCGAATGGTTTTACGCGCTGCCGCCCGCCCACCACCACTCACGAGCACCACGGAAAGCCCAAGCGGTTCCAGCAGCCCCTTCATTGTCCGATAGTGCTGCTCAGCGAGAATTTCCGTCGGCGCCATCAATGCCGCTTGGTAACCCGATCCGCAGGCCAGCACCATTGCCTGCACCGCCACAATGGTTTTGCCGGACCCGACATCGCCCTGCACCAGGCGGTTCATCGGTTTGCGTGATGTCATGTCCGAGAGAATCTCCCGAATCACCCGCTCTTGCGCTTCGGTCAACTGAAAGGGGAACGCCCGATCCAGCTTCCCGAGGAGCGGCGTCTTCGGATTGAACGACACCTGCTTGACCTCTTCCTTCATGACTTGTTGCCGCGAGGCCAAGGCGAGTTGGAGTACGAACAGTTCTTCGAACGCCAAACGCCGATGCGCCTGTGTGAGACCTCGATCGAGCCGTTCTCCATCCGTCCCAGGTTGAGGAAAATGCACATCGTGAATCGCTTGTTGAATAGGCAGCAATCGATAGCGGGCACGAAGCGAAACCGGCAACACCTCCTGCGCCTCGTCGATATGGATATCCAGGAGGCCTTTTATGAGCACGCGCATCTGCCGGGAGGTCCACCCTTTGGTTTCGTGGTATACCGGAACAATCCGCCCCACATGCAGCGGCGCTTCGGTTTCCTCGCCCACGACTTCGTATTGTGCAACCTCCATCCTCATCGCAACCCACCCCTGCGCGCCGGCCACCATTCGCCCGGTCAGCATCACGCTCGTCCCGACGGTGAAGAGTGATTCGAGAAACGGCTGGTTAAAAAACACTGCTTGGAGGCGCCCGGTTGAATCCTCCACCACAATGTCGAGGATGGAAAGGCGGCGACTGCGGGCACGCTTCGCTTCGCTTCGGACAATTGTGCCGCAGACCGAGGCCTGCGCACCCGGCACGAGTTGCCCGATCGGAGTCATGACCGAGCGATCCTCATAGCGCCAAGGCACGGCCCATAGGGCATCCTCAACCGTCTCGATCCCGAACCGTTGGAGCAACGCTGTGCGCTTCGGGCCAACGCCTTTCGCGAAACGGATGGGTTGTTCCGACCATGGTCGCAAAGGAGTGTCATTCATGGCCGGCTCACGCACCGCGAGGGGCTCCGGCGTCTGCCATTCCCTGGCCGGATCGCGAAGGGCCTTGCGCAAGACTCCAAGAATAACCATCGCTTCCTGCAACCGACGCTGTTGATCCTCTGCTGGAAGTCGTTGCTGCTCCTCGAGAAACAGCGCACGCAGCTGGAGCAACGATGCTTCAATTGCTCGTGGATAGACGCGATCGGACAAAGCTTGCATCACCTGTGAGGAGATAAAGCGATTCAGATTCTTGACGGTCGGCAGATGTGCAAAGGCATCGCGTGTCGCAAATTCGATCGGACGCGCGACACGCTCCAGCCATTGCTGAAGCTGTTCGGGGGGGTTGGGCTCGGAAGAGCGCCGTATCACAGTGGGGGATCGTATCACAGCCATTCCCCCTCCTCAACGAGGACTAGCAG
>JBBRRK010000007.1:0-34054 GCA_038200765.1 Nitrospirales bacterium
GAGGATGCCTATCGGAAATCGCTCGCGCTCGAGGTACGGCTCGGCAATGTTGCCGGGCAGGCGAGGACGCTCGGACAGTTGGGGATACTATATGACAACGCTCTCGGTCGATTGGAAGAAGCCGTCGCGTTCCTCCGGCAAGCGGTGGACAAGTATGTGGAAATCTCTGATGTGGCGCGCGAAGGACGGAGTAGGAATAATCTCGCCATCCGTTTGTGCAAGCTCCGCCGCCTGGACGAAGCGCGGCAGGAAATCCACCGGGCGATCGAATGTAAGGCACAGTTCGGCCACGAGGCGTTGCCGTGGACATCGTGGTCTATCCTCGCCGATATCGAAAGGGACGCCGGCAACCCCATTGCCGCTGCAGAGGCGAAGGGCCAGGCCACTGCCTGTTACCTCGCCTATCGCCGCGACGGCGGCGAGAACCACTTTCATGATGGCCGCATCAGCCTCGCCGTAACTCAGTCTCTGCTCGGCGGCGACCAGGCCCAAGCCGGGACGTTCCTTCAGCAACTCGCCAACGACCCCGACGCCGCATGGCTCCTCCCTATTATCCAAGCCCTCCAAGCCATCGTCGCCGGCAGCCGCGACCGCACCCTCGCCGACTCCCAGGACTTGGGCCACACGATGGCCGCCGAAATCCTCTTCCTGATCGAAACCCTGGAACAGCCTCGGTAACCCCAGCGTTTCGGGCGCTGCTTCAGTCCGACCAGGCTGTTCCTGGAGGCGCTGACGGCAAGGGCGCTACGTCCCGTTCCCGATTTGTGAGATTGATCCCGTGGTTTGAGTGAACAGAGTCTGTGCTGGTAAAGATTAGGCGGCTTTCTCGATCGAAGGGGACTCATGATCTTCTGCTTGCAGCTTCAACTGCTGATGGAGCTGTTCGAGTTCGCGAATACGCCGATCTCGTTCCGCGAGCTGTAATTCGACTTCGTCAAGTGCGGCTCGATGTTGCGTATTCCGTTCACTGAGTTGTCCTTCGAGCCAATGAACCCGTCCTTGTGCCGGTTCCAATTCCTGAACTCGGGCGCGAAGTCGATCGGTATCGGCGCACTGGCTTTCTAAAATCCCGAGACGCTCGTGCAAGGAACGCAGTTCCTGTTCCTTGAGCGTCAATCCCTGCTGCGCGGTTTCGAGAGCGGCCTGGGATAGCCTGGTTTCGTCTGCCTGCGCGATGGTTCGGGCCTCATTCTCTCTGAGACGGGTGTGGAGTGTCGTCTGTCCGGCTTCCATGGTCGAAAGTTGTTGCTTCGCCGCAATCAATTCTTCCTGGAGCGTTTGGGTACGCATGTGGCGCAAGCCGAGTTCCTCCTGGTTGGATTGATGGAGCGCCTCTGATGCGTTGATCTGGCTCTCTAGCTCCTTCATCTCCGACGCGGACGTTCTCAGCTCCTGTCGCGCCTTCTCCAGCATCTGCTCTTTGAGATGCATCATGGCGGTGACATCGGCGAGTAGGTGCGCGCCCTTGCCGACAGAAACCTGCTTCAGGAGCCATCCGACTGCGCCACCGATGCCGGCTGCGACGATGAGGCACCCCAGCATTTGATTGAAGAACAGAGTCATAACTCGGGCTGTCCTTTCACTTGTAGCTCGATTCGTCGGTTGCGTTTGAGGCTGGCCCTATTCTCCGCAACTGACATCGGTTGTGAGGCGCCATAGCCGACGGCGGTGAACTGGTTGGTCAGGCCGTGCTTACTAAAGTGCCGTCGCACGGCGTCAGCACGACGGCGGCTCAGTTGAATGTTGTACTCCGACCCGCCGTACTTGTCTGTATGGCCACCGATCTCTATCGCTGTGTCGGGGGATTCCCGTAGTGCGGCGATCAGCTGGTCGAGGGTGGCAAGACTGCTGTGTGTCATCGTGTTGCTTTTCGATTCAAACTCGATGGACGAATGAGTGAGGATCTCATTCAACTGAATCTGAAGCGAGACAGGAGAGGTTTCAGTCAGTGATCGAGCGACCGGATGCGGACTTGCCGGCAGGGCTGAAGCCTTTGGGGTGAGGGCCACCACCGGGGAAGGCGTCTTCTGCGTTGGGGCTTCATGGAATGGAGCCTTCGTGGATGAGGCGACCACCGATACTGACGTCTTGAGAGGTGGAAGGGTTGGAGAGAACGGCTTCATGGTCCGACCAGGCTTGGATGAACCCGTCATAATACGATCTTCGAGTTCGAGCCCTGTCTGCGCCAGAGGGGCAATCGCTTGCAGTACGGCAACCTTAGCAGGGTCGCCGTCTACCTGGCCACTCACAACAATCGTGTGGCCGTCGATCATGATGGAGCCTCGTTCTGTCATGTGGCCCAAGACGGGGAGAACGTGAGAAAGCTTGTCTGCCCACGCGACAGGCTCCACTCTCGGGTCCACAGCCAACTCATCGACAACGAGACCTGGCTCGGCCCCATAGAGTTCTTTAGCTCGCTGAAGGACAGCGACCTTGCTGGTCTCATTGGGAAGCGAGCCACGGAGGATCAGCATGCCATGCTCGACACGTGCATGAAAGTTCGCAGGAGTGACCGGTCCAGATGCTGTCAATGAAGGTACATGGCGTGGAAGGCAGAGAACGGCAAGGAGGGCAAGTGCAACAATACCAGCTGCTACAATCGCTGCACTCTTCATGGTTCACCTCTTCGACGGACAGGCGGCTGCCTTAGTAAAACCTAGCAGATAAGTGGAAAAAATGTGTCAGGGGACACTTTTTTATAATAACCTTTCCAGCATGTGAATCTTGAGCGCAGGGCCGTATAGGATTGGTGGAGGCTCCAAAGAGTTTTGGAAGCCATGAATCCACGCCCCTTGCGGCTGCGCTGTCTGATGCGAAGGTTTCGTCTGAGGTTTTGGCAGGTTCTGCAGGCCAGGAGAACCCGAGTCCTAATCAGAGTGGATCACCTATTATTTCAAATGGTTACAGTAAAAAACTAGGGCAAAATTTTCCTTGTAGGCAGAGATCAGATTCAACTGCTCCCTGCCTGAACGTAGGCCGTTGGTGCGGGGGAGAGTCGTACGTTGAGGACGAGGCGGCCGGTTGGGTTATTTGTTTCGTTTCTCTGGTTCAACCCGAGACAATAGAGAGAGGAAACGAACCAGATTGACTCGGCAACCACGAACGAGGCTTCATGAGAGGGCACTGACACACGTCAGGCTCTGGCGAAGTAGCGGGTCAATGGTGGGGTGGTTAGAGGGCGGCAAGAACGAGGCGTAACAGTCCAGAGATATCTTCTGTGCCGGCGGTGGGCAGCATACGGTTCGTCATCCGATTGTAACCGGCTTCTAAGGAGATCAGAGTTGTCCATCCCTTTGATCGCTGAACATCCCACGCAAGTTTCCCTCTCCCACCGACATGCATCGTGTCAATCAACCCATCACTCGAACGTGTGCCGGAGTAGTTCCCCATGGCGCTAATCAGGACCTGCTGACTTTGACTGTACTGCAGGGCGACTGATGCCGAGGGCGAACGGATTCGAACGCCCGACCAATCCTGTCCCTCCTCTCGATACCGCAGCGTCGGAGAAATGGTCAGGGTGTTCGACGGGCGAAAGCTGGCCGTCAACATCTGTATCTTCACCGCATATTCCGTTCCACCACGAAGCAGATCGCTCCCGAGAATATAACTGGATGCGAAGCGGGCATTCCAATCCGTGCCGGTATAGGCGACGGCACTTTCTAGGGTGTGACTGTGGCTTCGCTGGGGAGCGACGCCAAGTGGGTCAAGCGTACTATTCATGGAATTGTGCACATAGGTGAGGATGATCTCCGGCCAGACAGAACGTTTCCAGGATAAACCGACTCGCCCATAGGTCTGTTCGAGTCGAGAGCGGGTGGAGTCTTCGGCCACATTGTTCCACTGTTGTCCGACCGTGCTCCGCAGCGTCGTCGAGCCGGACGTCCATTCTCCCCACGCCTCACGTCGTGCCTGGTCCGGCCCGTGTAAGAACGCCTGCCCTGCTGATCGTGACAGCATCCCATAACGGATCGACCCTGCTGTGCCTGTCAGACCGAGTCGGATCATGCGCTGGGAGGCATCGTGAGGTGTATCGCCGGGAATCCTGCTTTGGAGCCACCCGGCCCCTCCCTGGTTCTGAGCCACTTCCGTTTCAGTGACAATGATTCCGTTCAGCCATGTGGTTGAAGACAGGAGTCCCTGCGTGCGGGCTGGATCGGTCTCTGGGACGAGGTCGCGTAGTCGGGACGAGGCGACAGATGGAGCAGAGAAGGTGGTGGTGAGACTGGTCTGATAGAGGGGAGCAGACGCGTGTTTCGAATGAGTTTTGGAGCCTTGATCGGAGAATAATCTCGCCCAGCGGTGAGCCACGTCGTCTGAAGCGGACTCGTCATCTCCCCAGGCCAGAGGAGGAAAGAGAATCAACAAAAGCATCAGGGGCAACGTTAAGAATGTGTGCATCGTTCACATGGATGGTGTGATCTAAATCCATATGAACTCTAGCACTCGATGATTAGATCATAAGTTATTGAGAAAGCAAGCTATTGGTGCGATAGACTCTACGCGCTATGAGGTGAATGGACGAGGACAAGGAAAACATTCGCCGTCACAACAATCGAACACAATCACGGCCATTCAAGTGGGAGTGTCTCCGGCGCAGTGCCTGCTGAAGTTCGACGTGAAATTGCTGCGGCGCCTTGCGAGGGAGACGCGCGGAGCCGGGAGATCCCGATGCGATTTCATGCAGCAGGTTGAGAGTCCCGGCGGAGCCCGCCGGATGAAGGCGCGCCGTTCGCCCCCTCGACGTTCTGCTCACACACGCCTCGGGCTCTCACGGCTCCTCGTACCCGTCATACCCCTCCCTCTCCCGCCCCTAGATGATGGCAGGATGGGTGGAGGGCGACGAACCGTCATGCATCATGCGGGACTAGTCGTCTTCCTTCTTGATCTTGATCGAGAGGGTCGGCGGGGTCGAATCGATGAGCGAGAAGGCATCGGTGACCTGCGGGGTAAAGGTGAAGGTCCCAGCTACGGACGGGATACCGGAGATCACGCCGGTGTTGGGATTGAGTGTCACACCCGTCGGCAGGGCGCCGGAAAATCTCCAGGTGAATGGCGGGGCGCCTCCGGTGGCCACCAATGTTCTGCTGTACGGTTGAGACACGATTCCATCGGGGCGCAGGGAGGCAGACGTCGTCGTGATATTCGGCGGTGTGCGAGCGATGATGTCGAGCGATAAGGCCTTGCTCGCCGATACAACAGGATTGCTGGAATCTCGGACCGTAAAGGTGTGGGAGGTTCTGCCTTCGCTTCCAGCCAGAGGAATGCCGCTGATCGTATGGGTGGCGGCATCCCACAGTAAGCCATTCGGCAACGCAGGCTGGACTACTGGATCCCATCGAAGCGGTGGGGTGCCCCCCGTCGCTTGCAACGTGGTCGCGGAGTATTGCTGATTGACAATGCCTATCGGAAGGGGAGGACCGGTCGGTGGGCCGGTCGTGATCGTGGGCGGTATCCTCACGGCATTGACTTCCAAGGAAAGGACTATTTGCTCGGCTTGAACCGGCGATGAAGAGTCTCGCAGGATAAAGGTGTGCGACGTTGTTCCCTGTCCGGTTGGAGTACCGGTAATCGCACTGGTGGTTGAGTTGAACGTGAGATTTACCGGCAGTGCCGGCGTGACCGACCAGGTATAGGGCGTGATGCCTCCGGACGCGCCCAGCGTGGTGGCGTAGGGCTGATTCACCGTTCCATCTGGCAGTGAAGTGGTGGTGATCGTCAATGGACCAGGACCGGGATCGGGAGATGGAGTCGTGGCATTATTCGTATCGCCGCAGCCGGTCAACCAGCCGATGGCCAGGAACGACAACAGAAATATTCCCAGAACGTGTCTGGCGAACCCTCGACGAACATTCACAGCTCTATTATCCATGCAATTCAGCGACATGATTCTGATTCGTCAAAAACCTGTTGGCCTTCGCTTTCACTGGCATGAGGGTAGAGGTGATTACGGGTCAATCGTAATCGAGAGGGCTTGTGTGTCAGATTGAGGTATCGTGTCTGTCGCTTCAACCGTGAAGTTAGATTGTCCTTCTGTGGTTGGAGTACCAGAAATCACCCCTGTCGCCTGATCGATGTCTAAGCCCGGTGGTAACAATCCTGCGCTGATACTCCATGTCAGGTTTCCGATTCCTCCGGTAGCCTGCACCGGCTGGCTGTAGGCTGCATCCACGGTCCCGTTCTGAAGCGACGTGGTTGTGATATTCGGCGGCGCCGGAAGGTCGATTGTAAGAGAGAGCGCTTGGTCATCAAATTGGTTCAGCGTGTCAGTGGCCCGCACGGTGAAATTGAACGTGCCCGCCGTTGTCGGCGTGCCTGTGATTTGGCCCGTCGAGGAATTGATGGGATTCAAACCGGTCGGCAGAGAGCCGGCACTGATTGTCCAAGTAAGAGCACCGGTGCCTCCTGAGGCTACCACGGTTTGGCTATAGGCTGACGCGATGGTCCCATTTGCAAGTGTCGTGGTCGTAATGTTCGGTGGAGCAGGCAGGACAACGATGATCGACAATGCCTGCGTATCCGATTGCGATAAATTGTCAGTAACTTGTGCCGTGAAATTGAACGTGCCGGCTGCTGTCGGTGTGCCGGAAATCTCACCTGTTGAGCTGTTGAGACTCAGACTGGCTGGAAGTGTTCCAGTGGCACTCCAGGTAAATGGAGGCGTGCCTCCCGTGCGCTGGATGGTTCGGTTGTAGGGCTGGGTCACGGTTCCGTTTGGAAGCGACGTCGTCGTGATGGTCGGCGGCGAGGGAAGAACAATGGTCAGTGAATAAGTTCTCGTAGCGGTCTGGACCGGGTTCGTGGAATCTCGAACCGTAAAGGTATGGGAACGTGTGCCCTGACTCCCATTGAGGGGAGTGCCGCTGATGGTATGGGTGGCTGCATCCCATGACAGTCCATTAGGCAACGCAGGATTCACGGCTGTATCCCACGTGATGGGCGCGGTACCTCCCGATGCAGTTAATGTGGTATTGGGATAGGTCTGGTTAACGGTACCAGTCGGGAGTGACGACGGCGCCGTAATGGCCGGCGGAGACGGAGCGTTTATGGCGATCGTAAAGTTCTGCTGATCGGATTGCAGCGTCTGATCGGTCACTCGGAGCGTAAAGGGGAACGAGCCAGCGCTGGTCGGTGTCCCGGAAATATTGCCGTTCGAAGGATTGAGATTGAGTCCTGGTGGCAAGCCTCCGCTGATCACACCCCAGACAAGAGTCCCAATGCCTCCCGTGACCGAAACGGTCTGATTGTAGGCCGTCTTGAATGATCCTACAGGGAGCGCTGTCGTAGTAATATTCGGCGGCGCGGGCAGGCCGATCGTGATCGACAGTATTTTTTGCGCTGACTGTTGTAGTGTTCCTGAATCTTGAACCCGAACCGTCAAGGACGTCGTTCCATTACTGCCCGGTTGCGGCGTACCAGCAATTACCCCTGTAGCAGGGACTAGAGATAAGCTGGTGGGAAGCGCCCCACTGATAATACTCCAGGTGTGTACCCCTGTTCCCCCGGTGGCAACAAGGGAGGTGCTGTAAGGTGAACCGACTGAACCGCTTGGCAGGGAGGTTCCGGCCGGTGTTGTAATGGTCAACGGTGGCGGTGCCGCGCCGATCCTGAGAAGGAGCCCTTTGGACACTCTTTGGGGTGTAGGTGGAGTTTGATCAGTGACGGTGAACGTATGTGTGAGACCGCTCACAGCCGACGGGGTGCCTCTGATCTGACCCGTCGAGGTATTGAGAGTCAATCCGTTCAGGAAAGCTGGCGATACGCTCCATGTATAGGTCCCTGTGCCCCCTGAAGCTGCTAATTGTGCACTATAGGGTTGGTTTACTGTTCCTTGAGGGAGTGGGGACGGGGTTGTGATCGACAGAGGGTTTGCCCTGATGGACAATTGCAGAGATTTTTCGACTGTCGTCTCTGTCGCATCTGTTAGTGTAAATGTGTGGGTGGCAGTACTGATCACAGTCGGCGTCCCCCTGATGGAGCCATCACTCCCTAGATCAAGGCCATTTGGCAGGGGGGTCGTGCCGGCCTTGAGGCCCCATGTATAGGGTGACGTACCGCCGGTTGGGCTTAAGGCAAACGCGTAGAGTCGATTGATATCCCCTGCCGGGAGTGGTGAGGGGGTCAGAATGGCCAGCGGGGTCGGTGCCGGATTGACCGTAAGGGAGAGGACTTTTTGGACGAACTCTCCCTTCGAATCCGATAACTTGAATTCGGTGAGCCTGATCGGAGTGGTAGTGGGTGTACCAGAAATATTTCCTGTCGACGGATTCAACGTGAGCCCATTTGGCAACGTCGGCGATCCAGGGACCAGACTCCAGGTATAGGGTGACGTTCCTCCACTACGTACGAGGGTGATGTCATAGGGCACCCCACTGGTTCCAGCTGGAAGCGGGGAACCGGTGAGAATCGTCAAGGGTCCTGGTGCCGGTGTCGGCGGAGGAGGAGGACCAGATACATTGTTGGCGTCACCGCAGCCGTTCAACCCCAGGACCGCGAGCATCGAGAAGAGAACTGTGAATACAACGTTTCGCCGGGAAGGATGATGCCGCCAGAGAATCTCGATCACGTGTTCGCCCCTGGTCAGTCTTCGTCGCACGCGCACGCTCGGAAGCCGAGCTGTTGTGAGCAGGGCAGAATAATAATCGATTTAGGGGACCCGTGTCTACTCTACCGATCGAGAGGGCGTGGCGACCTTTTACAGGAAGGTTGCAGGGGTGGTGGTCGTATTTCTTGCGAGTAGTGACTCTGACTGCTCTCTATACGAATTTGGTGAGTTATCGGTAGGAGCTTAGGGGGGAAGTGTCACGTCAAACCATGACTTCAGCTCTTCAAGATGTTATGGGCCGTTAAAAATCTCGATCGAGAGATTTTGTGTGGCAGATCGTTGTGCTTGATCTATGACTTGAACCGTGAAGTCAGATGGTCGTCCTGCTATAACTGGTGTACCAGAAGTCAATCCTGTCCCATCCAATTCTAAGCCAAGCGGTAACGCTCCTGCGGTTATACCCCACGTAAGAGTTCCGAGTCCTCCCGTAGTCTGCAGTGTCTGGCTGTAGGCTGTTCCCACCGTTCCGTTTGGCAGCGAGGTCGTCTCAATACTCGGCGGCGCGGGAAGATTAATGGTGATCGACAAATTTTGATCATCGGATAGCGGAGTCTGATCGGTGACTCGCAAGGTAAAGCTGAACGAGCCAGTTTGGGCCGGTACACCAGAAATATTCCCATTCGAGGAATTGAGGTTGAGTCCGGGCGGTAAATCACCGCTGGACACACTCCATGCCCGAGTACCGGTGCCTCCCGCGGCCAAAACAGTCTGATTATAGGCTGTATTGACCGTTCCTGCGGGGAGCGAAGTGGTCGTAATACGTGGCGGGGTTGGTTGAGTGATGGTGATCGATAGCGGCTTTGTCGCTGTGTCTTGCGGATTCCCAGAATCCCGTACCCGGAAAGTCGCCGAAGATGTTCCGCCTACCGGTGTCCCCCTGATCACGCCAGATGGATCGAGATTCAGGCCTGCTGGTAGCGCACCGCCGATAATATCCCATGTGTAGGGTGACCTGCCACCAGTCGCGCTTAAGGCAGCACCAGTGTAGGACTGGTTGAGCACGCCAGATGGAAGTGAGGGTGTGAGAACCGTCACTGGTCCCGGCGTAATGGTGACCGTAATCGAGAAAGGTTTTTGAACCGATTCTCCCTTCGAATCCTGCAACTTAAACACGTTCGGTGTTGTTCCAGTGGCAGTTGGTACCCCTATAATATTTCCACTAGATGGATTCAATGTGAGCCCGTTAGGCAAAGCTGGCGACCCAGGGACCAGGTTCCACGTATAGGGCGGTGTTCCCCCACCAGGCGCCAGAGTGATGTTATAGGGCACCCCGGTTGCTCCAGCCGGAAGCGGGGAAGATGTGAGAACCGTCAATGGTCCTGGTGTTGCCGGTGCCGGAGGACCAGACACATTGTTGGCATCGCCGCAGGCGTTCAAAGACAAGGCCGTGAGTATCGAGAGGAGCACTGTCCAGACCATGTTGAGCTGAGAAGGATGATACGGCATCAGACAATCTCTCTCACGTGTTTCTTCCCGGGTTAGTTTTCTTCGCGCGCGCACTCGGAAACAAAGTCTTTTCAAACACACCAGCATAGTAATCAGTCTAGGGGGCCAGTGTCTACCCTGCCAATGGAAAAAACTGGCTCCCTTCTACCAGGGTGTTGTAGGGGGACCGGAGATCGTGTTTCTTGCGTGTATTGAATGAAACACACCAATGAGCTCATATGAAGAAGATCCTCTCCATCGGTCAGAACCGAAGTGCAAGTTCAAACTATAATCCCGCCGGAGATTTGGCAGTGCGGCGTCCGAGCCGCCGTATAAGTCTCTGGCAGGATCTTTCGCTCTCGTTCGAACGGGAAGGGAGTACACAGGCGAGCGAGGGGAGTGGCGAGCAATTGGCATGGTATCTGTGCTCGCAGAGCCCCCATCGTGAAACTGTGGTCGCGTGATGCACACAAGGGAGCCCACGCCAGCCGCCTCGTTGGATAGGGGTACCGGGTAGTGAAATCACTCGTTCGACGCGTGCAGTTGGGAAATACGCAGGCCATTTCCTGTCAGAGGAGAAAGGAAGAGAGAAGATGCCCACGCGTCGTCAAGACAGAGTGGCTTGGCGGCAGGCGGTCAATTCTGCAGGTGCAAGGAAGTTACGGTACGGATCGATCGTCAGACTCAGGTCCTTGTTCACCGAAAGATTTGTTGAATCCGGTACAGTGAAAGTATGACTCACATTAATTTGGGTAGCCGTTGGTGTTCAGCTAGTCGGGGCCGGCGTTGGCCAACGTGTGACATTAGTTGGTGGTTATGCTCACGCTGTCGGGATCACTGTTCACTGTGCCATCGTTCACGATGAGCTGAACCTCATAGCTCCCTGCTAGATCTGCTTCAAGGGCTGGTGACGCGCTCGCAGGATTAATCAGAGTCGCTGTGCTCCCAGCTGGCTTCGAGGCAAATGTCCACGCATACGTGATCGGATCCCCGTTGGCATCGGAGCTGCCGCTGCCATCCAGGGTGATCGATCCAGGAGTCAAGCTGAGTTGGTCTGGGCCGGCATTGGCCACCGGCGCGACATTGGGGGTAGTGATAAGGAGGCTATCAGGCAGGCTATCCACGGTCCCATCATTCACAATAAGCTGTGCAACATAACTACCCGCGCGGTCGACAGTAAAGGTCGGTGATATTGTTGTGGGACTCGTCAGGACGGCGACGCTCCCAGCCGGCTTCGAGACAAGTGTCCACGCGTACGTGATCGGATCCCCGTTGGCATCGGAGCTGGCGCTGCCATTCAAAGTGACGAGCGCTCCCGGATCCAAGTCGAGTTGGTTTGGGCCAGCGTTGGCCACCGGGGCGACATTGTTGGTAGTGACAATCACGCTGTCGGGTACACTGCCTGCCGCACCATCGTTGACGATGAGCTGGGCCGTATAACTGCCGGCCAGGTCGACGGTAAAGGTCGGTGATACGCTGGTTGTGCCCGATAGAACCGCTGCGCTGCCGGCTGGTTTGCTGAGCGACCAACTATAGGTGAGTGGATCCCCGTTGGCATCGGAGCTTCCGCTGCCATCCAGGGTGATGCGCGCTCCCGGGAGCTTGCCGCCTTGGTCGGGGCCGGCGTTGGCCACCGGGGCAACATTGCCGGTGCTGATGATCACGCTGTCGGCCAGGCTGCTGACGGTGCCATCGTTCACAATGAGTTGCACGACATAGTTGCCGGTGACGAGGTCGACGGTAAAGGTCGGTGATACGCTGGTTGTGCTCGATAGAACTGCTGCACTGCCGGCTGGTTTGCTGAGCGACCAACTATAGGTGAGTGGATCCCCGTTGGCATCGGAGCTTCCGCTGCCATCCAGGGTGATGCGCGCTCCTGGGAGCTTGCCGTCTTGGTCGGGGCCGGCGTTGGCCACCGGGGCAACATTGTTGGTAGTGACAATCACGCTGTTGGGTGCACTACTCAGAGTGCCGTCATTCACAATGAGTTGTACGATGTAGTCCCCGTCACGGTCGACGATGAAGGTTGGTGATACTGTGGTGGGGTTCGTCAGGACCGCGGCGCTCCCAGCCGGTTTCGAGACAAATGTCCAAGCATACGTGATCGGATCCCCGTTGGCATCGGAGCTGCCGCTGCCATTCAGAGTGATGCGCGCTCCCGGGAGCTTGCTGCCTTGGTCGGGGCCGGCAGTAGCCACTGGTGCGACATTGTTACTGGTAATGGTCGCGGTATCGGGCAGACTGTTGACAGTGCCGTCATTCACAATGAGTTGTACGATGTAGTCCCCGTCACGGTCGACGATGAAGGTTGGTGATACTGTGGTGGGGTTCGCCAGGACCGCGGTGCTTCCAGCTGGCTTGGAGAGGGACCATTGATACGTGATCGGATCCCTATCGGCATCGGAACTGCTGCTGCCATTTAAAGTGACTTTGGTGCCAGGGGCGACGTTACCGAGATCCGGCCCTGCATTGGCGACTGGTGCAACGTTATTTGTGGTAATGAGGACAGTATCAGGGGCACTGTTTGTCTGACCATCGTTGACAATGAGCTGGACTATATAATCGCCCACCCGATCGACGGTAAAGGTCGGCTTGACGGTGGTGGGATTGGCCAAGGCCGCTGCGCTACCAACCGGTTTAGAGAGCACAGTCCAACTATATGTGAGCGGATCGCCGTTAGGGTCAGAACTGGCGCTGCCGTTTAATGTAATGACGGTGCCGGAGAGGATGCTGCCAAGGTCTGGACCCGCATTGGCAGCTGGTGCACCATTGGGAGTAGCCACATTATTAGTGTCACCGCAGCCATTCAGCGTCAGGGCCGCTAGTATCGAGAAGAGAATGGTCCAGATCACGTTTCGTTGAGTAGGATGGTGGCGCATCAGGCAACCTCAATGGCGTGGTGGTTACTGGTCAGTGTGCTTCGCAGCCCGCTTGAAATCCTCTTCTCTCCACGCATGGGATCACGGTAGGGCATCAGTAGACCTGTGTCTATCCCACAGGAGACCGTGTTCACCCTACAATGGAGAGGGATTAGAGGGTGTTTGACCCCATGAACAGGATTCTCTCCCGTCGCCGCAAGCACAGTTCCAGCCGCTCTATTCCATCTACCTGTTCGGTCTGAGGTATGCCCGATCACATGATTATTATGGGAGGAATTAGGCCGTGCGGCGCCCGAACGGCCACACCAGTGGCCGGCTGGGTTTCCCACGCTCATTGGCGTGTGGGAGAGGATGTGTAGAAGGGAGTGTTGGAGGCCAGGCTCGGCTGGCTGCGGAGATTCAGCGATGGAAGGACGTGACGTTACGGATTGATCGTTACATGTAACGGCTTCTTCACTGACTGACTCGCGGAGTCCTGTACTGTAACAATGTGAGACGTCGTACCAACGGTACCGGCATCCGGTGTTCCGGTAATTTCACCGGTTACGCCGTTCAGGGTCAGAGAAGCCGGGAGTGTGGGAGTGACCGACCAGGTGTAGGGCGGTGTCCCACCAGAGGCTGACACTGACGCAGGGCCATAGGGTTGGCTCTCATAAGCAGGAGGTAACGGCAAAGTGGTGTTATCCGTATCAAGACTCAGCGCGGCATTGATATTGAGGGTCAACGATTTGGTGACGGCTACTCCATTCCCACTTTGTACACGATAGGTCCTGATAAATGATCCAGGAGTGGTTGGCGTTCCACTGAGGACTCCACCTGAACTCAACGGCTGCAGACCTATAGCCGGTGGCAGATTTCCAACAATCGACCACGTATAGGTTCCTGGCCCCGTTGCACCCGACGCCGATAATAGCGCGTTGTACGGCTGGCCGACAGTCCCAGCGGGAAGTGGGGGGCCGGTCGGTGGGCCAGTGTCAATGGTGAGCGCAGCATTGATGGTGAGGGTTCGCGTCAGTGCGTTAACTTGGCCAGTCGGCACCGTCGAATCCATGGCCGTAAAGGTATAGGTTGTCGGGACAGTACTTGCGTTCAACGGAGTTCCGTTGATGACTCCTGGTCCGAGCAGGTTCAAGAATAATCCATTGGGCAACGCAGGAGAGACCGACCAGGTATACGGCGGCATTCCACCGGTCGCGCCTAACTGGATAGTCGGATAGGCCACGTTCACCGTCCCATTTAGAAGTGTGAACGGTGTAATCGTCGGATGAGCTTGAGGACCGCCTGTGGTCGATGTGAGCCCTGCACCAGACGCCAATGAAGCTGTGCCAGAAGCTGCACCAATCGCGACGGTCAGGTCTTTTTTGGTCGACTTTTTTGTTGTGTCAGTGACTCGATAGGTCGATGGGAAGATGCCAGAGAAATTGGGAGTTCCACTGATCTTCCCTGTTTTTGAGTCCAATAGAAGGCCTGGCGCTGGTGCCGGATTTCCAATGATCGACCACGTATAGGGTGGGGTTCCGCCTCCTGCCTCTAACGGTTTTTGATTAAACGCTATGCCGATGCTTCCGATGAGCGGCGAAATTGTTGTAATGACCAAGGGAGGTGGTGGCCCAGGAGGTTCAGGATTCGACACATTGTTCGCGTCGCCGCAGGCATTGAAGCCGACTGTTGCTGCGAAAACAAACAGGATGCCCCACAACATGTTTCTGGTGAGCGTAAGACCCCGCACTAGTCTGCTTCCTCTATTCTGGAGATCATGATGGTCGAATGAATGATCATTATTATTGGTATGTAACCCGTTCATGCATACGTGAACTGTGGGAGATGGTCTATCCCCTCTAACGTAGAGATGTAGGCGTGTGCATACAAGACGACGTGGTCTACAGAGCAGAGAGTCAATCTGACATGTTCTGATTGATAGGCCAGGCTCGTGTTAGGGGTTTTCTCCGTACTTCTCACGGTATTGTCGCTTCGCACCCGCGACCCAATTATCCCGCTTGATTCTGTCGGGGGCAGTGTAGAGCTTCTTCGCGACCTTGTCTATATCCTCCGGGGTCCAACGCGCAATCTGGTCAAAGCGGTACAACCCCATCTTGTATAGGGTCCGGGCAT
Organism: Nitrospirales bacterium; assembly: GCA_038200765.1. Classification (GTDB taxonomy): domain Bacteria; phylum Nitrospirota; class Nitrospiria; order Nitrospirales; family Nitrospiraceae; genus Palsa-1315. The sequence goes on from JBBRRK010000007.1 coordinate 15,019, forward strand.
AGACGGGGCCGATCCCATGAATCTTACTCAGGTCGTCTTTCGGTTCGTCTTTCGGTCCGTCTTTCGCCGCTTTTGCCTGTTCTATCTCCAGATTCAGCTGACTTCCATTCTGACGGGCTTTCTGGCGAGGGGCCACAGCCCCCCCATCGGTCTTGATGCGGAGTGCGGCTCGCACTTCGAGCAGGCGTTTGCGGAGGCGGGCGATCTCCTCTTGTTTTTCCCCCGCCGTCCGTACTTGATGTTCCAAGCCTTGCTGCTGCGCTTCGAACTCTTGAATCCTGTGCTGGAGGCCGTCGATCAGTTGGTCTCGCTCCTGCAGGAGTTGTTCATTGAGCAGGAGCTGGGTTTGGAGTTGGTCCTGTGTCGCGAGCTGTTTGTGTAATGTGGCGATCTGCGTGTCGTGTTGCGTGAGGGTGTGGGTATATTTTGTTTCCCACTGTGCCAATGCCGCCTCTTGCTCCTGAAGTCGTTGGGAGAGAGACTTCAGCTCGCCGATGCGCCGGTCTCGCTCGGCCAGTTGGCTGTTGAGTTGTTGCAGTGCGGTTCGATGCTCGGCGTCTCGATCACAGAGTTGCACTTCCAACCAATGGACCCGTCCTTGGGTCGGTTCGAGTTCCTCCACGCGCGCACGTAGTCGATCGGTTTCTGTGACGGTGGCGTCCAACTCAGCGATGCGGCGCTGAAGCGCATGCCGTTCGTGCTCGCTCGACTCGAGTGTCTGTTGGGCCGCCTGGCATGTGAGATGGAGGCGCTGAACCTCTTCCGACTGCGCGGCGGCGGCCGCGTCATATTCGCTGGCTCGCTGGCGCACAGAGGCCTCTTCAGCTTCCAGGGCCGTCAGCCGCTGCGTACGAACGGCCAGCTCCTTTTGAAGCGCCTGGAGGCGATCGTTTCGTGCCGAGAGTTCCTGTAGTGTGGATTGGTTGAGCTCCTCCGATTTGATGATCTTGCTTTCGAGCATCTGGTTCCCAGCGGCTTGGACCCTTAGTTCATATTGCGCCTTCTCCAGCATCTGTTCTTTGAGGCGTAGGGCGGTGGTGACGTCCGTGAACTCTTGTGTATGTTGGCCGGAGGACATTTGTCGCAGCAGCCATCCAGCCACCCCGCCGATCCCTGCCGCGACGAGGAGACATCCCAGGATCTGGCCGATGAATACGATCATTGGTCACTCACTCCTTTCACGCGCAATTCGATGCGGCGGTTGTGCTGGAAACTGGCGTCCGACAGCGGACGAGAGGCGCCATAGCCGACAGGGTTGAATTCATTGGTGAGTCCGTGGCTGATGAAATACTGTCGCACAGCTTCCGCGCGGCGTCGGCTGAGTTCAAAGTTATAGTCCACCGCACCATACTTATCCGTATGACCGCCAATCTCTATGGCTATGTGGGGGCTTTGACGTAAAACGGGGATCAGCTGGTCGAGTATGGCGCGGCCACGGGGGAGTATCGTCGTGGTATTCGATTCAAACTCGATGGAGCCGTGCGAGATGATCTCATTTAATTTCTTTTGGAGGGAAGGAGAGGGAGTCGCGAGCTGAGTGGTGAGGATCTGATCTTCCAGTTCAAGGCCCGTCTGTGTCAGAGGAGCGACCCCTCGTAGCATGATGGCTTTAATACGATCGTTCTCGACCTGGCCGCTGAGGACAATCGATCGCCCATCGATCATGATGGAGCCTCGTTCCTTCATGTGCCCTAAGATGGGAAGGACGTTGGAGACTTCGTCGGCCCAGGGTGCAGGTCCCACTCCCGGATCCACGACCAACTGATCGACGACGCGCCCTGGTATCGCTCCATGCAACTCTTGCGCTCGCTGAAGGATTGCGGCCTTACTGGTCTCACTGGGGAGTGAGCCGCGAAGGATCAGGGTTCCCTGTTCTAACCGTGCTTGAAAGGAGGCAGGCGTGGGGGCGCTCGATGCTGTCGATGTTGGAAGATGTCGCGGGATGCAGATCGCGGCAAGAAGAGCAAGTGCGACAGCGCCTGCGCCTAGAATAGCTCTGCGCGTCATGAATCAACTCTCGGGCGGAAGATAGCTGATTGGCCTTCTTTACCCTACCATAGCTGCATAGGTTCATGCCAGACAGGATTTGTGGGCCTCTCTCGTGATCGCCGCGAGATGAGGCTGAGGTCGAGGCTAAGACTCAGATGAGGAGGGGCTAGTGGATTTTTTCAGTACCCGGCTTGCTACGTGGGCATGCCACATCCCTCTTGTAAGGCAGGTAGTCATTTGTTATTCTTCGCGCGCTTTCCGAATCACGGAATATCTCTCTCCAGTCTTTCAAGGAGTCCTGTATGGCCGGCATCAAGCGGGCATTAATCAGCGTGTCGGAGAAAACCGGTGTGGTGGAGATGGCGAAAGGGCTTGAGGCTCTGGGTGCCGAGATCCTTTCAACCGGGGGTACAGCGAAAGCGTTGCGAGAAGCTGGTGTCATGGTCACCGATGTGGCGGCCTACACCGGCTCACCGGAAATTCTCGACGGCCGTGTCAAAACACTGCATCCTAAGATTCATGGCGGTTTGCTTGGACGTCGTTCTCTGCCGGCGCATGTGGAGCAGATGACGCAGCAGGGGATTGGACCCATTGACGTCGTCGTGGTGAATCTCTATCCGTTCGAGGCTACAATTGCAAAGCCCGATTGCTCCTTTGAAGACGCCATTGAGAATATCGATATCGGCGGGCCGTCGATGCTGCGTTCTGCTGCCAAAAACCATGAAGATGTCTTGGTGGTCGTCGATCCGGACGACTACCTGCGCGTGCTCGAAGCGGCGAAGGCTGGGACAGTCTCGCGCGAGTTACGTCGCGAGCTAGCGATGAAGGTGTTTCAACACACGGCGCGCTACGACAGTCTGATTGCCGGGTATCTTGAAAAACAAGTCCAGGGGAGTGACGTTCCATTTCCGAAAATATTGTCGTTGCAGTTCGAACGGGCAGAGATGCTTCGCTATGGAGAGAATCCGCATCAGCAAGGGGCCTTCTATCGAGAACTCCATTCGACCGAGCCATCGGTGTCCCGTGGAAAGATCCTGCACGGCAAGGCGATGTCGTATAACAATTTCCTCGATGCCAATTCGGCGCTCGAGCTGGCGAAAGAGTATGACGAAACCGCCGTGGCCATTATCAAACACAATAATCCCTGTGGAGTGGCATTGGGTGCAACGCCGGTCGAGGCGTACGTGAGGGCCCGGGAGACCGATCCCATCTCGGCCTTCGGCGGCGTGATTGCGTTCAATCGCCCCGTGGATTTGGCTGCGGCGAAGGAAATTACCTCCACGTTTGTGGAAGTCGTGATTGCGCCGGGCTTTGCAGACGATGCGCTTGCAGAATTGAAGAGGAAGAAGGATTTGCGGTTACTTGATGTCGGGCCGCTGACGAAGGTGAAGCAGGCGGGCTTCGATCTCAAGAAATTGGTGGGCGGGTTGATCGTGCAGGACCGGGATCTCGGGGTCTTGTCCGATGTGAAAGCGCTCAATGTGCCGACTATACGCAAACCGACGGACGAGGAATATGCGGCCTGCGCCTTTGCCTGGAAGGTCTGCAAACATGTGAAGTCGAACGCCATTATCTACGCGAAGCCTGGGCAGACCGTGGGGATCGGCGCCGGCCAGATGAGTCGGGTCGACTCCGTGAAACTTGCAGCAATGAAAGCCCAGATGCCGATCAAGGGGTGTGTGATGGCGTCGGATGCGTTCTTTCCGTTCCGGGATGGTTTGGATGCCGCCGTTCAGGCGGGGATCACCACGGTCATTCAGCCTGGTGGTTCGATTCGCGATGCCGAAATCATTAAAGCCGCAGACGAGCAGGGCGTGGCGATGATTATGACGGGCATGCGCCACTTCCGCCACTAACGGATGTTGACTCGACTACTCCAGCGTCGTTCTCGGCTCAGCAAAATCCTCAACGTAGCCCATCGGGGAAGGAGCTGCTCTACAGCTCGGGCGGGCGGGTGAGAAAGCAACGCCTCCCCGGTTATACCTTACTGGAAAGCCGAATCAACATCCTCTGAAGCATGACTTCACGCTGAAGGCTATCCCATGAAAATTCTCGTTGTCGGGAGTGGTGGACGTGAACACGCGATTGTGTGGAAACTTACGCAAAGTCCTCGCAAGCCTACGCTCTACTGTGCGCCTGGCAATGCGGGGATCGAATCGCTCGCGACCTGCATTCCGGTCAAAGCCGATGAGATTGCCGAGCTCAAAACATTTGCACTCTCGGAAAGGATTGATCTGACAATCGTGGGGCCGGAGGCCCCGCTTGCGTTAGGTATTGTCGACGAGTTTCGTCAATCGAAGCTCAAAATATTTGGACCGACGAAGAGTGCCGCCCGCATCGAAGCCAGCAAAGTCTTTTCAAAAGAGATCATGACCCGCGCGAAGATTCTCACGGCGAAGGCGCAAAGCTTCGACAGAGTGGACTCGGCTCTGGCGTATCTCGATAACCATGAGGTTCCGGTGGTGATAAAGGCTGATGGACTGGCGCAGGGAAAGGGCGTGGTGGTCGCGACGACCCGTGAGGAGGCGAAGCAGGCCGTTCGTGATTCAATGGAGCATGCGATGTATGGTCTGGCCGGTCAGTGTGTATTGATCGAGGAGTTTTTAGACGGCGAGGAACTGACGGTCATGGCCTTCACGGATGGCCTGACGGTGGCGCCGATGTTACCGGCGCAAGATCATAAACGAGTCGGGGATGGCGATAGGGGACCCAACACTGGGGGCATGGGTGCCTATTGTCCTGCGCCGCTCGGTACGGAGGTGCTACGCGAGCAGGTTACCCGGCAAGTCCTCTATCCAGCCGTCGAAGCGTTGTCTCGTATGGGCTGTCCGTTTCAGGGCGTCTTGTATGCTGGACTCATGGTTGTGAACGGGACGCCGTACGTGTTGGAGTTCAATGCTCGGATGGGGGATCCTGAAACACAAGTCGTGCTCCCGTTACTCAAGACCGATTTGTTGGAGGTCATTGAGGCAGTGATTGAACACCGGCTCGACCAACTGACGGTGGACTGGCATAATGACACCGCCGTGTGTGTCGTCATGACGTCGGGAGGCTATCCAGCGGCCTATCAGACCGGTCATACGATTCACGGATTGCCGATCAGGACCGATACGACGACCCTGGTGTTTCATGCAGGGACGACACGGACTGGCACCGAGGTGATGACGGCCGGGGGTCGGGTGTTGGGAATTACAGGACGCGGAAAGACCCTGGAAGTTGCACAAGCGGAAGCCTATCGCGTGACGAAATCGATTGCGTTTGACGGCGCACACTATCGGACGGATATTGCACATCGTGCCTTCGCACGTCATGCGTAACGCAGACTGGGGCTGATGGTTCCTGCCATGGCAATGATCGAGTGCTATGCGGCTTCCACCGTTTCGGTGCTTGCTGAGCAGGTGCGTCGGGTGCTCGGAGAGAGCGGTCTTATCGCCCTGCCCACGGAAAGTTTCTACGGGCTTGCGGTGGCCCCGTTCGACGAACAGGCGCTCGCCAGATTGTGGCAGGTCAAGGGCCGGTCAGAGGGAAAACCGATTCTCGTGCTGATCGGAGAACGGCTTCAGTTGGAGCCGCTCGTTCGAAGTATTCCTCCAGCGGCTACCGTATTGATGAACGTCTTTTGACCTGGACCTCTCACAATCGTCTTCCCCGCAGCGGGTGGACTCTCCGATGCGGTGACGGCGGGGACTGGCTCTGTCGGCATTCGTTTGAGTGCCTGGCAGCCGTTGGTTGATCTGGTACGTCGAGTCGGGCCTGTGACCGGCACCAGCGCAAATCGTGAGGGGATGCCGCCGCCCACGATGGCCGAAGATGTCCAGCTCAGTCTTGGCGACGCGCTCGATCTGATCGTAGACGCTGGACCGACCGCCGGCGGCCGGACGTCCACCGTCATTGATGTGCAGGGTCCGATCCGAATCGTTCGCGAGGGAGAGATCGAACGGGGCGCCATCGTAGCACAGTTGGCGGGGCATGGCCTGTCTCTCGACGTAGAGAGACGATCGTCCGCTTCACATTGAAAGGAGAATACTGATGACTCAAACAGCGATGGTGCGTAACCTTGTTGCGGTGGCCGCCATAATGCTCGTTTCGGTGGGCCTATCCGGGTGCGATTATTGGCCCCCGGCACTCCAGACACAAATCGAACAACTCCAATCTGAGCTTCAGAGTGCGACCATGGAAAAGGCTCAGTTGCAAAATCAGTTGGCCTCCATTGCGAAGGTGAAAGACGATCTACAGACGCAAGTGAACGATCTCTCCACGGCGAATCACGATAAGTCGATCATGATCACCAGTTTGCAAAATGGCTTGACGAAAGCGCAAGGGAGGTTGGCGAAGTCGTCGAAAGTTGCAACACCAAAGGCCAGCGTCGTCAAAAAACCCTCTACACATGTCCCGCATAAGGCCCCAGCCAAGGCCCCAGCCAAGAAAAAAACATCGCCCAAGACCGCAATCAAGCGCTAAGCGCCGCGTCTCAACGGTCTACTTGGTGGTGGAAGACGCCGGTGCGGTCGTCGTGGTGTTTGAGGGAGATGAGGTCGTGCTCGACGGGGTGCTTGCCGGAACGGAAGAGGAGGGAGGAGCCGGAGTAGAGGGAGTCGTGGACGTCGTCTGGTCGGACGTACTTGGCGCCGCCTCTTTCTTCTCCTCAGTCGTGGCTGTTGGTGCTTCATTGCCTGAGGAAGGCTTCATTTTGTCGGAGTAGTCCGTGACATACCACCCGCTGCCTTTGAACATGATGGCCGGCGATGAAATCAGGCGCTGTACGCGCTTCCCGCATCTCGGGCAGGCGGTGAGGGCATCGTCCTTCATGCTTTGTTTGATTTCAAACCTATCGGTGCAGCTTTCACACTGATATTCGTAGATGGGCACGATTCATTTCCTCCTGCAAGATGCTGGAACAGTCTGCCAGCCTTCTGAAAGGTTACGGCTCAAGTCAAGGCTGAGGCTGCACGAAATTGATCTTTGCTCAAATGTAACCGTGCCGTCAGCCTCTAGCAGGATGCTGAAAAAGTCCGCCAGCGGCGTTCTCGGTTCACTCAGAGGCTGAACGTACCGCCGCGACCGCCTCACCTCTTCGCTCGTTGCGGCCTTGCGGATGGCCCTTTTGAACATCCTAAGGATTTTTGTGGCACCATTGCCATTCCATGAGATTCCATTGGTGTTATCGGTATAAGCCGAGTTTCCCTGTAGCATGCCAGCATGATATGGCTCATGACGATCCGTCGAAAAAAACATTCGAACGCGCGTTCCTCGTGAAGCCCATCTCGTATTTCCAAGAAAGATTTCATGCGTGCGCGTGCTAGTCAATTGAACATTCAACCGTGAGCATCACAGGTACTATCATGTCATGCGTCACGCGCAAGAGCCGAGCATCCACGCGGGCTGCAGACGCGCTCACGAATAATGCAAGCTAGGTAAGCTGCTTAAGCGCTGTATCAAGGCGATCCATTCCCCGAACAATCGTCTCCATGTTGGTCGCATAGGACAATCGAATATGTTGGGTGCTTCCAAAGGGCTCGCCGGGAACCACGGCGACCTTGAACTCCTGCAATAAAAAGTTTGCGAGGTCGGTTGGAGCGGTGATCGTTCCGTTTGGGCTGTGCCGTCCGAGCAGTTCACTCACATTGGGGAAGGCATAAAATGCTCCGGTGGGCATTCGGCAGCGGACGCCGGGCATCGCATTCAAGCGCGTGACCATGACCTGCCGTCGCCGATCAAACTCTGTCACCATCGTTTGCGTAAATGCCCCGCCTTCACGCAACGCTACAACGGCAGCCTTTTGTGAAATGGAACAAGGGTTGGACGTACTCTGGCTTTGAATATTCGCCATGGCGGTCAACAGGTCTTTGGGGCCGGCCGCATAGCCGATCCGCCAGCCGGTCATCGCATAGGCTTTGGAGACACCGTTAATCACAACCGTACGGGCCGCGATCTCCGGTCCTAAGGAGGCGATACTCGTATGCGTCGCCCCATCGTAGAGGATTTTTTCATAAATCTCATCTGAGATCAGCAGGAGATCCCGACGAAGAGCCAGTTCAGCCAGACGTTCAAGCGTCGCTCTATCGTAGGTCGCCCCCGTTGGATTGCCGGGGCTATTGACGATAATCGCCTTGGTGCGTGGGGTGATAAGCCGTTCCAATTCATGGGCATCAATGGCATACCCCTCCTCTTCACGGGTCGGCAAGAACACCGGCGTGGCGTCGTTCAGCAGGACTTGGTCGGCATAGGAGACCCAAAAGGGAACAGGAATGATGACTTCGTCACCGGCTTCGAGAAGTGCTTCGGCAAGGTTGTAGAGCGAATGTTTGGCGCCACACGAGACCAGCACTTGAGACTTCTCGTACTGGAGCCCTTGCTCCGCTTGCAGCTTGTCGATGATGGCTTGGCGCAGCTCATCGATGCCGGATGAGGGTGTGTATTTCGTAAACCCTGAACGAATGGCGGCTTCTGCGGCGGCTTTCACCGGCTCGGGTGTATCGAAGTCTGGCTCTCCAGACGAGAAATCGACGACGTCGATTCCACGTGCGGCCATCGCCTTTGCGGTTGCGGCCATGGCCAAGGTGGGGGAGGGGGCGATTCGCCCAGCGCGTGCAGCCAGCCTCATGTTTTCAAACTCCTGATCCGTTCCTGCAATTGACGCGCAACCTCAGGGTGGAGAAATTCGGTAAGCGCCCCACCATGAGTGGCTACATCTTTAATGATGGTTGAAGATAAATAGGAATATTCTTCGCTGGGCATCAGAAAGACAGTCTCAACCTGTTTAGCGATTTTTCGATTGATGAGGGCCATCTGAAATTCATGCTCAAAGTCTGAGATGGCCCGCAAGCCACGGATAATCGCATGGGCGCCATATCGCTGGACATAATCCACGAGTAACCCGTCGAAGTGACTCACTTCGACCTGCTTCATCTCCTTCATCACGATCCGGATCATCTCCAGCCGTTCGGTCAGGGTGAAGAGTGGATGCTTCGAAGGATTGGGTGCAACAGCGACGACCACTTTGTCGAATACGCGCAAGCTTCGGGTAATGATATCCGTATGTCCGTGGGTGATGGGGTCGAAGGTTCCTGGGTAGATACCGACTTTCATGATGTCGCTGGCATGGAGGCGGACACATCGTACAGATAGAGCGCCGTATCGCCATACTGGTATCGCCGCACCAGCATGGCATGGTCGATCGATGCAGGCAATTCGGCACGCGAGTCTTGTTCGATCATCACGACAGCATGTTCTGACAACAATCCGGGCCTCCAGGCATGGATCAGGATGTCTAACTCATCCTGTGCGGCATAGGGCGGATCCGCAAAGAGTACGTCATAGGGATCACCCCACCAGTCTTTCCGTTCGAGAAAGGCGGCTGTCTGTCCCCCATGTACCTGCGCTCGGTCGAGCAGCTGACACGTCCGTAGATTTTTCTGTAACAGCTGCACGGCAGTAGGGTTCGACTCGACAAAGGTGACGGCTGCGGCGCCGCGGCTCAACGCTTCGATCCCGACGGCTCCCGTACCTGCATATAAATCAAGAAAGCGCCCTCGAGACACATGGGTCCCGAGAATGGAAAAAATGGCTTCGCGAACCTTGTCGGATGTGGGACGGAGTGCCGTTCCTTGCGGCCCACTCAATCGGCGACCTCGGTGGGATCCTGCAATAACACGCATACATTCAGGTGAAAGAGATTTTGGAACCGCTAACTTTAACACAGCGTTTTTGAAGGGGTCAAGATACGTGTTGCTGAAGCGTGATGTGGAGCGGGGGTGAGCGAGGAAGGGTAGGCCGAGAGGAATGGAAGTATTTTGACGACCTAGGAGCCTGAGTCTATAATGGCGCCCGGTGCCATGGCTACGACCGAAGACGTGAGCGACGGGGCATCAGTGCAGCCACGTCGACCATCCGTGGCGAACGAGAGGGTCGAGCAGTATAGAGACACATCGCAATTGTTCTAATGGGTCGCCACTGTTTGGGGCTTGCGAGCGGCCAAGCTCTTTTGCCGATTATTTGAAATGGTGCGATCGATAATGGCACCACAATTGATGCATTTCCATGCATAGAATACTAAGAAGAAGTCGGAGAACCGCTCAAGCATCATGAGGCCTTCACACTTCGGACATTTCATCGAATCCTCCCATGGTTGTTGTGCACTGCTGCAGGCGTACCAGAGCAAGTACTGCACCAAATTTCGGCTATATGTAATTTCAACAGCTTAGGTGATACGTATTTGTTTGCACGTAGCTCACGTAGCTATTGAGGGGGGACTGCGAGTACGATAATGTTCAGAGTGTCATTTTTTTGTCCGAGGAGGATGAATGGCTCGCAAGGTAGGAGGGCGAGGGATCACCCAATGGCCTGAAACAGAACGGCCGCGCGAACGGTTACTCACTCAGGGGCCACAGGCGCTCACGAATGCCCAACTCCTGGCCATTCTCCTTCGAGTCGGTCGTCAGGGGTCTTCAGCAGTGCAAGTCGGGATGGATATCTTGGATCGACTCGGGGGTGTGGCCGGACTTGCACAATGCGGGATCGAAGAGCTCTGCGCGATCGCAGGTGTGGGGGAAGCCAAAGCAGCCCAATTGAAGGCGGCCATTGAATTGGGGAAGCGTGCCCTTGCTGGCCCGCTGACCAAAGGCACAAAAATCACGTCCAGCCGTGACCTCTTCATTCATTACCACCCAACCTTACGTGACCTGCGTCACGAAGTGTTCAAAGTTATTTTGCTGGATGCCAAGCACGCCATCATGCGTGACACCACCGTATCAGAAGGCAGCTTGACGCTTAGCATTGTTCATCCACGCGAAGTCTTCACACTCGCAGTCAAAGAATCAGCGGCCGCAGTAATCTTTCTGCATAACCATCCCAGTGGTGATCCGACGCCGAGCCAGGAAGATCGTGTCTTGACTGCGCGATTGGTGTCGGCAGGGGAGGTACTGGGCATTCGGGTTCTTGACCATCTTGTCATCGGCGACGGGCGCTATGTCAGCTTTGCGGATCAAGGGTGGCTGACACGTGATGGTATCGACGCGTGAGCGAAAGGGGAGTTGCAGCGATGTAACAGGCTACTTCACCTCCGGAAGACAAAATGGTCTTTCGGTTATCACGCAGGATGCTCAAAAAGGCCGTCCAGGCCTGGCTGGCTATTTCAGCATCCTGCCAGAGGAGGACCCCATGAGCGAGCTAGGGAGGGCGTCACTCAGAAATGTCGCCATAATCTCCAGCGCCGATGCCGGGAAAACCTCGCTGGCCGAGGCCATGCTCTTTACTGCAGGCGCTGTTCCCCACCTCGGGTCGATCGCACAAGGCACAACTGTTTCGGGCTTTGAGCCGGAAGAGGTGCACCGCCGCCGTTCCGTCAGTACCAGTCTCCTCCGTTGCTCCTGGAATCACACCACCATCAATCTTGTCGATCCCCCCGGCACACTGAATCTGCTTGGCGAGCCGGTTATGGCCTTGCGGGCGGTGGACGCCGTGATCCTCGTAGTAAGCGCCTCGTCGGGGATTCGAAGCGAACTTGTCAGAGTCTGGTCCCACGTCACCGCACTCAGTTTGCCCTGTCTCCTGTTCCTCAACGAATTGGATAAAGAGGGTGCCTCCCTCGACGGGGGTTTCGCAATGTGTCAACGCGATCTTGGACTTACGCCATTGCCGATGTCGTTGCCGTTTGGCAGTGGCGCCCAGCTTGAGGGAGTGCTGGATCTTGCTCAGCAGAGCCTCATCACGTCGCGCGCGGACATCCCAACTTGTCAACAGGTACCAATACCTGAACAGACGCGGACATTGGTCACTGATGCGCAAAAGCGCATTCAGGAGGAGGTGGCCGAGAGAGATGATCGATTATTGGAACACTATCTCGCTGTGGGAGAGTTGACGCAGGAGGACCTGATCGATGGGCTTCGGCTTGCGGTCCAGGCCTGCACGATTGTCCCGCTGTACAGTGGTTCCTCGATCAAGAATATCGGGATTGTTCCACTCCTCAACGCCATAGTCAACTTATTGCCATCGCCGATGGATCGAGCTTCGCGGGTCTCGTTGGAAGGCCTGCATCCGGATACAGGCGAGGCCGTGAGTCGTCGTGCCGTTCGTGAAGATCCATTTTCCGGAGTCGTGTTCAAGACCTTGATAGACCCGTTTGTCGGGCGACTGTCTTTTCTACGAATCGTATCGGGGGTTCTTCACGCAGACTCAACCGTCTTCAACAGCTCTCGGGGCAGTAAAGAGAAAAGTGGGCATCTGTATACGGTGATGGGGAAGAAACATACGGCCCTGTCGTCGGCCGAAGCAGGGGAGATCGTGGCCATCGAGAAACTCAAAGATACGCAAACCGGCGACACGCTCTGTGATGAACAGGCTCCCATCCGTTATCCGAAGACGGCGCTTCCGCGGCCTGTGTTGTCCTTTGCCATTGAGCCGAAGTCCAATGCTGATATCGAAAAAATCAGTCTCGGGCTGCATAAGTTGATCGAAGAAGATCCGACGCTCGAATTTTCACGGCATGCTGACACGAAGGAGATGGTCTTAAGCGGGATGGGCCAATTGCACATCGATCTTGCACTCGAAAAATTGCACCGCAAGTACGGCGCAGAAGTGGTGCTGCATATGCCGAAAATTCCCTATCGCGAAACCATTCGCACGACGACACAGGCCCAGGGGAAATATAAAAAGCAAACCGGAGGACATGGCCAGTACGGTGATTGTTGGCTGGAGCTGGCGCCTCTGCCGCGCGGGGAGGGATTCAAGTTTGAGAACAAGGTCGTAGGCGGGGCCATTCCACGCAACTTCATCCCGGCGGTGGAGAAAGGGGTTGCCGAAGCGATGCAGCACGGGAGCCTCGCGGGATTTCCTGTCGTCGATTGCCGGGTGGCGGTCTACGATGGCTCGTACCACACGGTGGATTCATCGGAGATGGCGTTTAAGATCGCCGCGTCGATGGGGTTCAAGAAGGCGTTGGAGGCGGCCCATGCCGTCCTGTTAGAGCCGATCATGACCGTGGAGGTTGAGTCGCCAGCGGATCACATTGGCGGTGTGATTGGGGACTTGAATGCGCGCCGCGGGCGGATTCTCCGCGTGGAGGCAAAGGACCAGACGGAGCAGATCACGGCCCTTCTGCCATTGGCGGAACTGCTGACTTATGCCACGACGCTGAACTCGCTCACAGCTGGACGTGGCAGTTATGCGATGGAATTCGCGCGGTACGAGGAAGTGCCACGCGAGCTTGCGGTTCGAATCATTGACACACACAAGATGGAGACTCATGCGGCCGCACATTGATTAGACTAATCAGGGGCGACGGAAGAAGTAGACGGAGGCCGAGGTTGAGCGAGGGCCTGACGGCACGTACCTCAACCTCAACTATATCTTTATGTAAAGCATATTATTATCTGTACTAACTGACTTTTTAAGTTTCCTGCTATGGACCAGTTGATTTGAGCACCACATAGAAAGCACGGCTTTCTCTGAGCACACGAAGCAGAATGGTTTCGCCTCGCCGGACTTTTGAGACTGCGCGGCTGAATTCTCCGACCGACCCTATATCGATACGGTTTAATTCCTTGATGAGATCGCCCTCGTGAAGGCCTTCTGATTGGGCAAGGCTTCCAGGCTCCACTTTACTGATCATCACACCCCGGCTTTCTCGTAGCTTAAATTTATCGGCGAGGCCCGGTGTCAGATCTTGCACGTCCAGACCCAACTTGATTTCAGTGCGTGCCTGGGGAAGCGATGTGATGACGGCGTGGTCCCGACGTTCAATGAGGGCGACGTCCAACACCAGGCGCTGCTGATCGCGGACGATCTCAACTTTTGCCGTCGATCCCGGGAGTAATCCCGCCACGACGCGAGAGAGCCGGTTTGGCGTATCGATCACGGTTCCGTCGATACGGGTCAGGATGTCGCCGGGTTTGATGCCGGCTGCCGCAGCCGGGTCCTTCTCAAACACTTCATTGACCAGGACTCCATCGCCTTCGTTGACGCCGAACTTCCGTGCCAACTCCACCGTGAGCGGTTGGATGCCGACGCCCAGCCAGCCTCGTGTCACTCGTCCTTGCGTCAGTAATTGCTGAATCACTTGCTTAGCCATGTTGGAAGGAATCGCAAAGCCGATCCCTTGGGCGAAGTTAATGATGGCAGTATTGATACCGATAATTTCGCCGCGCAGGTTGAAGAGCGGGCCGCCCGAGTTGCCGGGATTGATCGACGCGTCCGTCTGAATAAAGCTTTCGTAGCGCGAGAGATTGATGTTTTCCCGGCCGATTCCGCTCACGACCCCGAGCGTGACCGTCCGATCGAGTCCGAAAGGATTCCCTACGGCGAGCACCCATTGGCCGACGCGTACACCTGATGAATCTCCGAAACGCGCGCTCGGGAGGGGATGGTCCGCGGTGACTTTGAGGACGGCTAAGTCTGTATCCAGATCCTTCCCGACGACCTGTGCGATCAACGTGGACTTATCGGAAAAGCGAACCTCAACTTCCGTTGCGTCTCCGATAACATGGTTATTCGTGATGATATGTCCATCAGGATCGATGATGACGCCGGACCCTGATCCTGAGGCATTGGGGGGCCGTTCTTGAGACGGCCCACGCCCTCGCCCAGGTCCGGGCAAGGGAATGAGATTCACGACGGAGGGTTTTGCCGATTCGGCCAAATCGGTGATGACAGTTTGAATTTCTTCCAGTAGACGGAGACCCGGTGAGTCGCTGGATTTTGGTGCGGCAGACTCAGTTGCCGCGAACGAGTGGGGCGTGAACAAGACCATGAACACAAGGCTGATGAAGACGTGTCGCAGGCGAGTCATCTTGTCCTCCCTCGTGGGATTGTACATCAGGAATAATCATGCGGGCTAGACCGACTTGGCGTTCCGCGCCTGGGTGAACTCAGAGGCAACCTGCGCGAGATCTGCCTGCAGTCCGATCATGACCAGGACATCGCCAACGCGGAGTATCAGGGTACCGTCGGGCGGCATGATAATTGGTCCGCGAAGGACCGTGACGAGACGAATCGACGCAGGCAGTTTCACCTCAGCGAGTGTTCGCCCAATGACCGGTGATCCTTGGGCAACAAGGAACCGTTCGATGGCCGCCGCGCGAAGACTCAGGTCCTGTTGGAGGGTCAAGAGCTCGTGGTGAATCGTTTCCAGCTTGAGTTCGCGGATTTGGCTGTCAACGCTGAGTAGTGTCTGTTTCAACAACTGAATACGGTCGCTGGTCTGATCGAGAAGATTGTCCAGTTGACTGGATGGCGGGATTGACTCATGGCTGAACGGTGGGCGCTGTGCACAGAGCGCGACAATCTGACGTCCGAGGTCGCCATGACCCTGTTCGATCTGGCTCAATACGCTCGACGCGTGACTATGCAATCGGAGCACCTGGACCTTACGGTTGACGCGTTCAGCAAGCGCAAGGACGGTTTCATACATCGCGCTTCCGGTGATCGAGAGTTCCTGCTGAATACGACCGAGCAGTTGGAGGGACATAAATCAAAAATCTCGTATGTCTGATAAGAATGATTATGTTAACTCGTAAGTCTGTCTCGCGAGCAACATTCCATGCACACTACCCTTGCCGCACAAAGATTTCAACGGAGCGAGTGATATCGGTACATCGAGCCTCGACTTATCTTACGGCAACGTGTTGAGATTGCCGGTCGCTCGTGCGAGGTTGGCTCGTGCCGCATTCAGTTGGAAGAGAGCCTCGAAGTCAGACCCTTGGTCAACTCGAAATGGCTTGAAGCCGTAATTACCGCATAACGTTCACGGGCTAACTCAAGTTCCTTCGTCGCCGCCCGCATGCCGGCCTGCGCAATACCTACTTGGTCCTTAGCCGCAGCCAAGCCGGCCATGGCATCGTGCACTTCCATTTTCACACCCGACATCCAATAACTATTGCAACACTTGAAGTAAGATGACGTCTTCGTCTTGATCCGTATTCCTTGCCGTTATCGTAGCTGTTGCCGTTAGGCCCAATCCAGAGAAATGTCGTTGTCGTTGGAGGATGTGGCCGTGGCCGTTCCGTCCGTCGCGCGAATTTCGGGCGGCGGTGGAGGCATGTTCTGCGCGGCTATGGCCCCCGTTATTCACGGGGCGCAGCCCAAGGAAGGCTGTCAACGTCTCCCTCGGCGTCGACCAGCCAAGACACTTGCGGGGGCGGTCGTTGAGAAACGCGTCGATGCGCTTGATTTCCGCCCGGCCGATTCCAGCGAAGGATGACTTCTTGGGATAGAGCCTGCGGATCAGACCGTTCGTGTTCTCGTTGGTGCCCCGCTCCCACGAGTGATAGGGATGGGCGAAAAATACGTCCATCACGGTGTCCCTCGCAATCTCTTCGTGCCGAGCAAACTCCTTGCCGTTGTCAAGCGTGACGCTTTGCCGCGCCCGTGGAGGCAGCGTCTTAAACAAGGCGCAGATCTTCAGCGCGACCTCTTCGGCCTCCTTGCTGTCCGTGCGCCCGACGAGTGTGAAGCGTGAGTTCCGCTCCACCAGCGTGGCCAGGTTCCCCGTGCCGTTCGGCCCGTTGATCAGGTCGCCTTCCCAGTGCCCGACGGTCTGGCGCGTCTCCACCTCCGCCGGACGGGTGTCGATTCTTCGCTGGTTGGGGATTTGGCCGCGCCCACGGCCATCCTGACGGGGACAGCGCCGTCGCCGCTTACGCTTGGCGCGGGGAAGGTTCTTCCACAATGTCCCGCCCGCCTTGGCGTCGGCGTAGATGTGAGTGTAGATCGTTTCCGCGCACACCCACGGCCGCTCCTCAAGCCGCGCTCGTCCGCCAATGCTCGCCGGCGTCCAACCCTCTCTGAGCCGTGCCTCGGCATCGAGCCGCACCTCCTCCGTATAGCGCCGTGTGCCCGCTCGCTTGGCCTGGGCCTGCGCCTTTTCGTGAGCCTGTTTTGGCCGATAGCCGCGCAGCCCCGTGTTGCGCCCGATCTCACGGCTTATACTTCCTGGATTGCGCGACAACCGCCGGGCAATCTCACTCTGCGGCTGACCCTCTTGAATCCAGCGGTAGACGGACGTTCGCTCTTCCTCTGTTATGCGCGTGTAAGCCACCATGGCGTTTTCCTCGTGTTAGGACACACGAAGAACGTAGCTTACCGCGTGCACTTCTCACACTACGAGTGTTGCACTAGCCGGTGGAACGCGGGACATGATTTACACAATGGATTGGAGCCGAAGCGCGTCCTGCCGCAATTGGCTGCGAGATTCAGCGATGCGGCCTTCGCGTTGTAAGCCGTCGAAGATAGGGATTTGCAGCAAGAGGGCCACGTTGTAGGGTCGAGACTGTTGTTCCAGCGATTCCCAATGAACCCATAGTCCCCTTGCGCGACCAACGACGGCAGTCGTTCGCTGGCAATGGAGGAATAGGTCAGTTTCGTGGCCCGTACGCGTGTCGCTTGAGCCATGACCTCCGGCCGCTGTTTCACAGCGTCTTCGACGGCGACCTGAACAGCCTTGGGTCAAGCACATCAGGGTTGTTGTCCCTGCCGCAGCCAACGCACCCGCGCAAGGTGAGGTGTAACGGCTGAAGCGGAGGTGACGGCGAGTTCGGCCTACTCTCCCCTCTCCAACAGCCCCTCAGCGTGGGAAAGAAATCCGAGGTATAGCGTGGCAAGAACAGCAAGCTGAAAAGCTTTTTATACCCATAAAACAAACAGTTTATTCATTGCTCAATAATGCTTTACTTTACTTATTTTAGTAAAGGGATCAGGAGATATTCGATCATGCGTCGATGGCCGGTCTTGATCTCAACGGTGACCGCCATGCCTGGTGACAGATTGACCTGCCTCCCCTCCACCTGAATCGTGGATCGGTCCAGGCTGACCCTGGTGGGATAGACCAGCCCAACCTTCTCAATCGGCGCAGCATCGTCGGACACACTCAAGACTATCCCTGAGAGAGGGAAAGGGGGGTGGGAGTCTTTATTTCAAGTAATTCTCACGCCTTCACATCCGAATCGAGTCGCATCATATGCGCCAAACATTATCTCAACATTCTAGCGAGGCACATAGAATTCACAAATGCCGGAGGGGTGGATCTTGCCCTGACCGGAGAAAATTCTCTCAAACAAAGACTCCCGACCCCTTTTCTGTTCCCTCACAAGAGATCGAGAACTCAAGATTTGGTTATCCGATTTTGACGATCGTCGCTACTATATTGCGGACCATCACATTGATAAGGTTCGTCGTGATATCGAGAAGCTCATTCCGAAGGGTCCTGCCTAAGGCTGCTAACCCCCGCTTCGACACGGACCCTTCACAGTGTCGCTCCGCTCCGCTGTTTCGAGCCGGTCAAGCGACTCGTTAATGCGACAGGGCTGAGGACCGCTTTATGGCGGTACGATCTCAGCGCCGAACTTCCGCACTTGGCCGGTCACCGACCGTCGGCATCCGACCCGTTGCAGTAGTATACGACTGTCTGCTGTTGGGCAGTACAATCGAGTACAAATTGCTGGCAGGCTAAAATCAAGACCTGGCCACAAGCCGCTTTGACGCAGTTCTCGGTCAAGCGGCTGTTCACGTGCCCGTGACAAGGCTTCGTTGGGGACAGGACTAGCTAACTTGTCAAAGCGTCATTTGGCCCAAGCCAGGTGCGCCACATCAACGCGATCGTTGCGTCCAAATTAGCGCCCGATGACGGGTACTGGATCGATCACAAGGGAACTCCGGTCAACCACAGGATCGCGTCGGGAGGGAAACCATCCTACGGAAGACTGATTTCAGGTGCGACATGGGCTTCCTCGACGCACGGCCAAGACTGCACAGTCTTCACCAGTTCCTCGGGCGAGCGAGACGGCGGCAGGATGACTTGCATATACCGCTGCAGATCGCGTTCCGCCTTGGAGAGCCCTTTCGGAGTCACTCCTGCCAGACCGGGCACTTTGTAGACGATGAGACTCTTGTTCCCCAGCGGTAACGGCGCGAATTCGGTGCCTTTGGCGTCGATGAAGACCTGGCGCGCTCAAAAACCAAGTGCAACATGTATGGGAGAATATGTTGCATGGGAAATATCTACACACAGTTGAGTCTTCAAGAACGGACGATGATCCACACGCAACTGGAGAGAGGC